>WGDA01000140.1 GCA_015493505.1 Pseudomonadota bacterium | reverse complement strand
TGATTGTCCCCTCGTCACGCCGCGTACTCGAGGGACTGATGCAAAGCGGGGCGTTAAAAACATTTATCGATGCGGGGGCAACCCTCGTGACGCCCGGATGTGGCCCCTGCGTGGGGGTGCATGCCGGAGCCCTGGGTGATGGCGAACGGTGTCTTTCCACGCAAAACCGGAATTTCAGAGGGCGAATGGGCAACCCGGAAGGCGAAATTTATCTGGCGTCTCCAATGACCGCCGCCGCCACGGCCATTGAAGGAAAAATTGCAGACCCCAGGAAATATGCACAGGAGCGGATATGAAACTTGAGGGAAGGGCGTGGGTTTTTGGTGATGGCATCAGTACGGATCACATTACCCCGGGACGATATTTCCATCTGCGTTCAAACCTGGAAGAACTGGCCAAACACGTTCTCGAGGACGCCCGGGAAGATTTTGCCAAGGGCGTCCGTCCCGGCGATATCGTGGTCGGAGGGCGGAACTTTGGCCAGGGATCCAGCCGGGAACACGCCCCCACCGTCATCAAGCTGGCGGGGGTTTCAGCTGTGGTGGCAAAGTCTTTCGCGCGGATCTTCTTCCGGAACTGTATCAATATCGGTCTCCCCGTCATCATGTGTGACACAACGAACATTCACGAGGGAGATCACCTTTCCATAGATTTAGCGGCAGGGGTGCTCAAAGATCACACGGGAGGCTTTGACCTGACATTTCCCCCTCTTCCCGAGGTCATGACCCGCATCCTGACGGACGGGGGCCTGGTGGAGCATGTGGTCCGGCATGGAGGGTTCAATCTGGGTGGGTAACCGCCGAATCGTTTTTATTTATTCCTTGACAGGCGTGATGAGTGATGCCGGAAATTTCCAGAGTAAGACTGGCAGCGAAAGATGAGGCGGGAAAGTGTACAAAGCGGAGAAAAGAATGAAAGGTGAACTGATACGCAAAGCGGGTAATGGATCGTTTATCATCCCCGACACGCCGTTGATTCCCTATATCGAGGGGGATGGCGTGGGGCGGGATATCTGGCCTGCGTCACGGATGGTCTTTGACGCGGCCATCCAGTCGGCCTATGGCAATGCGCGCAAGATTGCCTGGCGAGAAGTGCTGGCGGGCGAGAAGGCCATGAAGGAAACGGGCACTCCCCTCCCCGACGAAACGCTCGACACGATCGCGCGGTGCCATATCGCCATCAAGGGTCCCCTGACCACCCCGGTGGGTACGGGATTCCGCAGCCTGAACGTGGCCCTGCGGAAGCACTTTGACCTTTACACCTGCATCCGTCCCGTCCGGTATTTCGAGGGGGTGGTTTCTCCCGTCAAGGAACCAGAGAAGCTTGATGTCGTCATCTTCCGGGAAAACGTGGAGGACGTTTACGCCGGGTTGGAGTGGCCCCGTGGTTCGAAGGAGGCCGGAGAGCTCATCGCAGACCTGAAAGAACGATTCGGATGGCAGATCCCGGAGGACGCGGGGATCGGCATCAAGTTCATCAGTGAGGGAAACACCCGGCGCTTCGTGAAACGCGCGTTTGACTACGCCCTGAAACATGGCCGGAAAAGCGTGACCTTTGTCCACAAGGGGAACATTATGAAATACACGGAGGGGGCCTTTCGGGAATGGGCGTACCATGTCGCGCGCGAGATGTACGGAGACGTGATCGTCCTGGAAGAAGACCTCGCCGGGGGACGTCCCCCACAGGGGAAAATCGTCGTCAAGGATCGTATTGCCGATGCCATGTTTCAGATGATCCTGTTGCGCCCGGATGAGTTCGATGTCCTGGTTCTGCCCAACCTCAACGGGGATTACCTCTCGGACGCCTGTGCCGCTCAGGTGGGCGGAATCGGGATGGCACCGGGGGCCAATGTGGGTGACGATGTCGCCATTTTCGAGGCGACGCATGGCAGCGCCCCGAAATACGCGGGGCAGGATAAGGTCAATCCCTCCTCGCTCATTCTCTCCGGCGCCATGATGCTGGATTTCATGGGATGGGGGGAGGCGGCCCGCCTCATCGAGCTCGGGGTGGAGGCCGCGGTGAAAAGGGGGCGGGTGACCTATGATCTGGCGCGATTCCGCCCAGACGCGGAGGAGGTTGCTTGCAGCGAATTCGCGCGTGAAATCATTCAGGGGTTCCCTTCGCTCAGGTAAAAACGGGACAATCTGAAAGAAGGGCCTTTACGGTGAAGGAATAAAGCGCGTTCTGAAAGGCCTGAGAAGGTACCCACCGGCGAAAAATTCGACGAGGCTGACGATGTCGAAGACCGGGACGCGGTATTTCATCTGAAGGTCGTAGCGGAAGCTTGCCAGGTTGGTGCACTCGAGCAGAATGGCGCCAATGGTTTCGCCCATGGAGAAAAATTGTCCTGCGGCCTGAACGACGCAAGTCCGCATGGCGTCCACATTCAGCTCCAGCCCCCGGTTGACCACGACCCGCTGAAATTCCTCGCAATCGTCCAGGCCCGCGACGATGAAACGCGCCGGGTCGGCGCCCGCGGCCGTCAGGTGAGCCTCTTTCAGGATTCGTGTATCCCCGGTGAGCACTCCGATTTTCTGGTTTTCGGGAAGGAAGGAGGCGATAAGGGGGAGCAGGGAGAGGGCGGAGCCCAGAAAGGGGATGTCCAGCCGATTGGCGATCTCCCGCTGGAAGGGCGTGAAAAGGCCGCAATCCGCCACGACGAACCGGACCCCCTCCCGCTGAAGGCTCAAAGCTGCCTCAACCACCCGGTCCAGGTGATCACGCCTGATATCTATGAGGTCTTCAAAAGGGAACCCCTTGAGAACGGCGTAACGCACGGGAAAAGGGAAGGTCTCCGCGTGCCCGGGATCCCCGGGGATCCGGGGGGCCCGGGAATCGGTCATGAGAATGCCAGCGAGCTGGCCGTAGGTGGCGGTCCCGCCATGAACGATCTCGCTCATCTCAGGCGTGTTTCCCGGATTGGGCAGGGGGAACGCCTCTTTCGTCCCACCCCTTGAGTTTATAGTACTCCCGGACCATCTCCTCCACGGGGACGGTATGGCCTTTGGAGGCCCCCTCCTTCAGGGGTTCCGTGCGAAACCTTTCAGGGAGGGTATCTTGTTCGGGTTTGATGCCGAAGTCGATGTTGAGGAGGCGGTCGCGTTCAATGACCCCTTTGAGGGCGTCGTCCACCCGTTCCGGGGTGAACCTGAGCCCTGTCCCCGCCGTCAGGAGACGGGACGCGAAGTCGATATTCATCAGGTCCATGCTCAGGCCGATATTTTTACACATGGTCAGGCAATCGGAAAGGAGGGCCTGGCGTTCCGTGTGTTCCACCAGGACGGCCTTTCCTTTGACGGCGAGCCGATCCGCGATCTCGCGGATTCCCCATCGTTTTTCCGCTTCGTCGTACCTCTCGGTTAGCTCGAAAAAGGGTTCCGCCCGCAAATGGTCCCCACCCCGAGAGGCGATGGCGTAGCAAAGCCCGAAGGCCTTGATGCCACGCGGGTCCCCGCAGATCATGTCCAACCCTTTGACATGGAAGGCGTAGGTTTCTGTCCCTTTGCCGAAACGTCGAGCGAGGCTGCGGGTCCCCTCGGCGAAGGCGTCCCCGATCCCCCGGCGGTGGGTGATCATCTCGAGGATTTGTTCGATGGTTTGTGTGTTGCCCCAGGTAAAGTCGATGCCGTCCAGGTCCTCTTTTGTTATGAGTCCCCGCTGAACACATTCCATCGCCCAGCCAATGGTTTCTCCCGAGCTGAGGGAATCCAGCCCCATTCGGTTGAGGTAAGTGCTCATGCGAAGGGCAAATTCCAGGTCGCTGTTCCCGAGGCGGGAGGTATAGCTGCAGAGGGTTTCATACTCCGGGCCCTCCCCTTCGTGCGTCGGTGTGATGAAATACCGGGAGCAATGGATATTACAGTTGAAGCACGATTTGTTTTTCACCTTGTATTTTTTCGCCAGGGTTTCTCCGCTGATGTCGTCCACGTAGTCGCACACACCTTCCTGGAAATGCCGAGTGGGAAGGATTCCGATTCCGTTGAGGGCCTTCATCAGGAGGGTGGACCCCATGGCGTGGCGCTGCGCGTATTCGGGGTGGTGCCGAATATCGGTTTCCAGCTTTTCACAGAGCTTGGCATAGGTGAGGGTATCCGCCACGGTGAGCCGCCGTTTTCCCCGAACCGCAATGGCCTTGAGATTTTTTGCGCCGAAGAGGCATCCCATGCCGGTCCGGCCGAACATGCGGGAGTTATTGCACGCCACCGTCGCGAATTTCACCAGGTTTTCCCCCGCAGGTCCGATGGCCGCGATCTGGACGGCGTTGTCACCCAAGTCCTTCCGCAGGGCGGTGGTGGTTTCCCAGATGTCCCTGCCCCACAGGTGGGACGCGTCCCGAATCTCCACATTGTCGTTGGTGATGAGGAGGTAGCAGGGGGTGTCGCGTTTGCCGGTGATGATGACTTGGTCGTATCCAGCCTGTTTCAGCTCCGCGCCGAAGAAACCGCCCGCCGCGGAATCCCCCAGGATCCCGGTCATGGGGGATTTCCCGGAGATGGTGGTATAGGCGGAGGCAGGAAGAAGGGTTCCCGTGAGGGGGCCCACGCCTATCAGAAGCATGTTTTCGGGAGATAGGGGATCCACGTCCCGCCGCAATTCATCGTACAGGCGGGTGGAATTGAGGCCACGCCCCCCGATAACGTTCATCATATATTTGGGATCGGTCTTTTCGCGCCGGATGTGTCCCGTTTCCAGGTCCACGCGCAGGATATATCCGCCGTAGCCGTGCAACATCGCTTAGGCCCTCCTCTTACTTAGCCAGGTTTCTCGGATAGGCTCGGAAGCCGCCAGGGCGAACTGAACACGCTTTTCTTCCGGAGAGCGGTTCCGGGATTTTCTTTTGAAGGGTTTGAGGGCAACGGCCTGGGTGGTTTCCGGTTCGTAGCGGATCGCGTTGAGCGTGCAGGCTTTGACGCACCGGGGGTCCCCGCCGCAGAGGTCGCAGACGTAGGGGATTTCTTCGAAAAGCTCGATGGCACCAATGGGACAGAGGGCCTCGCAGAGACCACACGCGGTACAGAGGGTAGGGGAGATGATGACCTGCCCCAGAGCCCCGATCTCAATGGCGTTCTCCGGGCATTTGAGGCAATAGCGCTCGATACAGTGCTGGCAGACCACCGGGTAGTCGATACCGATCTCTTCCATCTTCACGACTTTGATCCGCGCTCCGGCGCGCCCCACCTTGCCCGAATGAAAGAAAGAGCACGCTACCTCACAGCGGCTGCACCCAGAGCAAACCGCGGCATCCACGACAATCATGTGGTATCTCCTATTCGTTCGATACGATAATGGACCTTTCCCTTGGGGTCTGGGCAGACGAAGACCTGGCCCTCCTTGCTTGTCCAGTCTCCCTTTTTTGATTCAGCCCTTTGAAGGAGAGGGAATATGGGCATCATGCTTTGAAGCGCCCACATACAGATGTGTTTCCCCGGGGGTACTGTTATCTCCCCCCCCTTCACGAAAAAGCTGTCCCCCACCAGGAGGGGTTGATTGCAATACCCGTCAATTCTTTCAACTGTGACCTTTAACGTGTTCATTTCCACCTCGATTAAAAAACGGTGTTTGAATGGTTATTCTGTAACAGAGTTTATTTAGTATGTCAATAGTATTTCATAACTATATCTAATATGGTGCTTGTATCTGATTAAGGTCCAGTGAGATATGATTAAAAGTTATTGACAACATACAACTGATATGTTAGTGATATACATAACACTGTTCCATGGAGTGAGTCGATAACGATGAAGGTTCTGAAGGCGACCCGACGGAATGAAGATACCCTGGTCGAACAGGTTTATCAGACTTTGAGGGACGAAATCATCAGAGGGAAAATCGCTGGAGGGACACGCCTGGTCGAATCCGCCCTCGCGGAGAAAATGAAAGTCAGCCGTACTCCAATTCGGGAGGCTCTTCATCGGCTGGCGGTGGAGGGGTTTCTCTACTCTATCCCAAGGGCTGGGTATATCGTTGAAGAAATGTCCGATTACGATATCGAGGACCTTTTCACAATCCGCGTGGAGGTAGAATTGCTGGCGGCACGGCTCGCCCTTGAGAAGATTACCCCCGTTGAACTGGAACGCATGGAACTCAACCTCAAGATGACGGACGAAAAGGTTGCGTCCGGCCATACGGAAGGGCTCACGGAGCTTGATGTCGCGTTTCACAATATCATCTACAAGGCAAGCCGAAGCAAGACCATGTATCACATCTGTCAGTCTTTGAGCGATCATTCCCTGAAATACAGGATTTCCCTGATTCATATCCCGGAATTTGCCCGAAAAACGCGGGATGGGCACTACGAAATTTTCAGGTCGTTTGTGGCTAAGGATTTTCAAAGGCTCGAAAAGGCCATCAAGAATCATCTTCAACTGGCGAAGAAGGATATCCTTAAAATGATTGAAAAGACCCGGGACGAAGCCTTTATCTCTTCGGCCGGATTTTAAAAAAACCGATAAACGGGAAGGGGGTGAATGAATCTCTTTAAAAATGGTTAAACCGGTTTCGCAAAGGGAGGGTTAAAATATGGGAAAGAGGTTTCGGATATTTATGATTCTTGGGCTGGCACTGTGCGTGGGTGGCTTTTTTGCCAGCGCCAATGCCGCCGGGCTGGTGGATCCTGCCACGGGAATGAAGATTACTGAAATCCATATCGGGGACGCGGGGGCTTTCACGGGTGACGCGGCTTCGCCCTGTATGGAAATCTTTCACTCAGCCCAGATTGCCCTGGACGAATGGAACGCCAAAGGAGGAATTCATGGGGTGAAGCTCAAGCACATCATGGGTGATGATGCCATGGACCCCGCGCAGGCAGTGAATGTCGCCCGTAAATTTGTGGCAGACAAGCTGATGTTTGGCGTGATTGGGCCGCCGATGAGCAGTATCGCGCAGGCCACGATGGGGATATATGCCTCGGGTAACCTGGCCTGTATCACGACCGCGGTTTCCAAGCCAAGCCTGACCGAGCAGGGCTACAAGAACTTTTTCCGGCTGTGCGCGAGAAACGATTCGCATGGATGGAACTGCGCGCTTTTCATAAAAAATTATCTCAAGGCGAAGAAGGTCGCGGTGCTCAACGAGAGAGATGCCTACTGCGTGAATATGGCGAAAGAGACCATTAAAGGGCTCAAGAAACTCGGGATAAAGGATATTCTGCATGAGACGATTGTCGCCGGAGCGAAAGACTATTCCTCTGTTTTGACAAAGGTCAGGGTCTATAACCCCGATGTGCTCTTTTTTGTCGCCACGACCGCCCCTGACCAGGCGATTGGGGTGCGGCAGGCCAAAGAGCTGGGAATCAAGGCAACCTTTCTCGGAACGGAAGGGGCCAAGGATGTCAAGGACTTTATCGAGGCGTCTCAGGGGGCGGCGGAAGGCGCCTATGTGTATCACTTTGCCCCGGATATCTATGCTATTCCTGCGGCAGCCAATTATGTAAAAAAGTATGAAAGCAAGTATGGAACAATCAGTGGATTTGGCCCGACGGCTTATGAAGCAATGAATATTCTCTTGGCCGCGATTAATCGGGCGGCGGCGGATGGGAAGATAACCCGCAAAGAGGTGATTCAGGAGCTGCATAAGACGAAAAATTATCATGGGATACTCGGTTTTCCCGTCACATTTAACAAGAAAGGGGATCTGGAAGGCGGGGCAACCTACTTTTTCAAGGTTGTGGGCAAGAAGTTCAAACAGGTTGCGGTTATGACAGGAAAATAAACCTTTAAGCATGAGGCCCTGATCTTTTGATTCAGGGCCTTATTTTACCCGGACAGGACATGCATCTTTTTTTATTGGAACTGCCTCAGCAACTTGTGAATGGTTTGACGCTTGGCGGTGTTTACGCGCTGATCGCCATCGGCTACACCATGGTTTACGGAATTCTCGGCATGTTGAATTTCGCCCATGGGGAAATCTACATGATCGGTGGCTTTACCGGATGGTGGGTGCTGCATCTGCTCAGTCGAAACCACCAGGTCTTTATGAATTCCGCGGCGGTCATCTTTCTGATGATTATTCTGGCCATGATCGTGTCGTCCTTCGTGGGGGTGCTGACTGAGAGGTTCGCTTATCGCCCCTTGCGGAACGCGCCAAGGATCAACCTTTTGCTGAGCGCTTTGGGCGTTTCCATCTTTCTGAGAAATTTCGTGTTGAATTACCAGGGGGCGAAGGCGCGCACGTTTTATGTCTCCTCTCTTATCCCGAAGGGTCTGCAGATCATACACGTGGGACCCGTTGTCATATCTTTTATGCGTATCCTCGTCATTATTCTTACCTTCCTGATGATGGGGCTGCTAACGCTCATGATAAAAAGGACAAAGGCGGGAAAGGCCATGCGTGCGACCGCTCAAGACCTGGAAATGGCCACGTTTCTCGGGATTGATGTCGACCGGATTATCGTCATGGTTTTCATCATAGGATCGGCCCTCGGGGGCGCGGCGGGGGTCTTGGTTGGGTTGTTGTTTACACAGGTGGATTACTATGTGGGGTTTCAGGCGGGTCTCAAGGGGTTTACGGCGGCGGTACTTGGTGGGATCGGGAGCATTCCCGGCGCCATGCTGGGAGGAGTCCTCCTGGGGCTTTGCGAGTCTCTCGCCGTAATCTTTTTGCCATCGGAATACAAGGATGTCGTTACATTCGTCATTCTCGTCATTGTGCTGATTGTAAAACCAACCGGCTTGCTGGGAGAAAAGGTGCCGGAAAAGGTCTAAATGCAGAGATTTTTCGCCCAAAGCAGAAGTGTCAAGAGCAGCTGGGTTGCGGGGGTAGCTCTCGTCTTTATCCTCCTGCCGCATTTTATGCCAAACGGGTATTGGCTGCGCATCTATACGGTTACCGGTATATGGGTGATGCTTGCCTTGGGTCTGAACGTGGTGGCCGGCTTCGCGGGGCTTTTTGATTTATCCTATATTGCGTTTTTTGGCATAGGGGGATACACGTTCGCGCTCCTGTCGTCTAATCAGCTGGGCATTCACCTCCCCTTTCTTGTCGTGCTGCCACTTGCCGCGTTTCTTACCATGGGGGTTGGGTTTGCCCTCGGATCTACCAGCCTGAGGCTCAAGGGGGATTACCTTGCCATCGTGACCCTCGCCTTTGCTGAAATTTTTAAACTGATGCTTTTGAATCTCGAAACGCCGGTGAACATAACGGGGGGAGTCAATGGCATCTATGGCTTTGATCCTATAAACCTTTTTGGACTGAAGGTCAGGTCTCCCGTTGCCTACTCTTACCTCATCTGGTTTTTCGCCTTTCTCGTCACCTTTGGTACCTACCGGTTGAAAAATTCACGGTATGGCAGGGGCTGGGAGGCATTGAGAGAGGATGAACTCGCCGCGGAGGCGATAGGCGTCAATACCACGAAAATGAAGCTGATGGCCTTTGCCATCGGGGCTTTTGTCGCGGGGACGGCGGGCGTCCTTTTCGCTTCCTTGCAGAATTCGGTTTTCCCGAACAACTTCGATTTTCCGCAACTTGTCATTGTGTATTGTATGGTCATTCTGGGTGGACTGGGAAATATCCCTGGGGTCATCGCGGGGGCGATACTCCTTTCCATTCTGCCGGAGTTTCTGAGAGAGTACGGTGCCTATCGCATGATGTCTTATGGATTGATCTTGATCATTCTTATGGCGCTTCGGCCCCAGGGGCTCCTTGGAGAAATTGGATTTCTGTCAAAAAAGAAGAAACGCCCGGATAAAGACGAAACCGGCCGGTTAAGGGCGTCAACGGAGCTTTATTATGAAAACGGAAAGGTTGTGCCCATCAGTAGGGAGAGGAAACCCGTTTACGCGAAGACCGACAAGATCGCCCTTGAGGTTAAAGGCGTTACGCAGGATTTTGGTGGCGTCAGGGCGTTGGATAATCTGAGTCTGGTGGTTCACGAGAGGGAGATATTGAGTATTATCGGGCCCAATGGAGCCGGAAAAACCACGCTGTTCAACCTGATATCCGGAATATACAGGCCCACGGAAGGGAGGATACTTTTTGAGGGGCAGGAGATATCCGGCTTAAAACCACATAAAATTGTCTCCATAGGAATTGTCAGGACATTTCAGAATCTCCGGCTGTTCAGCAAGATGACGGTGATGGACAACGCGAAGGTTGGGAGGTTCTGCCGCACGAAGGCGGGGCCAATCTCCATCCTGTTCCACTTGCCGAGGCATGTCAAGGAAGAAAAGGAGACGGAAGAGAAGGCCAGGGAGGTTCTGGGGCTCTTTGGGACCAGATTGACGGGCTACCGGTTTAACCAGCAAGCTATTTTCCTTTCCTATGCCAATCGTCGGAGACTCGAAATCGCGCGCACCCTCATGACAGACGCGCGCCTGTTGCTGTTAGATGAGCCATCCGCGGGGATGAACCCACAGGAAACAAAAGAGATTACAGAATTTGTCAAGTTTCTAAGGGATACCTATGGGTACACGATTCTTTTGATTGAGCACAAACTGGATGTGGTGAGGGAGATTTCAGATCGCGTGATCGCCCTCGATTACGGTGTAAAGATCGCTGAGGGGAGTTACCGAGACGTTGCCAATAATGAAAAGGTGGTAGAGGCCTACCTGGGACGGAAGGGGCATGGAAAGAGAGCCGGTCTTAAAATTTGAGCATATTGACGCCTACTATGGCAGCATTCAGGTCCTTTACGATATCAACTTTGAGGTTTATGCGGGAGAGCTGGTGTGCCTCCTTGGCGGGAACGCCTCTGGGAAATCGACCACGCTGAAAACGATCCTGGGGGTCTGCAAGGTCAGAAATGGAACCATTACGCTCAAGGGTGAGCGCATCAATGGCAAACCCACGAAAGAGATTATCGCGATGGGCGTCGCCATCGTCCCGGAGAATCGGAGGATTTTTCCCAAAATGACCGTCATGGAAAACCTGGAGCTGGGGGCCTACCTGAGGCGTGACAAGGAGCAGGTGAGAGAGGAAATTGAGAATATTTTCGAGCTGTTTCCCATCCTGAGAAAGCGGGCCAACCAGATGGGGGTGACCCTGAGCGGTGGGGAGCAGCAGATGCTTGCCATGGGCCGCGCCCTTCTTTCGAGGCCTGAAATCCTTCTGATGGATGAGCCTTCCATGGGCCTTTCTCCGTTGCTGGTCAACCAGCAGTTTGAGATTATCCAGGAAGTAAACCAGCGGGGAACGACCATTTTTATGGTGGAGCAGAACGCCAATATGGCGCTTTCTATCGCGGATCGGGGCTACGTCTTACAAACGGGGGAAATCGTGTTACACGACACGGCACAGGCGCTTTTGGAAAACGAAATGATGAAAAAGGCTTACCTTGGGGGGCACGAAGACGAGGAGGATACAGGAGAATGAACCGGGATAGCGAAAGGAAGGCGTACATATTGGGAATGATGACCGCGTTCGCGGAATGCGTGACCTATGAATGCAAAAAACTGGCGTTGTCGCCACCCTTTTATCCTTCTGACTATGCCATGATCCTGGAGGAAGCCGAGGCGATCGTGCGGGAGCAGGCGATTCATCTGTGGTACGAAAAGAATGAGGACATCCCGGAAGCCCATCGGTTGAACTGGTTTGTCCTCTATAAGTTTCCTGAGGCCCTGAAAGCCTATCAGTCCTTGAGGGAAAAGGGTCTGAATCCCGCCATTGATTTTGAAGCCTTTTTCCCTATCCTGAGTTATGGCATGGCCTGGCGGCCGGAATGTGAGACATTACCGCCAAAATTTCGGGAGCAAAGGGCTACCCGATGCACCTTTGAACGGTTTCTTCTCAAACCTGGAGATTGGCCCGTTCCGCGCCTCTCATAAGGTCTTGACTGATTGGTTTTATAGAGAAAGAGTTGTCAATTTCCTTTCACCCGCGCGAAACGGACCGCCCATCGGATCGCCGACCTCAGGCTGCCGGGGTCCGCGACGCCTTTTCCCGCGATGTCCAGGGCGGTTCCGTGATCCACGGAGACCCGGGGGAAGGGCAGGCCCATGGTGACATTCACGCCGCTTTCGAAGGCGAGAAGCTTGAAGGGGATCAGACCCTGATCGTGGTACATGGCGACATAGGCGTCGAATCGCTTCAGGTTTGGCCGCGTGAAGGCGGTATCCGCGGGGAGGGGACCATCCACACGCTGGCCCGTATTGCGGAACTCTTCAACAACCGGCTGGATGATTTGACGTTCCTCCACGCCTATATCGCCTGCCTCCCCGGCGTGGGGGTTAAGCCCCAGGACGCAGATCGATGGTTCCGGGATGCCAAACCAGCCTCGCATCGTGTCAAGGGTTAGGGCGATCATGTCCCGAAGCACGGATTTCGTCAGGCGCGCGGGGACGTCCTTCAAGGGAAGATGAATCGTGGCCAGGCTCACCTTGAGAGGCGTTGACGCCATCATCATGCCGAAGCGTTTCGTGCCAGTCAGAGCCGCGAACATCTCCGTATGGCCAGGGTAGGGGTATCCCCCTTCGTGAAAGGCCTTTTTGTGGATGGGGCAGGTAACGACCGCGTCCACCTCTCCATTAAGAGCGGCCTGGATGGCCGTTTCAATATACAGGCCCGCCGCCTGCCCGGTGGCCGCGTTTACTTTCCCGGGCCGGATCACATCGCGTGATAGCCCGGTGACGGGAAAGAGGTTGATACCATCCCTGCTGGTCAGCAGTGGATCGGTGAGGGCGCGGAGAACCCGAATCTCTTTGACGGTTGGTAAGGTTAGTGTGTTGGACAGTACGTTGAAATCTCCGAAGACAATCGGGAAATGAAGCGGCAGCCGGCGTGCGTAGGCCTTCAGAATGATTTCAGACCCGATCCCCGCGGGATCGCCCATCGTGATACCGATTTTAACCGGTTTTGTCATACCCATCCGTATTTGAGATGTTGTCTGCACGTGTCTTCGCCTTTTTATATCCCTTTCTTGGCCCCTCCACAAGGCACAAGATCTGCCGAAACAGCCCTGTTCTCTCTCAATTCGTTGACTTTGAGTGGTCAATTTGTTAAAAAAATATTCAGGAGGGGCACATATGGAAATCACAGTAGAAGAGAAGAATAGGGCGTCCGTGCTACGTCTCAAAGGAAAGCTTACGGCCATTGAAGCCCCGGAACTGGAAAACGAGGTCCGGCGTTTGATTGGCAATGGGGAAATTGGTCGTCTTCTCATTGATATGAAGGACCTGGAATACATTAGCAGTGCCGGGCTGCGGGTTTTTCTCATTGGCGCGAAGGCGATGAAGGCCAAAAACGGCGAACTCCTTTTGTGCGCGCTTCGCGAAAACGTCCAAGAGGTCTTTGATATTTCAGGATTTACCGCGCTTTTTAAGATCTTCCCGTCCGAGGAAGCGGCGCTGGGTTTGGACGTTTTATCATGACGGACCCCTTGCCTCCTGTAGAGCTGTCCGTCCGATGCGAGAGGGCGTTTCTTCCCGTTGTCCTGAACGTGGTGGAAGGCGGGAGCAGGGCTCTTGGGGCCGGGGAGAAGGAGGCGTTGCGTCTGGTCCTGGCAACCGAAGAGATTTTCACACACTTAATTGGGGTTCTGCCGCCTGAAACGCGGGTTACGCTCCGCTGCGCGACCGGAGTTTACAATTTCAGCGTGGAATTGGCGGTCCCGGTGGAAAACATCGATCTGGGAGCCTTCAATATCACGGCGTCGGTTTTCCCGGAGAGCGAGGCAAGCCTGGAAGAAATGGGCCTACTCATCGCGGCCCGTTCCGTAGATTCTCTCCTCGTTGAGAAGGGAGCGGACGGAGGGGTGATCTTTCGGATTGTCAAGGAACGGGAATATCCGGAATCGGGATCTATTCCAGAGGTTCGGTTGCCGGAAGACTCCGGTGCCCTCACCGTCCGAGATGCCACACCCGAATCCTTGAAGCTTTTCACCTACCTGCTCCTCCGGTATGTCCCCTCCAACCGGTATCCGGCAGCCTTTCGGTATCCCGGCAAGGTGGCGGACATGGTCAAGAGCGGAATCTATGGCGCGCTTGTCGCCCAGGATGCCACCGGCGCGGTGGGGGGTGGTATCCTCTGGCACCTTTTGAGTCCGGAAATGGCCGAGTGCTTCGGCCCCTACTGTTTCATGAAAGAGCGTCGAGAGGAGACCATCCGGGCCCTCCTGGATGGGGTTTTGGGGAAGATTGCCCGTTCCTCCGTCCTTGGGCTGATCAACCGCTACCACCCGGAGGAAATCCCTCCAGGCTATTTCGAGGAGCTGGGAACCATCCGGGACTACTCCGGGGGAGAGAAGGGGAAAGAGTACCCCTATTTCTTCCGGATGATGCGCGAAGACCTGGGCGCGAAGGTTTGGGTCCACCCGGACGTCGAGCCATTCCTGAGGGAGACCACGCGGCGTCTCTTTCTGCCCAGGGAGATTCTCCCCGTCCATGACGAGGGAGAGCACCGTCCCGCTCACTCCGTGATCTCCGCCCGGTTTGAACCGCCCGCGCGGCGGGCCACCCTGCGGCCCCTTTGGCCCGGGCAAGACGTGGCCGAGAATCTTTCCCGCCACGTGGCCGCCCTCACGGCGGAAAAAATCGTCAACCTCCTGTTCGAGGTCGATCTCGGGATCTCCGAGCACGCATTGTGGATTCCGGCCCTGCTCTCCCAGAACTTCGCGCCGAAGGTGATTCTCCCTTACGCGGGTAAGGGCGACCTCCTGCTCTTTCAGTACGATGCCGCTTCCGCTTGACAGGCTCGTTCCGGCCTACATCCAGAAATTCGAGGCCTATATCCCCAGCAAGCCCGATCCGGAGCTGATGAAGCTCTACGGCTGCTCCCGCCTCTACCGGTTGAATAACAACGAAAATCCTCTCGGCCCTCCGCCAACCGCCCGGGAAGTCATCCGAAAATTTGCCCCCTTTCGTGCCTCCATCTACCCCAGTGGAGACGTCTATTACCTCCGTTACAAGCTGGCTGATCGGTTCGGGTTCCATCCCGACCAGTTCATCGTGGGCAACGGGGCCAACGAGGTCATCGCCTTTGTCATCAAGGCCTTCTGCCAGGAGGGGGACAACATCATCACCGCGGACAAGACCTTCGCCGTCTACGAATGGGTCGCCGAATTTTCCGGTTTCAAGGCGATCCTGATTCCCCTGAAGGACTACGGGTTTGACGACGAGGCGATGCTAGCCCGTATCGATGACCGCACCAAGATCCTCTTCGTCTGCAACCCTAACAATCCAACGGGGACCTACTGGTCGGAACAGAAGCTCCGCCGTTTCCTGGACCGTATCGACGGCCGGCAGATCGTCGTCATCGA
>WGDA01000139.1 GCA_015493505.1 Pseudomonadota bacterium | reverse complement strand
CGCGTTATCAAGGAGCGGGTCGGGGGGGGATACGGTTCCAAGCAGGATATCCTCCTGGAGGAGGTCTGCGCCTATGCCACCTACAAAACGGGGCGGGCCATTTTCCACCAGTACACCCGGAAGGAAGAGTTCGAATCCTGCAGCACGCGGAAGGCCATGAAGATCAAGGTGAAGCTTGGCGCCAAGCGGAACGGCACGCTGACAGCCGTCGCTATGGACCTGAAGGCCAACGAGGGGCCCTACGGAGCGCACGCCCTGACGGTTCCCATGAACGCGTGCTCCAAATCGCTTCCCCTGTTCATGTGTGACAACTTCCGGTTCGAGGTCACGTCTTATTACACGAACCTCTCGCCGACCGGCGCTTACCAGGGATACGGGGCGCCGCAGGGGTCTTTCGCCCTCCAGATGGCCGCTGCCGAGCTGGCTGACACGCTGGGGATGGACCCCCTTGCGTTTCTCGAGAAAAACCGGGTGCGTGAAGGCTACCTGCTTGAGATTCTCAAGTGCCTCGGTGAGGGGCGCAAGGGCGAGGCAGCGCTGGTGGAGAGCTGTGGCCTGGGGCCCGCGCTGGAAGAGGGCGCACGAATGATCGCATGGGGCAAGCGGGAAACCGCGGATGATCCCGATGTCCGGATCGGCAAGGGCGTGGTGATTATCCAGCAGGGATCGGGGCTTCCCGGACTCGACCAGTCCAATGCCACCATAAAGATGTTGCGGGACGGGACCTTCATGCTGTTGACCGGCGGCGCCGATTTGGGGACGGGGCTGGATACCGTCAGCGTGAAGATGGCCGCGGAGACGCTGGCCACGGACATGGGAAACGTTGCCATCCTCTCCGGGGACACGGACAACACGCCCTTTGATTCGGGGGCTTTCGCCTCCAGCGGTACCTATTTCTCCGGCGGGGCGTCCATGCTCGCCGCGCAGGACCTGCGGAGAAAGATAATCCAGGCAGCCGCGGAGATCCTGAACGAGCCGGAGACGGACCTGAATGTTACCTACCCGGGCAAGGTTGTCGGCAAGAAAGGGGAGCTGACCTACGAGGAACTGGCTCAGAAAACCCACAGCGGCAAGGGAATCGGGCAGCTTATCGGGGAAGGGCATTTCACGACCAACAAGTTTTCCTTTCCATACGGGGCGCACTTCGCCCAGGTGGCGGTGAACATCCGCACTGGCGCCATCGAGGTCCAGAAATACTACGCCCTCATGGACGCGGGGATGCCGGTGAACCCGGAACTCGCCATGGGACAGGTGTATGGTGCCGTGCTGAAGTCCATTGGCCACACCCTCTATGAGGGCCTGATTTATGACGCGGAAGGCCACGCCCTGAACACGGACCTGCGAAGTTACGGGGTCCCCATGATTGGTGACGTGCCGGAGGATTTCAAGGTGGTCCTGGTAAAAACAGACGACCCCCATGGCCCCTACGGGGCGAAATCCATCTCCGAGGTCAGCATGAACGGGGCGGCGCCGGTGATTGCCAACGCGATTCATGACGCCATCGGGGTCTGGATGCGTCAGTGGCCCATCACGCCAGAGGGGATTCTTCGGGCCCTGGGCCGCCTGTGATCTCAAACGGTTCCTGCCTGTTTGTCCGGGGCAGGGGCCTGATACAGATAAAATTTGACTATTTCAGGAGAGTGCCATGCGTGATGGGGATGAAAAGGAACGGTTGACGCGCCTGATTCTGACGGCTGCCGGCAAGGAAAAGGGTGATGTGGTTTTCAAAAACGCCCGAATTGTCGATGTCTTTTCACACCGGATTGTGAAGGGCGACTTCACCGTCCGCGACGGCAGGATCGCCGGGATAGGGGACTATGAAGGCAGGGAAACCGTGGATCTTAGAGGCCGCTATGTGATTCCCGGCCTCATCGACAGCCATGTGCATATCGAGTCATCCCACGTGCTGCCGGGAAAATACGCCCAGGCCGTCGTGCCCCACGGAACGACGGCCGTTGTGGCCGACCCCCATGAGATCGCCAATGTCCTGGGGAAAGACGGGATTTACCTGATGATGGAGGCGGCGCGGGACCTGCCCCTTTCCGTCTTTTTCATGATTCCCTCCTGCGTCCCCGCCACGCCCTTCGAGACATCCGGCGCGCGCCTGGAAGCCGCGGATATTGATGCCCTCATGGACGAGCCGTCGGTGCTGGGGCTGGGAGAGGTGATGAACTTTCCGGCCGTTGTTTCCGCGGCGTCTTCCGTGTTGGACAAGATTCTGACTGCCCGATTGAGGGGCAAGGTGGCGGACGGACACAGCCCGCTCCTTTCCGGCATGGCCCTGAACGCCTACGCGGCGGCGGGGATCAAGACGGATCATGAGTGCTCCACGGTTGAGGAGATGACCGAGCGGATCCGGAACGGCATGTACGTTATGTTGCGGGAGGGCAGCGCGGCCCGGAACCTGAGAGCGCTTTTGAAAGGGGTAACGCCGGAAAACGCCCGGCGCTGCCTGTTCTGTACGGACGACCGCCAGCCCAAGGACCTCCTCACATCAGGGCACATCGACAACCACCTCAGAATTGCGGTAGCCGAGGGGCTCGATCCCATTACGGCGGTCAGGATGGCGACGCTCAATGCGGCCGAGTGTTACGGCCTCCGAGAGAGGGGCGCCATCGCCCCGGGATACTTCGCCGACTTTGCCGTAGTCGAAGATCTGAGGGATTTTCGGGTCGTGGCGACCTACTTTCGGGGTGTCAAGACATCCGAGGAAGGCCGGTGCCTCTTTGAAACGACACCGGTGCGTTCCGAACGGGCGGAAAGGAGCATGAACGTGAAGCCGTTTTCCGTGGAAGACCTGAAACTGAGGCTGTCCTCCGATACCGCCCGGGTCATGTGCCTTCAGGCCATGAGCCTGTTCACGGAGAGCGTGCAGCGCACGGTTCATCGTAACGCCGAAGGGTGTTTCCAGCCGCGTCCCGACCAGGATATCCTGAAGCTGGTTGTGATCGAACGGCATCACGCCACGGGAAACATCGGACTGGGGCTCGTGGAAAATTATGGCCTGAGGGGGGGCGCCATCGCCTCCACCATCGCTCACGACTCCCACAATCTCATTGCCATCGGAGACAACGACGCGGATATCCATGCCGCCGCGCGGGAACTTATTCGGGTTGGGGGAGGCGTTACCCTCTGCCGGGAGGGGAAAACCCTCAAGACGCTGCCGCTGCCCATCGCCGGGCTCCTCACTGATGAGCCCTTGGAGGAGGTCGCCCGCGCACTGGAGGAGATGCACCAAATCGCCTTTGAGACCCTGGGCGTCAATCGGTCCCTGGACCCCTTCATGACCCTTTCCTTCCTTGCCCTGCCGGTCATTCCCGAGCTCAAGCTGACGGACAGGGGCCTTTTTGACGTCACGAGATTCGCGTTCACCGAGGTTTCCGTGTAACCCTGGAACGGGTTGCGGGCTCCCCTCGGCACTTTGCCTTTTCACTCCCTCTCGGGTGTGGACATCCCTTTGGGTCAATGGTAGAAAAATATGACGGCACCACGCACCGTGTCGGGTAAAGGCACGGGAAAGAGGCGTGTGCCACACTTTCAGGACCTGAACGAGGGAGAAAATCATGACGTATCTTATTCTCGGCGGGGGGTTGCAGGGCCGTGCCGCCGTCTACGCCTTGCGGCAGCTGGATCCGGACGCGACGGTGATCGTGGGAGACCTGAACCCTGAAACCGCGCGCGCTTTCGTGGAAAGGGTAGGCGTTCCGGCCCCCATGTTCGTGCAACTGGACGCCTCCGACACGAAGGAGGTGACCAACTGGATGAAACGCGCCGACGTGGTCCTCGACATGCTTCCCATCGCCTTCACGGAAGGAATGGCAGAGCTGGCCGTGGAGGCGGAGACGCATCTCGTGAATACCTTTTATCCGGGCAGAATTTCCGGGCTTCACGAAAGGGCACTGGAAAAACAAGTCACAATCCTACCGGAGATGGGAATGGACCCCGGGATCGATCTGGTCATGGCGCATCGCCTGCTGATGGAGTTTGACAAAGTCACGGAATTTTACTCCTACGGCGCGGGAATTCCCGAACGGGAGGCATGTGACAACATCCTGAACTACAAGATAAGCTGGATCTGGTCCGGGGTGCTGGATTCCTACATACGCCCCGCGCATTTCATCGCGGATGGGAAAGAAGTTTCTCTGAAGGCGGAAGAGGTCTTCCTGCCGGAGAACCTTCATCCCGTTATCCTGCAGGAACTGGGGGAGCTGGAAGCCATCCCGAATGGGAACGCCATCGCCTATGTCGATACCCTGGGGCTGAAGCGGACGGCCCTTCGGAACATGGGGCGGTATTCCCTGCGCTGGCCGGGCCACGCCGCTCATATCCTTGCCTGGCACAGGTTGGGATTTTTCGAGAAGGACGTCAATCCGGACCTGGGAATTTCCCCCTTCACATTCCTGGTAAAACATTTCGAACCCCGCCTTCAGTACCGCGAGGGGGAACGTGACCTGGGGATCGTCGTGGTCAAGGCGACAGGGACGAGGGATGGGAAAGAGGTGACCATTACGGATAGCCTCATCGACCGGCGAGACCTGAAAACAGGGTTGTACGCCATGAACCGGATGGTCGGATTCGCGGCTGCCATCGCGGCTGCCATGATTGCCACCGGGGAGATCAGTGGGCGAGGGGTGCTTTCGCCAGCCAAGGATGTGCCCGTCAGCCCGTTTCTGGAAAGACTCGCCGGGTTTGGTATGGAGATTGAGAGGGAGGAGGCTTAAAGGGGAGATTGTTCCCACTGAGAGAGCGGAGGAAACCATGGACAAACCAATTGTTGCCGTGGCGACTTTAAACACGCGGTACAAGCAGAACCTTTTCCATAAGATTGACGCTATCTTTTCGCTGTTTGAGATGGAAAGACGGATTCCTAAGCGGGGATTCGTCGCCGTCAAGCTGCATTTTGGCGAAGAGGGGAACTCGACCTTTGTGCGCCCCATTTTTCTCCGCCGGGTTGTGGAAAACCTGAAAAAGATAGGCACCCGGCCCTTTCTGACAGACACGTGCACCCTCTATGTGGGTGAGCGGAGTAACGCGGTGGAGCACCTTTCCCTGGCGATTCGCCACGGTTTCACGTATGTGGTGGTGGACGCCCCCGTTATCATCGCGGATGGGATCCGCGGGAACGCCTATAAAAGCGTTCCCATAAAAGGAACTCATTTTACGGAGGCGTATATTGCCCGGGAGATTGCCGAGGCGGACGCGCTTGTCGGTGTTTCCCATTTCAAGGCGCATGAGCTTTCCGGCATTGGAGGGACTTTGAAGAATATCGGCATGGGATGCGCGGCGAGAAAGGGGAAACTGGCCCAACATTCCAATGTCGCGCCGAAGGTGAAGAAAAAGAAATGTGTGGGTTGCGGAACCTGCGTTTCCGTTTGCGCGCAGCACGCCATTTCCATCGCTTCGGAAAAGGCCCACATCGACCCGGAAGCGTGCGTGGGTTGCGGGGAGTGTATTACGGCCTGTCCTCAGAAAGCCATTCAGATCCAGTGGAATGAGACCATCCCCGTGTTTCAGGAAAAATTGGCCGAATACGCGGCGGCGGCGCTGAAGGGGAAGGAGAAAAGCAGCCTCTTTTTCAATTTTGTGTGGGATATCAGCCCGTTATGTGACTGTAACCCACACTCGGGAGTTCCTATCGCGCCCCCGCTCGGGATCGTGGCCTCAACAGATCCCGTCGCGGTGGATCAGGCATCCGTCGACCTCCTCTGCTCCCCGCCGGAAGCGGTGCGGAAGGCACTTCGGCTTCCCTATGAAACCATCGAAAACCCCTTCGAGAAACAGTATCCCAAGGTTGACTGGACCATCCATTTGCACCACGCTGAACGCATGGGCCTGGGGCGGTGTTCATACACACTCACCCTGGTGGATGACGCGTCATAAAAAGAAAAAGCGTCTCCCCATCGTGGGGAGACGCCTGGCACTTAAAGGGCGGTTTGGCTTGGAAAGCTGTTATTTCTTAATCCGCGACACCTGTATTCTCAGTTTGTCGGCCTGCGGATTGCTGACGGTTTTCCGGATAAAGATGTCGGAAGGAACTACGGGCTTACCGTAGTAGCTGCTGTTCCAGCTATTGCGCGGGGCGATAACGGCCCCGTCCAGGCTGATGCCGGCGAATGCCCCTTTTGAATTGACGAAAGAAAGGATATCCGTCAGCTTTCCCTGAACCCCTGTTCCCACGGGACCGGCCGCGATGCCTACGTCTCCTCCAAGTTTGAAGGAAGTTGTTAAAAGGGCGTCCAGCCCCTTTTGTGTCATGACCATGAGCAGGACCTCAGACACCTTTCCGCCAATCTGGAGGCCGAACGAGACAGACCCCATGGTGTAAAAAGCGGGGTAACTCCACTCCCCGGTTTTTTTGTCCCTTGCCAGGGCGACACCGCTTCCACCTTCGCCACCCACCAGGAACGCGCCCTTGATGACACTGGGGAAGATGATGATGGCTTCTGCTTGTTGGAGATGGCACCGTGCCCATCCCATGTGGGGATCGGAGAGGACATGCTTGATGACAATGGTAGCTTCGTCGACCAATTGCTCCGGCTTGGTGTACGAGCCAGAACCCGTAGCCCAACCCGCCTTGGGAAGGATCAAGAGTACGGCAAGAATGCTTAAAAAGGTTATTATGGAAATAGCATGGGAAATCCGCTTTTTCTTTTTCAACATCATCATGTTTACCTCCAACAACTCTTTTTCTTTACTTATCATGCCGTGTTTTAAAAGGCAATCTGCGGTCTTACAGCGTGGCGGAGGGAAAAGGAAGGATAGGAAGGCGCGGAATGAAAAGCGCAAAAAAGAGGGGGAAGCTCCCCCTCCTAAAAAATTTTTTTATGGTAGCCACACAATCAGTTTACGCTGGTCCAGTAGATGGTTTCTCCCTTTTTCTCACCCTTCAGGAGGTCCATGTGATGCAGGGTGGAAAAGATACGCTCCGCTTCATCTTCGGATACCCCCAGGGCGTTGGCCGCCTCTTCTTTTTTGACCCTTCCCCGGTTCCGAATCAGGTCCAGCAGTTTTTTCTGTTCGTCGCTCAGGTCTGCCAGAATATCCTGCCCCTTACGCTCCGCCTCCTTTTTGGCGGCATAGCTGGCCCATGGATCGCATGTCCGGGGAGGGTTCATGAGGTCGAAATAGCAGTCCTCGCAGACTTTCATACCTCTGAATTCGAAAATTTCTTCGTCCTTGACTTCTGCGCCACATTTCTCACATTTCATGGGCGATCCCTCCTTTTTTGGGTTTTTCCCTTCTTTTTCGACCCGATTATCATAGGCGCATCGTCAAGTCAATAAAGAAAAAGTAACCGTTTTTTCCGGAATTTCCATTGATGCTTGACTTGCTATGCGGCGCGATGGGAATGGCCGAGGCATTGCCCGCGGATGATTGCCATGTTATGCATTAGATATGGGTAAGGATGAGACAGAGTCGCGGGAATCTTTCTTCGGGATTGAAGAACCAGGCCTCGTGACAGAGGCGCGATTTCGACGCATAGTCAATTTTCTCACCACGCGACAGGAAACGCTTCGCCTGCTTCTTGATGACGTGAAGAACGCCCACAACATCAGCGCAGTCATCCGCACGTGTGACGCGACGGGGATTTTTTACCTCTACTATTACCTTTCGGATATGTCGCTTGGTGTTAACCGGGGGATTTCACTGGGGACCGAACGTTGGATTCGCCGGGAGCGTGTGCGCGAAAGGGTCGCTTTTCTCCAAAAAATGCGTGACGCCGGGTATCAGTGCCTCGCGACATTCATTGATGACTCCTCTGTGGATTTCCGAGAAGTGGATTACACACTGCCGACGCTCCTGATTTTCGGGAATGAACGGGAGGGGGTCAGCGATGAGGTGGCCCGTCACGCCACCCGATTTATCAAAATTCCCATGGTTGGGATGGTCAAGAGCCTGAACATTTCGGTCGCGTGCGCGGTGATTCTCTACGAAGCCTTCCGACAGCGTGAGGCAAAAGGCATGTTTCAACGACCCAGCATTCCCGAAGACCTTTTTTCCGCGTGCCTGAGAAAATGGACGGTGGAGGACCGGCTTGCGAAAAAATAGACCACGGGAAAAAGCGAGAAGCATTCCCCTTCATCTTCAATGGGATAACGGTAGGTGAGCCTTCCACCCCCAGGATCCGTCAACGAAATCTTTTCCATCAGCCTCCTGCTGATCGCGGGATTCGCGGGCGGTAAACTGGCGAACCTGGTGAAACTTCCCGCAATAACGGGAAACATCGTGGCGGGGATTCTCGTGGGGCCGTTCGGGTTTCACCTGTTGTCGTATCGCGCGGTCACTGTTGAGCTCAAACCGATCATGTCTTTCGCCCTGGCGTTTGTTTCCTTTTCCATCGCCACGCATATTGATCTGAAGGAAATTATCGAAACGAATGGCCGGGCCTTCATTACGGGCGTTTCCGACCTCTTGCTCAGCTCTGCGTTTGTGGCGGGAACTTTATACCTGTTTACCCATGATTTTCTCCTGTCTCTCCTCCTGGGAGTGGTGTCTGGCGCGACCGCGCCGGCGACCATCCTGGCAATTATCAAGGAAACCCGCTCGAAAGGGCCATTGACGGATCTGCTGCTTCCCCATGTGGCGATTAACAACCTGGTCTGCGTGGGATTGTTCGGATTTGTATTCGCGGGGGTCAAGGGGACCCTGTCTGGCGAGGTGTCCCTAACGACGACGTTGACCGAGACAGCCCTTCTCTATTCATTCACGTCCATTTTGATCGGCCTGGGTGTCGGCTTCTTTCTGAAGGCCCTCTTCCCCCGCCTTGAACACGAGGACTCCGTGCTGCCCCTGATGCTGGTCGCGCTCTTTTTTGTCTCGGGGCTCTCCAGTTTTCTCCATGTTTCCCCCTTACTTTCCGCCATGGCCCTGGGATTTCTGGTCCATAACCTCATCCAGCAGAAGGAAGCGGTGGATAAAGCCTTTCTGTCGCTCGAACCCGTCATCTATACGGCCTTTTTTACCCTGGCCGGGTCCCACTTGCAGCTTTCCCTCCTCCCGGTGGTGGGGATGGCCGGCGCGTTGTATGTCATCTCCCGTTTTGTCGGGAAATGGGTGGGGACGTTCCTAAGCGCCTGGATCTGTGGCGCGCCGCGGGCGTTTCGTAACCTGGCCGGCCTGGCTCTTCTCCCACAGGCGGGCATCGCCCTTGGCCTGATCGTTTTGATCCAGGAGGAAACCTGCTGTTCGGAGATTGCCCCCAAGATTACGGCCATTGTGATCGCCGCGGTGACGGTACATGAACTCCTTGGGCCGGTTTTGGCCAAGATCACCCTGAAAATGGCGGGGGAGGCGGGGAAAGATTTGCACCCAGTGATGGGGTTTTTGCGGCCCGACGGCGTTGTCATCGACTTGAAGGCCTCAGACAAATGGCAGGCTATCACACACCTGGTGGGCCACCTTTCAAATGTTTATGGTCTTTCCCAAGAGCAGCACAAGGAGCTTCTGGGCTCTGTTGTCGAACGGGAGAATTCGCTGACGACAGGTATCGGCCACGGGCTGGCGATTCCCCACGGGATCCTGGAAGGAAGCGGCCCTATTATGGGTGTGCTGGGGGTGTCAAAAGAAGGGATTGATTTTGGTTCCATGGACCACAGCAAGGCCCATATCATCCTCCTGACCGCTGTTCACAAGGACCAGCTCGCGTACCACCTGGATGTTCTGATGAGAATCTCAAAAATGTTTTCTCAGGAAGGGCTTTTCCAGCGCCTGATGTCCGCTACTTCAAGGGAAGAGATCTATCAGATCCTGTTCGAGGAGGAATAGGAAGGGCTGGAAGCCTCTTTTGGTTTTACCGTGGAAAATTCGGTTTTGTACGGCCTATTTAGCGCATTGCAGTTTTGTCAGCTCTTCACTGATTTTTACAGCCCTGTCCGCTTTGACGTATCCCCAGATCTTTCCGGCTTTACGTCCATTCATACGGTACAGAATTTCCGCCGCTGTCTTGACATCCAGCTTACTCAGCAGGGGGCCCGCCTGCTCTGGAGGGGTCGACTCAAAAACCCTGGCCAGTTGCTCCAGACGCTTCTCTTCCAGCTCATCACGCTTTTTCAGTAATTTGCCGACTTTTACTTCAAGCGCCTTCAACTGCTGAATTTTTGCCTCGACGTCTTTTTGAAGGGCGTGGAGGTTGGCTTCTTCCTGTTTTATCTGTTCTTCCCGGAGCTGAAGCTCCTTCAGCCTGATGTCCAGAGATGGCGAGCTGGTGGTTTTCGAAGGTTTGGCAGCCTTTTTTTGAGGGGAGTTTTCCTTTGCCTGGGCGACAGTTGTGAACTCGGGAATCCTGAAGGGTTTCAATCCTTCAAAAAGGTGAAACGCGTGAATAGCCCGAAGGCCAAGGGAAAGGATCAGCAGAGCGACCAGAAGTGTGAGCCCCCTCTTCAGCATCTAAATCCCCCTTTGCTCTCTTCCCATGCCCTGCCTGTTGTGGCGCGTGACACCAATTTCGTCGATGAAATTCTGCTGCCTTCTCATTTCTTCATGCAGGGCGTCTAACAGTTTTTTCTCTTTTAGCTTCTCCAGGATTTTGCGTCTCTTGGACGCTTCTATCAATTCTTCGCGTTTTTTGTCGCGCGCTTTTTCCAGCTCTTTCAGAATTTTTTTCTGGGAGGATATTCTATCAGACAATTCTTTCAGGTACGTGTTATAAATGCCGATTTCACCCGCCGACATCCCCTCTTTCTGTTTCTCGTGCAGGATCCGCAGGGTCTGAGACTTTTGTAGCCGCAGAAAGTTGAGCGTGCTTTCCGCTTCAAGGATGGATTTAATGAGGGTAGCCAATTCACCCTGAAGTTTTTCCTCTTCGATTTTGCGGACATTCAGCACGGTTTGTAGCCTAAAAGCGACCATTTTATGATTCCTCTCGAATAATTTTTTGCAACGCTTCTATGCTTTCTCGCAAAGTGGCCCCTTGTTCCACAGGTTGCTTCAGGTAAGCGTTGATAGGATCTATCATCTTAATCGCGTAATCGATTTTGGGGTTGCTGCCGGAAACGTAAGCCCCGATGTTGATCAGGTCCTCGGCCTTTCTGTATGTGGCGAGGATTTCGATGGCCTTTTGAGCCAGAGAGCGATGCGCCTTGTCGACCACATCGGTCATGACGCGGCTCACGCTCTGAAGCGGATCAATGGCTGGGTAATGCCCCCGCTCGGCGAGCTCCCGGCTCAACATGATATGTCCGTCCAGGATGGACCGTACGGCGTCTGAAACGGGCTCGTTGAAGTCGTCTCCTTCCACCAGGACCGTGTAAAAGGCTGTGATGCTCCCGGACGTGTGGTTCATCCCGGAGCGCTCCAAGAGTTTGGGGAGCAGGGCAAAAACGGAGGGGGTATACCCCCGAGTAGTAGGCGGCTCCCCGATAGAAAGCCCGATTTCCCGCTGCGCCATGGCAAAGCGCGTGATGGAATCCATCATCAGCACCACGTCTCGTCCCTGGTCGCGGAAATATTCAGCGATGACGGTTGCCATGTAGGCGGCACGCATGCGGACGAGAGGTGGCATGTCAGAGGTTGCGACCACCACGACCGATCGCCTCAAGCCTTCTTCCCCCAGGTCCCGTTCAATAAATTCGCGCACCTCTCTCCCCCGTTCGCCGATCAATCCGATGACACTCACGTCAGCGCCGGTATATCGGGCTATCATTCCCATCAGGGTACTTTTCCCCACCCCCGACCCGGAGAAAATTCCCATCCGCTGTCCCTTGCCGACGGTGAGGATGCCATTGATCGCGCGGATCCCCACGTCAAGAGGCTGAGTAATACGACGCCTCTGCAGGGGGTTGATGGGATCCGCGTAAAGAGGGTAGGAGGAATCGGGATATAGAGGTCCTTTCTGATCCAGGGGATTCCCATAGGGATCGACAACCCTTCCCAAAAAGGCGTCTCCGACCCCTACTGTCGCGGTTTCCTGTTCGACCTGAATTTCACACCCGGGTTCGATCCCCCGTAAATCTCCCAGGGGCATCAACAGGACTTTATTTTCCCTGAATCCCACGACTTCCGCGCGGAAGAAATGGTTCATGCCCTTTGGAAGAATTCTGCAAACTCCTCCAATGGAAACACCGGGACCGTTCCCTTCAATAACCAGCCCAACCACCTTGGTTACCCGCCCGTTGATTGAAAATGGGTTCAGGGAGTCAAGAGCCGATCGGTAATAGGACCATGGAATTGTGATCTGATTCATCATCCGGTCATTCCCGTGAGAGTTCCCTGTTCGCTTTCTGGTTTTCTTCCAAAATATTCTGGAAAAGCTTTTCTATCTTTTCGTACTGCCTGGAAAGCCTCGCGTCCACGCTTCCCATCCGGTGGTCAACAATGACGCCTCCCAAATCGACCCGTGAGTCTGGTTCTATCTCAGCTTCTTTCAGCTCTTCGTGGGCTTCCACGAATTTCTGGACGTTTTTCTTGTAAAACTCATAATCCATAGGGTTCAGGCGGATATGGAGGTCTCTTTTATGAGGAACTTCCTCCAGCGCCTTCCGCAAAACGGATAAAAGAACTTCCGGGTTTGTTTTGGTTTCGGTATGAATCACCTTTCTCGCGATGAACAGGATCAGGGAGATGATCTCCTTTTCCTGGGTGAGAATCATATCTCTGTGAGTTTCTTCTATTCGCTTCTGCGCCTCAGACAATGCCTGAATCATGCTTTCAACCTTTTTGAGCCCGTACTCGTAGCCCGCCTTTTCTCCTTCAGCGTATCCCCTTTCATAGGCTTTTTCAGCGATTTCATCCGCTTTCTTTCGCGCATCAAGGAGTGTCTGTTCCGCTTCTTTTAACAGTTTCTCCCTTTTTCGCTCAATCGGATTCTGGGCGGGTGTTGCGCCCTTTCCGTCAGCGTCCGTAAACAAGGGGAAAAAACTCCGGGAGTCAGAGGGCGAGGTGCCGTCCGAGAGTCCCTCTCGACCCTTTCCCAGGCGGGAGAAATCGGGGCTTTCGAGCGGACGGACGACATTTTTTTTGTCTGATGTTGTCATACGAGCACGTCTCCTTCGCCGCCGCCCCGGCTGATGACGATTTTCCCTTCCTGCTCTAACCGCATGGCGACCTTAATGATCTCCTGCTGGGCTTTTTCCACGTCGGACAGACGGACCGGCCCCATGGCTTCCATGTCTTCTTTCAGCATTTCAACCGCCCGTTCAGACATATTCTTGAAAATCTTTTCTTTGATGTCATCACCCGCGGTTTTAAGCGCCAGCGCGAGGTCTTGAGAAGTGACCTCCCTTAGAATCGCCTGAATCCCACGGT
This sequence comes from Pseudomonadota bacterium, assembly GCA_015493505.1. Lineage (GTDB taxonomy): Bacteria > Desulfobacterota > S145-22 > S145-22 > S145-22 > S145-22. The sequence goes on along the minus strand of WGDA01000139.1, from coordinate 30,476 downwards.
CATCAATCTTATTGAGGTCGTCAAAAACAAACATGAGCTGTCTGATGGAATCTGCCATATCCGGATCCGTCTCTTCCAGGCGGGACAGGATGGCCTGCTCTGTGGACCGGCCCGCCTGGTTCAGAATCTCAGCGACCGGTTTGACCCCTCCCATGATCTGGCCGGAGGCGCCTGTCGCCTGAATCTCGTTTTCAAGCACATCGGCGATCTGTTTCAGGATGCTCATGGAGACCTCTTCGAGAGAAGCGATCCGTTTGACCACTTCATCCTGGAGGGATTCAGGCAGAGATGCCAGGATTTGCCCGGATTTGGAGGGTTCCATTTGCGAAAGTATCAGGGCAATCGTCTGTGGATGCTCGGAGCGCATGAAATTTGAGAGTGTTTTTGGGTCAGCCTGTTCGAGAATTCTTTTCAAACGCTCCTGAGGATCTTCCTGCTCAGTTTCGTCTTCGGGGGCTTCCCCCCCATCTTTTCCGTTTCCGTTTGTGGCGGAACTCTTTCCGTTCGTTTGAGTCGTGGATTCAGGTTCAGCGGAGGTGATTCCGCTGTCAGGAATCTTTTCGGCCACCTCTCGAAATACCTGACTGATTTCCTCGGGCGGAAGCGTGTTCAGGGACGCCTTCGCCTTTTCAAGTGCCTGAACCTCTTCAGGGCTTAATTTTTCGAGAATCTTCTGGGAAATTTCCGGTCCCAGTACCGAAAGGACCACCGCCGCTTTTTCCGGGCCTTTCATGACTTCACTGTTCCTTTAAAGAATTTCACCCCAATCTCTCCGAAGAATTTTTACGGAGTTTCTTCCCGCATAAGGGTTCGAATGACTTCCACCATTCTGTCCACGTTCGTTCGCGCCAGGCCACTGATCTTTTGAATTTCTGGCGAAAGGGCGAGACCCAGTGGACTCTCAACCCCGATCAGGGCCTGTGGGCCTTCAGCGCCGGGAAGGGCGAGTTTCTGGGTTTTGAGCCACTTGAGAAAAGGACGGACGATAAACAGGTAGAAGAGAAAGAATATCACAAGGATTGTAGCATATTTGGAAGCTGGCAGAAGGATGGACGGATTCAACAGTTTCTGGAAGAAAGATTCTTTGGTGACTGTTACTTTCATCGTTTCGAAGGGAATGTTGACAACACTGACCTTGTCTCCGCGGTCTGGGTTGAACCCTATCGCATTTTTGACCAGTTCTTCAATCTTTTTCATCTGTTCTTCAGAGCGGGGGACATAGGTTTTAACCATTTTCCCGTTTTTCCCTTTGACCATCTTGTAGGTGCCATCCAACAGTACCGCCACGGACAAGGATTTGATTTCCCCCGGTGGGAGGATTTTTTTCGTAACGACCTTACTTATTTCGTAATTGATGGTATCCGAGGTTTTTTTATAAGAATTCCCGCCCGGTTTGGTGGCTTGCGTTTTGATCATCTGGCCAGGCACATTGGAAGCAACACCTGGAACACCCGTGGCAGCCTTCGTGGAGGTCGATTTTTCTTCCGTGTGCTGTTCACTTCTTACCACGGCGTTCGGATCAAATTTTTCTTCCGTCTGTTGGGCAGACGTAAAATCGAGTTTTGCCGCAACCCTCGCGACCACCTTTCCAGGGCCGACCACGCGCTCGAGAATCGATTGAATTTTGTTTTCAAGCCGTTTTTCTACGGCTTCCCGAAGGGCCTGATCGTCAGCGTTGATGGCCAGAGATGGATTTCCCTCTGTCTTGCCGGAAAGAATTCTCCCATTTTGGTCGATGACGGTTACGTTGTCAGGAGTCAGTCCCTCCACGGCACTCGCGACAAGATACGTGATCCCCTGTATCTCGTTGTGTGTGAGGTGCCTTCCAGCCTTGAGCTTCAAGACGACAGAGGCTTTGGCTGGTTTTTGCTGCTCGACAAACAGTGATTTTTCAGGAAGGGAGATATGAACGCGGCTGCTGGAAACCTCGTTCAGGTCATTGATGGTTCTCGACAATTCACCCTGTAAAGCGCGAAGGTAATTGATTTTCTGGACGAATTCGGTGGTTCCCAGTTTAGAACGGTCGAAGATCTCGAACCCCACGCCTCCTCCCTGGGGTAGGCCTTTGGCAGCCAGCTCCAGGCGTGTTTCATAAACCTTGTTCTGGGCAACCAGAATGGTGGTGCCTGAGGCAGCAAGCTTATAAGGAATCTTTTGCGCCTTGAGGTACGAAATAATGGCTGAGGCGTCGTCTGCGTTGAGGTTTGTGTAAAGTGGGCGATACTGGACACGCCCAGCCCAGGCAATCAGGAAAACGATAAACAGAACACAAAAAAGGACGCTTGAGACAAAGGCGATTCTTTTTCCCACAGAAAGGTTCTGCCACAGGTTCTTGATCTGTTCAAACATGTGATTCCTCCCCCTTCCTAACCGCTATGTCTGCATCCGCCAGATTTCCTCGTAAGCTTCAACGATTTTATTGCGAATCTGCATCATCATCCTGAAAGAGATGTCCGCTTTTTCAATCGCCAGCATGGTGTCCTGGATATTGCCCCCCTGGCCCGTGGCGAGCTTTTTCACGGCTTCATCAGCTTCCTTCTGGAGTTTGTTGACTTTTTCCATCGATTCCTTCAGGGTTTCCTGAAAGGATTTTCCAGAAGTAGGTTTCTGGGCCTTCTGGTTAGGCGTGTTTAACAAGGATTCAAGTGTGTTTTGAACGGTTAAATCTTTCACCATTTATCCTCCCGCCTTAACGATTGGCTATTTCCAGGGCTTTCAAGGCCATGTTTTTTGCTGCATCGATCGCGGCAATGTTGGCTTCATAGGTACGGGTCGCGTTGATTAAATTGACCATTTCTTCAACGGTATTCACGTTTGGCATCTTGACGTATCCGTTTTTGTCAGCATCCGGATGGCCCGGGTCATACACGAGCTTGAAAGGTGTGGGGTCGTTCACGACCTTTTCCACGCGAACACCTTCAAGTCCCGATCGGATGGCGTCTGTCAGGATTCCGTTGAAGGAAGCCGGCATGGGGACAGCTTCGAAAACAACGTCTTTTCTTCGATAAGGCCCTCCTTGAGGGGTCCGTGTGGTCTGTATGTTGGCAAGGTTGCTCGAGATGATGTTAAGGCGAAAACGTTGCGCGCTTAACCCCGATCCGCTAATCTTTATGGCGGTAAAAAAATCCATTTATTTGACTCCTTCTATGGCATCCTTCAGCCAGCCGAGGCGCCTCGCGAGAATCTGCGCGTAGGTGTTGTAAAGCAACTGATTGATGGCCAGATCGCTCATTTCTTTGTCCAGTTGCACGTTATTTCCATCCAGCCCCATGGCGGGGTCGCGGGTGACCCGGACAATGGGCAGGATTTCCTGCTGGCTACCGATGGGAAAATGACGCGGATTCGTTCTTTCGAGGGGCAGGGAATTTCCCGTGACCTGTTCCAGCGTCTTTTTGAAATCGATATGGCGCGCCTTGTACCCCGGCGTGTCCGCGTTGGCAATATTTGCCGCAATCAGGTCATGTTCCAATGAACGAAGGTCCATGACCTTTGCGAGCAAATCCAGGGAAGGGCTGAAAAGATTTAGCACTTTCGCGTCTCCTCGCTCAGCTGTTTTTTCTTTCTACCTATTCTAAGCAAATATCGTTCCACAATGAATCCCCCTTATGCCTTGCTTAACGCATCGGGAAAGTCAGGGTCGTTTCTGTATTCAGAGAGTTTATTCCTCAACGTCCGGATGCTGATTCCCAGCATCTGAGCCGCTTTTGTGCGGTTTCCCCCAACTTCCTCCAAGGTTTTCAGGATAAGGAGTTTCTCTACTTCTCTGACGGACTGGCCGGCGGAGATGTTCAAATCTTTGACGCCTTGTCGAGGAATTTCCCCTCCTTCCAGAATGATATCCTTCTCGTCTATGGTGTTGCCGCGGGCCATCAGGACGGCTCGTTCCATCACGTTTTCCAGCTCGCGGACGTTTCCCGGCCAAGTATAATTTTCCAGCTTTTGAAGGGCGGCATCTGAAATGGATGAAATGGAGCGGTTCTCTTCCTTCGTGAATTTTTTCAGGAAGTGCGTCGCCAGAAGCGGTATATCTTCCCGCCTTTCCCGCAGAGGGGGGACTTTGATGTTTATTACGTTCAGACGATAGAACAGGTCTTCCCGGAAGGTATTTTCCTTCACCATCTTCCGAAGGTCGGCGTTGGTGGTCGCGAGAACCCTGACATCGACGGGAATTGGGGCTTTTCCCCCCACGCGGTCGATTTCAAATTCCTGCAGGGCTCTCAGAAGCTTCGCCTGCAAGGGTTTCGGAAGCTCTCCAATTTCATCCAGGAGCAAAGTCCCCTTGTTGGCCAATTCAAATTTTCCGGTTTTTTGAACACTGGCTCCCGTGAATGCCCCCCTTTCGTGGCCGAACATTTCGCTTTCCAGGAGGTTTTCGGGTATCGCCGCGCAATTCACAGCGACAAATGGAAAGGCTCTGCGGGGGCTTTTGAAATGGATGTATCGGGCAATGAGCTCTTTCCCCGTTCCGCTTTCGCCCCAGATAAGGACCGTGCACCGGCTTGATGCGATGCTGTCACAAAAGGCGATCATGTCCCGAAAAGCGGGGGCGTTTCCCACAATATCCCTGTCGAACCCCTCTAAGGTCAAGGGCGTGGGTGGACTCACGCTGGACGCGGGCATGGCATTTTCGATAACCTTTTGAAGGTCATCCAGTGAAAAGGGCTTCAAGATATAGTCGACCGCGCCGCGTTTCATGGCGAGCACAGCGTCTTCGACCGTTCCGTAAGCGGTGATGACAATCACGGGAACGTTTGAAATCTCACGGATTTGTTCAAGGACCTCTATCCCGCTCATATCTTCCATCCGGACATCCGTGATGACGAGGTCAGCGGGAGACTCCCTGAAGGATTGCAAGCCGCTTTTCCCTCCGGAGGTGAGGGTCACCTTCCATCCCGCCCGGCTCAGGGCTTCTTTGAGGGCAATCCGCATCGCGGGGTCATCGTCTATGACCAGAATTCTTCCTCTTTTTTTCATCTTCTACCTTTTTACCGTCATTTCCGTTCCTTACATCCCGGCAGGTAAACCTTGAAGATACTTCCAACCCCCTTTTCGCTTTCTACCTCTATCATCCCGCCATGCTGATCGACGATAGTCTGAACAATGGACAGCCCCAGACCGGTGCCTTTTCTCTTGGTGCTGTAAAAGGGGGCAAAAATCTTCTTCAGCTTCTCCGGTGGAATCCCCTCTCCGGTGTCTCGCACGGAGATCCGGATGAAACAGACCTGATCTTTACCGCAGGCCTTGACGAAAGATTCCTTCTCCGGCAGCGTGAAATGTTTTTCTCTCTTGATCCGTAGTTCAAGGGAACCCCCCGAAGGCATGGCCTGAATAGCGTTCAGGACGAGATTCAGAAAAACCTGCCAGATAAGTTCCCTGTCTGCCACGATATCTACGCCGGCAGCCTCCTCGAAATTTTGCGACAGCTCGATGGAGGATTGGCTCAGAATCGGCTGGATGAATCGCGTAAACTCATCCAAGAATGGGGCAAGCGCTACCCTTTTCAGGTTTGGCTTGTGTGGTCGCGTGAATTGCAGGAGATTGGAGATGATATGGTCCATGGTTTTTACGGACGTGAGGATATGGTCGCAAAGAGCCTGCTTTTCCACTTGGCCCGTCAGATCCTTTTTGAGGACAGAGGCGAACAGCTCGATACTGCCTAAAGGATTACGAATTTCATGGGCCACGTGCATGGCCATTTCGCCCATTTCCGCCAGCCTGTCTTTTCTTGACAGTTGCCGTTCCAGGCGCTTGATCTGGGTCTGGTCCTGAAGAATGAAGATAGCCCCAATCGTCCGTGCTTCTCTGTCCTTCAGGTGTGACCGCCAGATTCCCACAGTCTGATACGTCTCGCCTCTTCGAAAAGCCTCGGTTTCCAGCACGGGGTGCTGATCGGATGACAAAGTGTCAAGAAAAAGAGAGGCCCATGAATATCCGGAAAGCAGGCCTTTCAGGGGTTTCCCGATGGCTTGCTTTACCGGGATCTGAAACATGTCGCTTGCAACCCTGTTAAAGAGGGAGATTTTTCCGAGATGATTGCAGACAAGGATTCCCACGTCCAGGCTCTCGAGGATATTCCGCAGGTAATTGGCGAGCTCCTCTTTCTCCCTGAGGTTTTTCGCGAGCGCCACGTTTTTCTGTTTTAACTCTTCGTTCAGGATGTCCACCTGCTTTTCAAGTTCATGATAGGAGGTCTCTAAACTTCGGGTGGCTTCCGTGAAGGTTCTAAACGCGGATTGGAGAAGTTCCAGGTGATCGGGTGGAATCTCCTTCCGAATCGTGTCCAGGCTCATCATTGATTTGTCTCCCCTTGGGTGTCGTTGAATTCTTTGGCGTGTTTCGCGAACCAGTCGAGGCTTGTCTTGATATCTTCCGCGTTTCTTTTCCAGAATGGGTCGGAGCTTTGCGCTTCAAGGGTGTCAAAGGTCTTTGAAACACCCTTGAGGTTGCGCTGTTGACCGTACAATTCAGCCAGCCGGTACAGCGCCCAGTCCTTCTGATTTCCCTTTGGAGTGGTTTTCGCGAAGTCCTGAAAGGCTGTCAGGGCTTCCTTTTTCCTTCCTTCCCGGAAGAGAAGTTCCGCTCTTTCCAAGCGAACCTGTCTGGACAACCAGGCGACCTCCGGAGGCAAGGGTTTGGCTATTCTGTCGAGGAGTTTTTCCGCCAGTCCAAAAGCGGCGTTTGCCTCCCGATATTTTTTGAGTTTCATCCGGCAAACACCGATCCTGTATAAGGTATACCCCTGCCGTGCCTTAGAGAATTTTCCCTTAAGGGATTTCAGATAAGCCTTTTCCGCGAGGGCGAGTTGCCCCTCTTGAAAATAGGTATCCCCGAGCAAACGGTAAAGGGCGTACTTGTTTGGTGAGGCAGGATATTTGTCGAGGTGCCACTGAATGAGGGATACCGACTCTTTTCCGTTTCCCTGAGCGTTGAGGTATCTGATATGGGCCGTGAATATTCGTGAGGCCACCTTCTTTTCAGGCGCGCTGTGTGTGACCGCCAGCAGCCTTTTGATGGAAGAGGTAATCATGGGCGCCGTTTTTTTGCTTTCCAGGGTTACGATGGCCTGCTGAAGGGCCGCCAGGACTGTCGGACGTTTTTTCGATTTTGGATAACGCCCCAGGAAATCGAGGGCGTTTTTCAAGACTGTGTTCATGTCTCCCTTTGAACGTGCCAGGAGAATTTTGCTGTAATCGTAGGAAGGCCTCAACGCGGGCGGAATCTGCTGTTTTTGAAGGGTGTTCAGGGTTTTTTCGGCAAGAGCTGTGTTCTTGAGTTTCAGATAGCATGTGGCGATAAGCATCGTCAGTTTGGGGTTGTCCCCCAAACCAGCTTTCCGAAACTGGTGGTAAAAACGGATGCATGTTCTATATTTTTTCTTCTTGAAATATTTGGCGATAGTTGCGTAAAAAGCCTTGCCCAAAAGGGGACTCGCTTTCTGGGCTTCCACGGTATCAGGATATTCTCGGATCAAGCGGGTCAAAACCCCAATCGCCTTTTCGGGGTCCTGCTTGAGAAGAAGCCGCCCCTCGCCCAGGAGGGCTTTTTTAATCACAAAGGGATCTTTCTGGTTTTTCAGCAGGGAGGCGTAAGCCTGCAGGGGAAACTCGTATGGGTCAATGCCAAATTGAAACCCCTCGTATTTGATTCCAGGATGGGACTCAGATAGCGCGGCCATGGCGATGATGCTTTGCGCGGCCATGTGGGATTTGGGGTATTGCGCCAGAATATTCGAGTAAACCTTGAGAGCCTCTTTAAAACGGCCTTCTTTCCTGTATAATTCCGCGATGCGGTACATGAGCTCTGAGGCGTTCTCTTTTGAAGAGGTGAGGTTCAGAGCCAGAAAAAGGAGATCCAAGGCGCGATCCCGGTCTCCCTTTTTCTCAAAAAGGGCCGCCATGTTTTCAAGCGTCTGCAGGTCGGTGGACGTCGCTTGAGGCCAGTGTTTCATAGCCGACTGATACAGCTCTATCGCTTCCCGGGTTTCTCCCTGATAGTAAAGGGCGTCCCCAAGAAAATAGCTCGCGTCCCGGACATATTTCCCCTTTGGAAATTGTTCGAGGTATTTCCGGAAGGTATTTTCCGCGGCTTTGAAGGCCCTTTTCGTGAGCTGCAGTCTCCCAATCATGAAAAGAGCCTTTTCCGCGTCTTGCGTGCCAGGAAATTCTTTGATGATGCGTTGATAGACGTTGATGGCCTGATTGTAGAAGGTAAGGGTGGTGTATTGCTCCGCCAGGTCCCAGAGAGCTTGAAGCGCCCAAGGAGCCGTGGGGTATTTTTTCAGGATGTCTTCATACGCGTCGGCCACTTCCAGGGTTCTTTTGTGACGGGATTTTTCCAGAAAATATCGAGCACGTGCCCAGTAGAAGGCGCTCATTTCCCCCTCACGTGTTCGAGGCGATTTTCCTAAGACCTTCTGAAACAGAGCCGCGGCTTTTTCATATTTTTTTTCATCCCAGGCAGATTTGGCGGAAGCGAACAACGCTTGCGTCTCTTGATCACTGGCAGGCGGCAGAGGGGACACCGTTGACGCCTGCAGTTGCACCGCTTTGGTGGGTGAAACCTTTTGGGGCGGCTGTTCTTTTTTCTTGCTGGGCTTTGTTTCTGTGGTTGCCTTCTCGATTTTCTTTTCTTCTTTTTTGGCGGGTTTGACGGGCGGCATTTTTTTTGCGACCGGAATTGGTTTTTCGCGAGGGGGTTCGAAAACCTTTTTGATCAATCTCTTGGACCTCCTCAGGTTGAGCATCACCTGCGGAGGATGCGGGATCTGGAATTTCACGTACTCAATCTGTGATGTGTCAAGAAAAATCTTTACCTCAACCCCCGTGGATACGTTGCGAACACGTACCTCTTTGACCAGTGAGCCCTTTCCTGGCACCAGTTTTTTCGTAGTTACTGCTTTGGCGCCCGGAAATAAGACAACCAGTGTCTTCCCGTTGTGGATAGCGCCGGAACGGGGAGGGAGGTGCCCTTTGAAGAGGAATTTTAACCGGACAAACTTTTGTGACTGAGTTATCCTTACGCGTGTCAGGGTGGCAAAGTTCAACGCCCCCACGCGCGGCTGGTTTCCCATCAGAAAGAGGAGTAAGAGCCCCGCCAGAAAAACGCAGAATTTACCTTTCGTGTGTTTGCCTCGCACCATAGCCACCGTAGTGGTTGCAAGAAATGTTCCAGTAAAAAGGTTAATAGTCAGGCTTTTTTCGCGTTAATACGGGGAAAAACGTCAATTTTTTGACAAAGGGGTGCCTTGATAATCACCTTCCTCTGTCGGGCTGAGGCTTATCTTTCTTTTTTTCATCTTTTCCACAAGGGTTGTCCGGTTCATACCGAGCATCTTCGCGGCCCGGTTTTTGACCCAACGGGCCTTCTTCAAGGCGTGGAGGATGAGTTCCTTTTCGTATTCACTGACCGCAGTGTTGAACTGTATACCGTTCTCGAGAATTTTTTTGGGAGAAAAATCCATCCGGACTGAGGGGTCAAAGATTTTTTCCGGAAGGTCTTCAACGTCAATGATTCCCTCCCCTTTTAGAACAACCAGGCGTTCAATCAGGTTCTCAAGTTCACGAATATTCCCGGGCCAGGCGTACCGCATGAAGTAATCAAGGGCTTCGTCGGAAATCCCCTCTATGCTGGCGCCGTTTTTGGCCTTGAACCGCTCCAGGAAATATCTGGCGAGCAAGGGGATATCTTCTTTGCGCTCTCTCAGGGGGGGGAGTTCGATGGGGATAACGTTCAGCCGGTAGTACAGGTCCTCCCTGAAACGGTTTTCCCTGATTGCCTTTTCAAGGTTACGGTGCGTGGCGGCGATGATTCTGATATCAACCAGAATGGATCTGAGTCCCCCAACCCGTTCAATTTCGTGCTCCTGAAGAACACGAAGAATTTTTACCTGCAGGGCGGGGCTCATGTCACCAATTTCATCGAGAAAGATAGTCCCCCCGTTTGCAAGCTCAAAACGTCCGATACGGGTATTGACCGCCCCGGTAAACGCCCCTTTTTCATGGCCAAAGAGTTCGCTTTCCAGGAGATCCTCTGGAATGGCACCGCAGTTGACTGGCACCAGAGGGAATGACCGGCGGCTGCTGAGTTCGTGAATCGCCTTCGCGGTGAGTTCCTTGCCTGTCCCGCTCTCCCCATAGATGAGTACCGTGCTGTCTGTTTTTGCCACCCGCTGAATCAGGTCGAACACGCGTTGCATGGGTTTGCTTTGCCCCAGCATTCCACACAATCCCCCGGGCCTTTGACCCTGTTCCACGTCCACGTGGCGGTAGGCGACCTCTGAACAGGCCTGGTGGAGGACCCTTCTCAAGGATTCGATTGTCAGGGGTTTTTTGATGTAATCAAACGCGCCCAGTTTCATCGCCTTAACGGCGGATTCCACGTCGGCGTAGCCGGTGAAAAGAATCCCCAGAGGGGGCGAAGGGAGTTTTTGGGCCGCCTCCAGAACCTGAATCCCATCCGCCCTGGGCATCTTAAGGTCTGTCATGACAATGTGAAAAGGAGTTTTTTTCAGTAAAGCGATTCCTTTGGCGCCATCCTCCGCGACGCTTATCTGGAACCCCTCACCTTGTAAGAAATCTTGAAGAAATTTTCTATGGTCAGGGTCATCTTCTACCACCAGAACCCGAATGGAAGAATAAGGAGAATCCTTTGGTCGGTTTTTCATGCTCCCCACTTATGAACTCTTTAGATATACTTTACGTGATTGTCAAATCACATGTTAATCAAAAGAAAAGTTTTGTCAATACCCGCGCGCTTTTATCGGAATCTTTCCACCCCGATTTTCCGGCAGTGCGACGTGATGGGGCAGGAGGAACAGCGAGGTGAAAGGGGCGTGCAGTGGTTTTGCCCGAAAGTAACGAGCAGATCGTTGTATTCAATCCAGAACTCCTTTGGCAGGATTTTCCTGAGGGACATTTCCGTTTTGTCGGGTGTTTTGGTTTGTACCAGACCGAGCCTGTTGGAGATTCTGTGCACATGCGTGTCCACGCAGATACCCAGCTTCCCGAACCCCTGGGTAATCACAAGGTTGGCCGTTTTCCTTCCCACCCCTTTCAGCTCCAGCAGTGCCTCGAGGGTGTCGGGTACGCCCCCCTGGTACTTTTGAATCAGGGTTTCGCAGATATCGTGGATTCGTTTTGCCTTGGTTTTATAAAACCCGGCGGGATAAATGGCCTTTTCGATAGCTGGGATGGGAAGCTGTACCATTTTTTCCGGTGTGTCGGCCAGAGCAAGAAGGCGCCGGGATGCGGCACGGGTCACATCATCCTTGGTCCGAAGGCTTATCAGGGTGGCGATCAGTATGGCGAAAGGAGAGCGACGTTCCCGGGACACTTCTGTCACGATGGGTTCCTGGAAACGACGGTTGAAGGCCCGGAGGGTTTCAATGATGTCTCGGATGTCCTCCGGGCTCATGAGCCTCCTCCGATGCTCCGTGCCTGTTTTTGCACGGACAGATGCATGGCGATCTCAGGAATACGGGGGTCACCTCCCAGTTTTTCAGAAATTTCCTTCAGGCTCAGGCCCGCGGCTTTAAGCGCCCGTACCTGGGAGACAAGGGAGGTAGGATACCTGGACAGGTAGGCGCAGGCCTTCCGATCAATCGCCCGCGAGGCTCGGAGCCTGTCTTCACGCGTCGGGAAAAAACGCTGGATCATGCTGTCTGTCTTGTCTCGCGTCACGGCGTGTCCTCGAACAGGCGAGGCAGTTCTTCCATGTGAGTGATGAGAAAATCCGGCTGAAATATCTCAAGCTGCCGCCTTTTTTCCGGGGTGTCGGCCACCGCGCAACTTTGGCATCCCGCCTTCTGGGCCACCAGAATATCGTTTTTCCCGTCACCCACCATGAGGGTGGTTGCAGGGGTTCCGTTAAGTTGGGCCATGATGCCACGAAGCGCGTCCGGGTCGGGTTTCGGCGGGGTGCCGTTTCGCTCGCCGACGATCAGGTCAAAGAAACGCGCGACCCCGAGTCCGTCGAGAATTTTTTTGGCATATCGTTCGGATTTATTGGTCAAAACCGTCAGGTGGCTTTTGGGGTGCAAGGATTCGAAAACGGGATAAACGCCAGGCAGCAGCGTGGTGTGGTCGAGGAGGTGGGCCCGGTAATAAGCGTCGAAGTATTCCCGTGCCTGCTGAAGAAGATGGCGGGAGGCATCCGTCAGGCACCGGAGCAGCAGGGTGTTGATGCCGTCACCCACATAGCCGACGATGGTTGGTTTCGAAAGGGTGGGAAGCCCCAGCGCCTTGAGCGCCGCGTTGGCGGCATTTGCCAGGTCTGTCCGGCTGTCCACGAGAGTTCCATCCAGGTCGAAGACCAAAAGCTTTGGTGTTTTCAAGGTTCAACCTCTTCCAGGGAAACACTGATGATTTTTGAAACTCCCGGCTGTTCCATGGTAACCCCAAACAGGGATTTCGCGCGCGCCATGGTACGCTTGTTATGGGTGATGAGGATAAACTGGGACATATCGGACCATTCCACCAGTAACTGGTTAAACCGGTCGATATTTCCTTCATCGAGGGGGGCGTCCACCTCGTCCAGGACGCAAAAGGGGCTGGGACGCGTCAGAAACATGGCGAAAAGGAAGGCGAGCGCCACCAGGGCCTTTTCACCTCCAGAGAGGAGCCGAATAGCCTGGAGTCGCTTTCCCGGTGGCTGAGCAAAGATGTCTATGCCGGTTTCCCGGTAATTCGTCGGATCGGTGAGCCGCAGTTCCCCCTTTCCACCGCCGAAAAGCTTTGTAAACAGGTCAGCGAAGTGGTGCTGAACCTTTTCGTAGGTTTCCTTGAAGCGCGTGGAGGTGACCCGGTTGATCCGCTGAATGGTTTCCGTCAGGGTCTGAATCGCGTCCAGAAGGTCAGCCCGCTGTTGTTCCAGAAAGGAGATGCGCTCCTTTAGCTCTTCAAACTCCTGGATGGCCACGAAATTGATTTCTCCCAGGCTCGCGATCTTTTTTTCCAGAGACCGGGCCTCTTCTTCATCCCACGTTTCCTCTCCGTCACGCGGCTCCCCGGACAGCCTTTCCCGCAAGTCGACACCAAACCGCTCGCGTGTTTCTTTAATCAGGGCGTCGATTTCCAGATCCCGTTGAGAGACGTTCAATCTCTTTTCGGCGATTTCCTCCTTCAGTTTCTGAAGTGCCTTGAAGGTTTCGGATTTTTTTGCTTCCAGTTCGCGAATCGATTCCTTGCTCTTGCGCAGCTCCAGTTCGCTGGCCTCAATCCGTTTCTTTTCTTCCGCGAGCCGGACCTCCATCTCCCTGATCACGCGTTCCAGTGAGGAGACCTGCTCACGGATGTCCCGGAGTTCACTGGAAAGCTCGTCTTCCCGGCGCCGTTTCTGCTCTATATCGGCGTTTAGGCGGGCTACCTCTTCCCGCAGGGTTTTCAGCTTCTGAACCTGGTTCTGAAGTTTTTCGCGCGCCTCGGCCTCTTCCACCCTGAGCCTGTTGGTTTCCTGCCCCCTTTTTTCGACGGACTCACGCAGGGCCTGAATCTCCTTTTCATGGCTCTCCAGCTTTTCCCGAAGCCTGGCCTGTTCGCGCCTGGCGTCTTCGTATGTCTGCCGCAGCCTTGACAGCTCGCCCTCTGACAGGCGCACCCGCCGGTTCATTTCATCCAGTTCTGCCCGCAGGACCTCCATCTGACGTCTGACACGGTCGTGATTTTTGCCGGTGTTTTCCAGGTCCTTCAGAAGAGTGGAAAGGTTCAGACGGGTCTGCTGCATCTCTTCCGCCACGGTATCGCGCCGATCCTTCAGGGAACGGCTCGCCGCTTCGGCTTCTTCCACCTCGGCGAAAAGCCGGCTTCTTTCCTTTTCCATCTCTTCGATGAGCTGTTTTAACGCCGAGATTTTTCTGTTTCGTCCCACCCGGGTTCTCGCGCCCGGTTCGTCGCTTCCGCCAACGATGACACCATTGGGATAAAAGATATCCCCTTCCAGGGTCACAAGGGTGCCGGCAAAGCCGTTTTTATGTCGGATTTCAACGGCTTTGGCGTAGTCTTCCACGACCCAGACATCTTTCAACAGGCACGCCATAATGGTTTTTTCTTCTTCGGGGCCCCGTATGTGGTCCAGAAGGGGTTCCATCTCGGGGTGTGGCGGGGGATACTCGGTTTCCGGACACGCCCGAAGCGCGTCTCGGGGGATCAGACCGCTTCGGCCAGCGTTTTTTTCTTTCAGGAAAGCGAGACCCTTGAGGGCGATTTCATGATTGTCGACCATGATAAATTCGAGCTCATCCCTCAGGGTGGCTTCCAGGGCCCGGTCGTATCGCGGGTCAATCTCTATCATGTCCGCGACCAGCCTTTCACTGCCTCCCCTGGGTTCATGATGCTCGAAAAACTGTTTCAAGAGGGTCTTGGCCCCCTTGGAAGAGACATCTTCCAGGTTTTTCTGTATTTCTTCAAGGGAGTTCAGGTCCGAACGCCGCGCCATCAGCTTTCTTTCGTGTTCCTTCAGGGAGTCACGGGCGCGGTTTTCGCGCTGAACCGCCTGGTTCAGCGAGGTTTCCAATTCTCTTTTCTCTTCTTCCCTTGCCGCCAGCGTTTCTCTCAGCTTCTTTTCTCTCGCCTTGAAATCGGTGAGAGACTGGTCCAGGATCTGATACTGCTTTTCCGCCTCTTGAAGCTCCTTTTGGCGTTTTTCGATACCCCGCCGGGTTTCCTCAGACCTGGTTGATAATTCGATCAGGCGGTTTTTCGCGTCAACTTCCGCCGCCATGGCGTCGAAAACGGCCTGCTTGTGGCGTTCTATCCTCTCTTCCATGGTGTTCAGGCGCTCTTTTTCTGCCTGATAGGCGGCTTTCTTTTCTTCAAGGGTCCGCGCCCTTTCCTGAAAGGACTCTTCGAGGGATTGGATGGATTGCTCGAGCATCTCTTTCTGCGCGGCGAGAGACGAGAGGCGTTGTTTCGCCTCCCGGGCCGTTCCCCGGAGACCTTTCAGTGCCTCTTCCACCCGCCCACGCTTCTCTTTCATCTCATAAAAAGCCTGGCGTTTTTCCCCAAGTGCGTCACGCTGTTGGGCGAACGCGGCATTTAAGGCGCGAAGCGCCTCTTCCTGCTCGAGCAGGCGTGCCTGCGCGCTTGAAACCCTGGCGTCGAGAGATTTCCATTCCGCCTCTTTGGCTTCGGCCTGCCGTGAAAGGGATTGCAGCGCGGCATTCAGCTGTTCCCGTTTCCCGTCCATTTCCAGAAGGTCAAGTTCCGCCCGACGGATTAAAAGGGCGTTCAGCCGTTCTTTGAGACGCTGATAGCGTCGGGCCTTACCCGCCTGCCGTTTCAGGCGGTTCGCCTGGCGTGTGACCTCATGCAGGATGTCCTCAACGCGCGAGAGGTTCTGCTTTGTCGCTTCCATCTTTCTCAGGGCGATCTCCCGGCGTTCCTTGTACTTGGAAATGCCAGCGGACTCATCCAGAAAAAGGCGGCGTCCCTCCGGTCGGGCAAGAGTGACCGCGTCCACTTTTCCCTGCTCGATAATGGCATATGAGTTGGTTCCCAGGCCCGTACCGAGGAAAAACTCCTGGATATCGCGCAGCCGGCAACGCCGGCCATTCAGCCAGAATTCGCTTTCTCCGTCGCGGTAAAAGACCCGCCTGATCTCTATCTCGGGAATTTCCCGATAGGGCTCACTGGCAAGCTTCTTTGTGTTGTCTATTGTCAGGCGAACCTCGGCGCGCCCCAGGGGTTCAAGATTTTCGCTGCCGGCAAAGATGACGTCTTCCATGGAGCGGCTTCGGAGAAGTTTCGGGCTGGTCGCGCCCATGACCCACATGAGGGCGTCCAGGACGTTGCTTTTTCCGCATCCATTGGGGCCCACGATGGCGGTAATCCCTTCGTAGGGAAATTCGATGGTTGTGGCGAAGGGAAAGGATTTGAAGCCAATCAGTTCCAGGCGGCGGATTCTCATGCCATACCCACAGGGTTCCACGCCTTCCCTGGCGCGGGAGCGGCGATGGGGTCAGCGATGTTATGATTTGTGAGGGGTGAAACGCTACGCTTCCTCATATTCGGCGGCTTTTTGCTCAAGGGTTTTCAGGGCGTTTCGAAGCCGGGAAATCGTGCGTTCTTTCCCAAGAACCTCCATGACCTCGAATAACCCGGGACTTACCGTCTTCCCCGTCAGGGCGACCCGGACAGGCTGGGCGATTTTTCCCAGTTTGATCTGATTGCGTTCCATGACCGCCTTGAAACACGTCTCCACCCGGGACTCTTCAAAGTTGTCCAGCGCCTCCAGGCATTCGATGATCTGTGAAAAGAGGGGGATCATGGCGGGTTTGAGGAATTTTCTTTCCCCCTTCGGGTCATAGGTTACCGTGTCCGTGAAGTAGAAACGCATGCCGTCCGCCATTTCTTTCAGGGTCCGGCTTCGTTCCTTGACAGTCTTGATGGCCATCATAAGCCGGTCCTCGGGCGGGTCGATCCCCTCCATTTCGAGAAAGGGGCGCACCTGGCGCGCCAGTTCGGAGTCAGAGGTATTCCGGATGTAGTGGGCGTTGAGCCAGAGAAGCTTTTCCGGGTTGAAGACCCCAGCTGATTTGCCGATCCCCTCCAAATTGAACAGATCAATCAGCTCATTCCGGCTGAAGATTTCCTGATCTCCATGAGACCACCCGAGGCGGACAAGGTAGTTGACCAGCGCCTGAGGAAGGTACCCTTCATCCCGGTATGCCAGCACCGAGACGGCGCCATGGCGCTTGCTGAGGCGCTTGTGATCCTGCCCCAGGATCATAGGGACGTGCGCGAATTTCGGCAGCGGATACCCCAGAGCCTGATAGATGAGGATCTGTCGGGGGGTGTTGTTCAGGTGGTCGTCTCCCCGGATGATGTGGGTGATGCCCATGGAGGCGTCATCCACGACGACCGCGAAATTGTAGGTGGGGACGCCATCCGACCGCACGATAATCAGGTCATCCAGTTCGGAGGCCTCGAATCGAACGGTTCCCTTGACCAGGTCTTCCACCACCACGGTGCCCTCCTGCGGGCATTTGAATCTCAGCACGAAGGGTTTGTCTGCCGGAAAATCCGTTCGATTCCGGCATGTCCCGTCATATTTGGGCTTTCTCCCCTCTTTCAGGGCCTGTTTCCGTTTAGCCTCCAGCTCTTCAGGCGTGCAGTAGCAGCGGTAGGCCCATCCGGTTTCAAGGAGCTTCTGGGCCGCCTGCCTGTATAAATCTGCGCGCTGTGTCTGAAAATAGGGACCTTCATCCCAGTCCAGTCCCAACCACTTCATGGCTTCGAGGATAACCTGGATGGACGCCTCGGTGGACCGCTGGCGGTCCGTGTCTTCGATACGGAGAATGAACTTCCCTCCCGTATGCCGGGCGTACAGCCAGTTGAACAGTGCCGTCCGCGCCCCACCGATGTGAAGGTATCCGGTGGGGCTGGGGGCGAATCTCGTGATAACCGTTTCTTTTTTTTCGTCCATTTCCAATCCATTTCCACGCGCTGGCTCGGAGTCGTTAGACTTTCCTGGCGCGTGTTGTTTTCTGCTTCGCGGAAAGGTTCGGCTTACGTCATCTTAGCGTGTAAGCGCCACTTTCCCGCCCTGATTGTTCCAGGAGACCACCACTTCGTCTCCATAGTCCGTGGAGACCTCGAATCCAACGATATCGGGCTGAATGGGGAGCTCGCGGTGGCCCCGATCCACCAGTACCGCCAGCCGGATGACCCTGGGCCTTCCCAGACAGAACAGGGCGTCCATGGCCGCCCGGGCGCTTCTGCCCGTGAAGATGACGTCATCCACCAGGAGGATCGCCGCGTCCTCCACACTGACGGGGATCTCCATGGGAAGCAGCCCTTTTTCAGGACCCAGTTTGTGAATATCATCCCGGTAGAGGGTGGTGTCCACTGACCCTATGGGAATATGTTCGAACCCCGCCAGGGCCGTCACTTCCCGTAAATGCCTGGCGACCATCATGCCGCCGCTTTGAATGCCCACGATCAGGAACGTCTGTTCTCCCTCAAAAAGGTGCCGCACCGCCTGCCCCATGTCCTGAAGGGCCTGCTTAACCCGCGATTCGGTAAAAAGGACCCTGGGTGGCATCAGCGGATCACCCTCCCGATACGGTTCCACCGAACCTTGTGAAGAAGGTCAGGCGCGAGGGAATTCCAGGACCAGTACAGAATCAGCGCCTTTCCCTCGATGAAACGTTTGTTGACGAAACCCCAGAATCGGCTGTCATAGCTGTGGTCCCGGTTGTCTCCCATCATGAAATAGCTGTTGGGAGGAATCTTGACGGGGCCGAAATGTTCCTGTATCTGCCCGATCTCTCCTCCCTGATGGCCGGTATATACTCCCCAGGGGTCTTTTATCTGCTTCCCGTTGATGAAAATCTTCTTGTCCCTGATTTCGATCGTCTCACCGGGAAGGCCAATGACCCGCTTGATGAAATCTTTGCTGTGATCCTGCGGGAAGACGAAAACCACCACGTCTCCGCGTTTCGGGGACGAAATGGGTATCAGGGTCGTGCCTCCACCCGGCAGGTAGATTCCAAAAACCCGATAGGGGATTCTGATGCCGTAAGTGAACTTGCTGACCAGAAGGTGGTCACCAATCAGCAGGGTGGGCTCCATGGAGCCTGAAGGGATTTTATAGGCCTGGATGACAAAGGTCCGGACCACCATCGCGATGATGAAGGCGATCAGGATCGACTCGCCATATTCCTTGAACCACGATTTTTTCCTCAGGTTCTCTTCTTTGACAAATATCTTTTTCTTCATTTTATCCTTCCACGGACAGGATAGCCAAAAAGGCGTCTTGTGGGATGTCCACCCTGCCGACCCGTTTCATTCTCTTTTTCCCTTCTTTCTGCTTTTCAAGGAGTTTGCGTTTTCTCGTGATATCTCCCCCGTAGCATTTGGCGGTCACGTTTTTCCGAAGGGGCTTGATGGTTTCCCGGGCAATGACCTTGGATCCGATGGCCGCCTGGATGGCGACTTCGAAAAGCTGTCTGGGAATAAACTGCTTGATCCGTTTGATCAGGTCTCGTCCCTTGGCATAAGCCTTGTCCCGGTGGACAATGAGGGATAGGGCGTCTACCACCTCCCCGTTTATCAAAACATCTAATCTTACCAGATTCGCCGGCTTAAAAGCAAGAAATTCATAGTCAAACGACGCGTACCCCCGCGTTGACGATTTCAGGCGGTCGTAAAAGTCGATAACGATTTCATTCAGGGGAAGCTCGTACGTGACCACGACCCGATTGGAGGAGAAGAACTTGATTTCCTTCTGGACACCGCGGCGCTCCTCACAGAGTTTCAGGACCGTGCCCACGTAGTCTGAAGGGATATGAATCGTGCCCAGCATCACGGGCTCCAGGATAGCCTGAATCTTCTGGGGAGAGGGCAGTTGAATAGGATTTTCTACCACAACCTTCTCTCCGTCCGTCTTGATGACCTCATACCGGACGGTGGGGGCGGTGGTAATCAGTTCCAGTTCGAACTCCCGTTCCAACCTTTCTTGAACGATTTCCATGTGGAGCATGCCGAGGAAACCGCATCTGAATCCAAAGCCAAGGGCCAGAGAGGTTTCCGGTTCGAACCGGAAGGAGGCGTCATTCAACTGGAGTTTCTCCAGGGCGTCTTTCAGGTCATCGTATTTCCCCGCGTCCACGGGATACAACCCGCTGAAAACCATGGGTTTGGCTTCCTTGAATCCTGGCAGGGGGTTGTCGGCAGGGTTTTTAACTGACGTGATGGTGTCCCCGATCTTTGAATGGGAAATCTCCTTGATGGAGGCCGTCAGAAAACCCACTTCTCCAGGCCCCAGGGCGTCCAGAAAGACCTGGTGGGGGGCGAATGTTCCCACGGATGTGACTTCATAGGTCTTTCCCGTGGACATGAAACGGATATTCATCCCCTTGTAAACCCGCCCGTCAAAGATTCTGACGAGCACCACGACTCCCTGGTAGCTGTCGTACCACGAATCGAAGATCAGGGCTTTCAGAGGATGGGTAGGGTCCCCGCTGGGTGGGGGAATCTTGGTGACAATGGCCTCCAGCACCGATTCGACCCCCGTCCCCGTTTTGGCGCTGATTAGCAGCGCGTCTGAGGGGTCCAGGCCGATGATTTCGTAGATTTCCTGTTTTACCTTCTCGGGGTC
This sequence comes from Pseudomonadota bacterium, assembly GCA_015493505.1. Classification (GTDB taxonomy): domain Bacteria; phylum Desulfobacterota; class S145-22; order S145-22; family S145-22; genus S145-22. The sequence continues at coordinate 10,382 of WGDA01000139.1, read as the reverse complement.
GGCGCTTGGCAGGTCGATTTTGTTGATGACCGGGATGATCTCCAACCCCTGGTCCACCGCCGTGTAAACGTTTGCCAGGGTCTGAGCCTCCACCCCCTGTGCGGCGTCCACAACCAGCACGGCCCCTTCGCAGGCGGCCAGGCTCCTGGAGACTTCGTACGAAAAATCCACGTGTCCTGGTGTGTCGATGAGATGGAACAGGTATTCCTGTCCGTCGCGGGCCCGGTAAGCCATCCGGACCGTCTGGGCCTTAATGGTGATTCCCCGCTCCCGCTCCAGGTCCATCTTGTCCAGAAACTGCTCCTTCATTTCACGGGGGGAGACCGTGTTGGTTTTTTCCAGCAGGCGGTCGGCCAGCGTGGATTTGCCGTGATCGACATGGGCAATGATGGAGAAGTTCCGGATGTGCTTCTGGACTGACATTATCGTTTGACAATGATCACTCGCGTGATCTTGGTCCCTTTTTGCTGTAACAGGGCGTGCCGCGCGCGCGACGCCTCGGAGATGTTTTTGTAATAACCCACCCAGACGCGGTAGAACGTTCCATGCGTGGGGGAAGCCCCCCTGAGCAGGTGCGCGTGAAACCCCTCCCGCTGCAGGGCCCGAACCATTTTCAGGGCGTTGTCCCGGTTCTGAAACGCGGCAACCTGAAGGGCGTAATCTCCCGTGCCACTCGCGGGTTCTTGCCTGGGTGGCTGGGCGGGGTTCTCTTCAGGCCTGGGTTTGGCCTTTTCATGCTTTTTCGGAGCGGCTTTGTGTTGGGCTGGGCCCGGCTTGCCAGCCTTGCGGCTTTCGGCGATTTCCTGATTCAGCTCCTGGTCGCCGGATTTCATGAGCTGGTCGTAAAAGGTGATGTTGACCTTCTCCGTCCCCTTCGTTTTCCCCCCCGCTGCCTCGTTCGGAAGAGGAGGCGTGGAGGCCTGGGGGGATTCCGCCGTCTTTTCCGTTACTGGGACCAACCCTTCCCGGATGGCGTATTCGCGCCCGACCATGACCCCCAGCAGAAAAAAGAGGGTGGAAGAGACCAGCGCCACGATCAGTGTAGTTGCCGTGGGCAATGATTTCGTTTTTTGTTCCTGCTTTTTCTTCTTTCCCATAGGGGTCACATTTTTTGGGGTGCCGAGATTCCCAGGAGGGTCAAACCGTTGCGAATGACCTGCTTCACGCATCGCGCCAGAAAGAACCTGGCGGACGCCAGCCCGGAATCGTCCACGAGGACGCGTGTGTGGTTATAGTAATGGTGAAACTCGCCGGAAAGTTCATGGAGATAGTACACGAGACGGTGGGGTTCCAGCGCTTGCGCAGCCTGTGAAACAACCTCCGGAAACCGCGCGAGCCGCTTCATCAGCTTCTTTTCTTCCGGGAGCGTAAGGTAGCTGCCAGTGACCTGGCCAAACGTGGGCGTGGGAACCCCCGCCTCCCGCGCCTTTTCCTCGATACTGCAGATCCTGGCGTGGGCGTACTGGACGTAAAACACGGGGTTTTCGTTCGACCGCTGGCGCGCAAGGTCCAGGTCGAAGTCGAGCGGGGAATCCGAACGGCGCATCAGAAAGAAGTATCTGGCGGCGTCACTGCCCACATCGTCCAGGATCTCCCGAAGTGTGACGAAGGTGCCTCCACGGGTGGACATGGAAACCCGCTGGCCGCCCCGCAACAGGTTGACCAGTTGGATTAGAACCACTTTGAGCTGGTCGGGATCGTATCCCAGGGCCTGGATGACCCCCTTCATCCTGGGAATGTACCCATGATGGTCGGCTCCCCATACATCGATCACCTGATCGAAGCCGCGCCGGAATTTGTCCCAGTGATAGGCGATATCGGAGGCAAAATAGGTTGTTTCACCTGTCTGGCGTACGACCACGCGATCCTTTTCGTCCCCGAACTTCGTGCTGAGGAACCATGTTGCCCCGTCTCTGTCTGCTACGTACCCGCGTGATTTCAGGTCTTCGATCGCAGCGGTGACCTCTCCCTTCTCAAAAAGGGACGCCTCCGAGAACCAGTGGTCGAAAACCACGCCAAAATCGTCCAGGTCTTTTTTTATCGCCTCGAGGATCTCGCTGGCAGCGGCCTTGCCGCACCGGGCTACCGCCTCTTCCTCATCGAGGGTGAAGAGGTTGTCCCCCTCTTTTTCCAAGAGCTTTTTCGCGATATCCACGATATATTCGCCCTGGTAGTGATCCGCGGGGAAGGGGATGTCTTCCCCCTTCAACTGGCACGCGCGCAGGTAAACGGAATGCCCCAGTACCCGCATCTGGCGCCCGATGTCGTTGATATAATATTCACATTCCACAGTGTGGCCGATGGCGCGCAACAGCCGGGCGAGGCTGTCTCCCACGGCGGCGCCTCTCCCATGCCCCACATGCAGCGGCCCCGTTGGGTTGGCGCTGACAAATTCAACCTGGATCTTCCGGGGAAGGGGGTGTTTGCGCCAGCCGTAACGCTCGCCCTCCTGCTCAACATCCTTCAATCTCTCGAACCAGATTTCCGTCGAAAGGGTAAAGTTGATGAAGCCCGGCCCCGCCACCTCCACGTCTGAGAAGAGGGGGGTCTGTTTGAGCTTCTCCGCCAGGGCCTGGGCAATCTGCCGCGGATTTGTTCTCAAGGGCCTTGCCAGTTGCATGGCCACATTGGTGGTATAATCCCCGAAGCGTTCCTGTGAGGGATAGTCCACATCCACCGTTGGGGCCTGGATTTCCGGGTAAAGCTCCGCCAGTGTTTTTTCAATGGATGCGCGTATCTGTTCCTTCATGTCTCTGTGGTTCCTTTTTCAGCTCCTCTTCCGGGAGAGGGAGGGTGAGATCTCGCGTGTAATCCGGGCAGATCCTGTCCTTCATGGTGAATTTTTTCTGGCACGTTTTTCTCCAGGCGCATACCGAGCAGTAGGTTTTTCCTGATCCAGCCATCAGGCGTCTCCCTTTATTTCTGAGGTTTCGGTCAGTTGATGATACAGTTCAGGGTGTCGGTCTCGCAGGACCGGCCACTGGTTCCGCGCGCTTGATACCTCTTTCAGATTGATTTCCGCGATGATGAGCCCTTCAGTCTTCCCGCTTTCTTCACCCAAAAGCTGGCCAGTGGGGCCGACGCAGAAGCTCATGCCGTAAAAAGACTGTTTGGCTTCCCCACCAACGCGGTTGACCCGAAAGGCGTAATATCCGTTTGAGATGGCGTGCGACATGATCATGGTTTTCCATTTGTGGTGGGAAAGAAAGGCGTTGGCCGTGGGGGAAAAGAGGATTTCAGCGCCCCCCAGGCCAAGGATGCGCGCCGCTTCCGGGAAGAGATTGTCCCAGCAGATCAGGATCCCCAGCCTGGCGTATCGCGTCTCTATCACGGGAAAGCCGAGGTCTCCCGTTTCGAAATAGGTGCGTTCTTCCCAGAGGGGAAATTGCGGGACATGCACCTTGCGGTATTTTCCGGCAATCGCGCCGTCCGCGTCAATCACGAAAGCCGTGTTGTAGTGGTGCCCGTCTTCGGTTTTTTCAAAGATGGGGCAAACAAGCACCAGGTTCTCCTTTTGGGCGATTTCCCTCAACGCCGTCAAGGTCGGTCCGTTTTCATCCTCTGCCAGCTCAAAATGGTCGGGGTTGATCTCGGCGGGAAACCAGTGGGTATTGAAGAGTTGGGGAAGGCAGACGATGCGGACTTCTTTCGACGCGGCAAACCGAAGGAGCTTCAGCGCGCGTTTGAGGTTGTATTCCTTGTCCTTTTTGCACCCCAACTGAATCCCAGCGATTCTCAGCATGGTTTCTCCTGTTCGGTTATAGGTGACTGCATCCAATGCCATTCAGCTCCCAGCGGGGGGTGACGGTCAGTATTCTTTCACGCCCGCTTTTTACCTCAGTCGCCTGAACTTCCACGGAATTTTCGTGGCGCGCTTTGCTGTATCGGCAAACGATTTCCGCGGCAGTCAGAAGTTTGGCGGAATCCGGGCCACGGCTGGAAAAAAGGCCCAACGGCCCTGGGAAGTGCCTGACCTTTAAAAGCGTTTGCCCACGGGGAGCGAGAGAAGTTAGGCGCGCGTTTTCAGCCTGGTTTCTCGCGACGATCAGGTGTGTGCCGTCATCCCAGACAAAATGCCTCCCCACCCTGCATAACGCGATATCGTCCGCCTGTATTTCAACCTGCTCTTTTAACATATATTCAATCCTTTTGGAAATCACGGGATCTGTCAGGATACACCCTCCGGCGGGAGAGGGATACTCCCTGATCTGGAATTTTTCCGCCAGCGCCATCTGCCGCGCGCGGCTTCTTCCCGAAATGTCGTAGAGAGACTCCCGATCGACCCATCCCTCCCTTTCCGGGATGGTTTCTGGCAGGAGCTTTGCCGAAAGGGGGCGCAGGAGCAGTCCCTCCAGTCCAGAGTCTCTTTCGATGATGCGCATGGTGTCTCGCCGCTGAGACATGGGGCGCTGGCCGATGACTTCTCCGGTTGCGATAAACCGCGCCCCCGTCTTTTCCATTAGCTTCTTTGCCTTTTTGAGCATCAAGATCTTGCAGTCGATACAGGGATTGAGGTTTTTCCCGTATCCATGAGGCGGGGATTTCAGCATGGGAAAATAGGGCTCTGTAAGGTCAACCACCTCGAGGGTGATCTGCCACTTTTTCCAGGCAGTTTCAATGAGGGTGGCAGGGCTGCCGAGAGACCTGTCTTCGAAAAAGGGCGATACAAACATCACGGCCTTGACGTCAATCCCTTGTGATTCCAATATCTTGATCACGAGAATACTGTCGAGTCCCCCTGAAAACAGGCAGACAGCTTTGATTGTTTCCATCATATATCAAAAAGGCCAAACAGTCAGATGTTTAGCCTGGCTTCCTCCTTTGAGTTTGAACCCTATCTAACAGAGATGGTGTGAAAATTCAATCGGCGCGAAAGGAAGGTCAGGGGGTTGAGCCATATTTTTTGGGGGATGCTTTTTCCGCGGAAGGGGTACCCCTGAACAGTGAAGTGAGGGTTTTCCGGGCCCGGTGGCCCACAGGGGTACGCGAGAAAATCCACGCCCCCAACGCCATGGCGCACAGGATGAGCGCGACTGCCAGCCACCTCATACCCCGGTTTCTTTGGGTATCCGGTGTGGAAAGCGGTTCCAGGCGTTTCGTGTCCGTGAGTCCGGCGCTTTCCACTACCGCCAGGGTAATGGAAATGTTGTCATGACCTCCCGAGGCATTGGCTTCATCGACCAGCGCCCGGACAGCGGTTTTCGGCTCGTGTTTGAGCAGGATATCCCGTATTTTTTCGTCAGGTAACTCATCATATAACCCGTCGGAACAGAGTAGCACCTGGTCTCCCGGCTCCAGGTCGTAACAGGTGTAATCGTATGGTTGGGTGTCTGATATCCCAAGGGCGTTGACAATTACGTGGCGTTTCGGATGCCGTTTCGCTTCCTCCGGGGTCAACAGCCCTTCCTTTACCATCTTCCGAACGAGCGTGTGGTCCTCGGTGGCCTTCTTCAATAACCCTCTCCGAAGGAGATAAGCGCGGCTGTCTCCCGCGTGAATGAGGTGAAGGGCGGGGTATTGAATCAGGGCGGCAACCAGGGTGGTGGCCATGCCCCGGCATTCCGGATGCGTGCCCACGTAGGCGCGGATGCGCTGGTTGGCTTCTTCCGTCGCCTGGACGAGAAATGACCGAGGGGAATCTGGAGCAGACCCTTCGAACGCGCTTTTCAGCGTTTCCACCGCCAGCCGGCTGGCGATTTCCCCGCACTTGTTACCCCCGACCCCATCAGCCACAACCATGAGGAGGCGTTCTCCCCTGATAAAAACCGCGCAGGCATCCTGATTGTTCTTCCTGGTTCGTCCAACGTCAGTCAGGGAAAATGCCTGAATCCGGTTTTTCATGTCCGGCGGGGCCTGCTACAGGATTTTGAAAGCGATGGTGGTATTTCCAATCTGGATGCGATCCCCGTCCTGCAGCTTAACGCGTTCGACAGGTTTGCCGTTGACCCGGGTGCCCGAATCGGAGTCCAGGTCGGTCAGGTAAAATTCCTCGTCCTTTTTTCGAATGCTGATGTGAATTCTGGAAAGGGTATCGTCGTTTAGTCTGATGTCGGCAGCTTCGCCCCGACCCACGAGAAGCTGCCCCGGATCCGCCGGGATGTGAAATTCTTTCCACTGGTCGGGGCCTTCCATTATCACAAGCCAGCCAAGGAAGGGGCCCACGGGTTCCAGCCCTTCAGAGAGAATCTGGGTTTTTTCAAGGGTCTCTTCCGGAAAGACGGAGGTTGTGCCCGCGTTTGAAAGGTTTTCCGCGACGATCTCTGTCTTAGCCGAGCCAGCGGGACGCAAGGGTTTTCCGCAATCACGGCAGGTTTTGGACCCATCCGGTAACGTGGCTCCACAGTATGGACAAATCATGCCTTACCCCCTGTTCATTTTTTTAGTTTCTAAAAGTTTCATCGAGATCACTCTCTCCCTCCTGGTTCGAAGAATGGCTGGAAGTCGATTGCCCTTTAGGTTTGGAATGTTCCAAGTTTTTGAGGGATTTTTTGAGTGATTTGAAAAAGTACCCCAGCCGCTTGTTGATATAAATCTTTTCCTCTTTTTTTTGATTGGTTTTCTTCTGGGCCTTCGTCCCAGGGTGGGATGCGGCAACGTGCCGTTTCTCCCCCCTTACAGTGCTGCCTGATGGCGACATCTCCACCACTGTCTTTTTTGGATGTCTTTTATGATGGGTAGTGGAGGGTTTTTTTTTCTGTATTCCGGCGCTTTTTGATGACGGCGAAGAGGGGTGCTTCAGTCTCCCCGAAGGGCTCATTTCAGCTACAGTTCCCCTGGTGGATGAGCTGGGTTGCGCCACGTTCTTTTCAGGGGCGTTTTCAAGCCCCTTTTCGTTTTCATGGGGGGCGGATTTCGTGTTCTCCGCTTTTTCGGGTTTAGAGGGCCCCTTTTCATGCTCAATTTCTTCGAGGATTGGTGCAACATTCTCTTCGCCTTCACCGCCGGATGGAGTCTTTTCTTCTCCCTGAACCGTTTTCTGTGGGGAGGTGGGAGGATTCGATGTGGCAGTCACACTCCTTTCGATTGTCGGTTTTTGTACCACAGGGATAATGGATGATTTTCTGTTGAGAAGCCAGTAAGTCAGGACAATTCCGCCTGCCACAACCAGTAACGCGGCGATGAGAATCCAGATCCAGCGGGGAGGGGCCTTGTCAGAGAAGGTGAGCTCTTTCGGAAAGCTCAAGCCTGTTTTGGCCTTGCCGGCTTTAAGCGGGGTCTCTTGCACTTTGGCGAACGGCTGGATACCTTTTAGCGCGTTCAACACCTCGTCCGCCGTCTGAAAACGCTGATCGGGGTTTTTTTCGAGAAGCTTCAGGATGATGCCTGAAAGCGGTTTGGGAATGTCCTTCTTGATTTTCTTGGGGTCGGGCGGGGCCACTTCCGTGTGGGCCTTCATGATTTCAAAATCAGAATTTCCAAAAAACGGCAGCTTGCCTGTGACCATCTGAAACAGGGTGACCCCCATGGCGTAAAGATCGCTTCGGGCGTCCACGGAGTTTCCTTTGATCTGTTCCGGGGACATGTACCAGAGGGTACCAAGCCTTACGCCGGCCCGGGTTTGACCCTTTTCCCGGGTTGCCTTTGCGATGCCGAAATCGGTAACCTTGACCCGGTTCCCTTCGGCAAGCATGATATTCCCGGGCTTCAGGTCCCGGTGGATGACCCCCTTGGCGTGCATGAACGACAGGGCGTCGAGAACCTGTCGGGAAATGCCAATCGCCTTGTCATACGGAAGGGCGCCCCTCTCCTGGATAAGTTTGTCGAGGGTTTCCCCCTCCACGAACTCCATCACGAGAAGCAGGCGCCCCTCATGTTCGAGGAGGTTATGAACGTTGACCACATTCGGATGGTTCAGTTGCGCCTGGATTCGGGCTTCACGGATGAACCGCTGTCGCATTTCAGGGTCGGAGGCCAGCTCGGGAGCCAGGTCCTTGATGGCGACGGGCTGATCCAGACGAACATGAACCCCCTGATATACCACCCCCATTCCCCCGGAACCGATCTTCCGAAGGATCTTGTAGTCACCTATAACAGTGCCTAAAAGAGACATCACCCGTTTTCACATAACATCGACAAGGTGCCCTTATTCACGCGTTTTCTTGTAGACGAAGCTGGCCATCTTTCCTTTTCCAATAATAATGATATCTCCCGGGCTCAAGGTTTCCGCCTTGATCTGATGGGAGAGGGTGTTTAAAAAGGTTCCGTTGGCCGAAGCGAGGTCTTTTACCATCTTCTGGCCGTTTTCCTCTCCCACCCAGGCGTGCTCCCTGGAGACGTGCGGGTTTTCGATCACGATATCGCATTTGGCGGGATCCCGCCCGATCTTGAGCCCCTCTTTGGAAATTTCAAAGGTTTTTCCAGACAGGGGGCCTTCTTTTCCGATGAGAAACCCGAGGGTGGCAGGTATTTCAGCCGGTTTTTCGATGACCGTGGCCTCTTCGACCTGACTGGCGGGGGCCGCTTCTGCCATGAGGGGTTCTTCCTGACGCCCCTTCCGACGCATCAGGATGAAGATGACGATCAGGATAATCAGGATAATGACGCCAATCGCCACATAGAGGATAATCTTCTTCATGGGAACGGGGCATTCTCCCTTTGTGATTTTTTCCTGTGTCAAACGCTGCAGTTTCAGGACATCCGGCTGACCCGGCATAAGCTTCAGGACGGCGTCGCAATACTTCATCGCCCCCTGGCAGTCTTGTTTCCGATACGCCTCCAGGGCTTGCACCCACAGCTTGTTGAAGAGGCTTTGCACCCCTGTCTTGATCCCGGCCCGGGCGATGAACTCTTTAACGGTGTTAATGGGAACCAGGAAGTTGAAACCCTGAATCTGCTGGTATCCCGAGGCGGTTTTTTGCACGCTGGCGAGGGTGGACATACCGATGACCTCCCCCTTCGTGTTGAAATCGGGGCCCCCGCTGTTTCCATGGGTGATAGGTGTGTCCGTCTGGATGAGCGACGCCCCGGTGGCCGAGAGTTTTTTCCCGGAGATGTGCCCGACGGTCACGGTGCAGTCCAGAAGGTTTGCCAGGCTTTTCTGCAGCAGTAAATGCTGAAAAACTACTCCCGGGTACCCAGCCGCGTAGATAGTTTCACCCAGTTGCACCGTGCTGGAATCTCCCAGGGCAACAGTGGGCAAGTCCTTGGCCTCTATTTTTATGATCGCGATATCCTTTCCGGTTTCCGATTCATACTGGAAACCGGGAATATCGATTTTGCCCGGGTATTGGCCCATGGGGGGGCTGTAATCCTTGACCTCCGCCGGATATCTTTTCTTGTTGGAGAGATAGACGAACAGGTTTTTCTTGATCTCCACCACGGTTTTGGGTTTCAGGATTGCGTACAACTGCAACATGGCCTTTTTGATGCTTGCGGGGTCGTTCGAGATTTTACCTGAACTGATCAGTTTCGGGAGAAAATGTTTCTGAATGACCTGCATGAGAAACATTCGCTCCAGTTGTTTGTCGTTTTTCTCGTAATAGTACTGGACCACGTGCCCGTTCGTGCAGATGTAGCCATTGGGATTGATGATAAAACCCGACCCGGAAGAGCCAATCCCCATATCGTTGAATATTTTGGGCCCGCTCTTCGTGTTGATCTTTACGATTCCTTTGACGACCGACCCAATAAAGACCACCGCGGGTTTGACCCGGAGCAACATCATTTCGGCCGGTTCATTCGCGTGAACCGTGGCGGAAAACAACGTGAACACCAGGACCAGAACTGTGATGAATTCTGCCAGACGTTTCATGGATTTCCGATGCGGATGTTCCTCTCGTAATACCATCTTACCCCTCCCTTTGAAAATTTTTTGCTTCCTTCTTCCCTCTATTGCTTTCCTACTTTTTTATAGATGCCACGCTTGCTGATTGCAAGAGTTAATTTATCTTTATTCGGTGTGCCTGTCAAGAAACATTGTTTGGCCAAAAATCCGCGATTGGTTTTGTCTCTCTTCCCTCCTTTTCGGTTTACTAATGGCTTGTTTTGTGATTTTTATCCATCTGAGCAAACGTAGCTTTTCAGTATATTTCCCCATCTGCCTGTTCACTGTGGTAACTGTCGGATGAAAATATCTTGGGGGGTATTCTGTTGTAGGAGTGTAACCGAGAAGAAGCTCCCTCCGGAAAAAAGAGGTCAAATAAAGACCTGACCCCTTCGTGGTCAGGTCTTTTCGATTCTATTGATGGTTCCCTGGGCGATGGCGATGAGGGTTTCACCCTTTTCGGTGACGGTAAAGACTTTGCACACGCAAACGGCTTGACGTTTGCCGGAGGATAGCGTGGATGCACGGGCAATTAACGTGTGACCGATGGCGGGACGGACGTAATTGATTTTGTACTCGGAGGTGACCGCGTCTCCAAAAACAGAGCCTCCCTCAAAGG
>WGDA01000138.1 GCA_015493505.1 Pseudomonadota bacterium | reverse complement strand
GCTCCTTGGTGGGTCGGCCAAAGTCCTCACTGAAAAAGGGGGCCACTTTATCAACAGGGAGTTCACTCAGAAGCTCCCTCTGAAAAAGGCCCGCCCAGGACTTCTCCAGGAGTTTACGACGTTTGGGGCTTAAAAAACGCCACGCATCAAAAAGCTCTCTCTGTCTATGGTCTTTGATATGTATCATGCCTCTCTTATACCAAAATGTGGGCATGATTTCAAACTGAAAATAAATATATCTACTATTATTCCACATAGTTATATGATATTACTTTTTACAAAGACATCACATTTGAATAAATTGTCTGGACCGAGCGTCTAATGAGTTAGAAAGCATAGAGAGGAGGAAAAGTCATGAAAAAGCTGGCTATAGGCGTATTGATTGTTTTGTGCGCGTTTTCGAACCCACTGGTGGCTCACGCCGAAACCTACTGGAGCTTTGGTTTTGGCGCCAGCTCTTATTCCTTCGGTGGGTATTACGGGGGGGGCTATTATGGTTCCACGTGTGCCGTTCCGTACCAGCCGGTGGTCCCTGCGGCGCCGTACGGATGTTCGACCACTGTGGTGATCGGAGGTCCAACTTACTACGCGCCTCGCCCGTATTACTATCATCCCTATTACAACAACTGGTTTGATGGGTGTGGCTTCTATTCGAATACCTACTATTACGGTGGGGCGTATCATCCGGGCCCGCCACCCGTCCACTGGTACCACCACCATCATTACCATTACCATCACCCACATTACCGCCAGAGAATTCACATCAACAATTGTAACAACTGCAATATCTATGGCAGGCGCCACCGGCGCTATCCCTAAACGGGAAACCTTCTAAGCGTGGTCTTGAAAGTGAAGGGGCGAGGAGAAGTAGCCCCTTCCATTATTTTGACCCCGTAACCGTGAATTGATTGGGAAAGCAACCAATTAGTAGATATATCACGCGGGAAATAGGGGGAGCAGGAGAAGGGCACGTCCAACCCTTTGCAGTGTACTGAAAAATAAGACGTCTGAAAAATTTGTTAGTCCTATGAAAACAGATATAAAAAAAGGGTCAGGTATTTCCACCTAACCCCTTGATTTCATTGGTGAGCCGCATAGGAATCGAACCTATAACCTACGGATTAAGAGTCCGTTGCTCTGCCAGTTGAGCTAGCGGCCCACACCCACTTCCTGGTACGCCCGGGGTGACTCGAACACCCGACCTGCGGATTCGAAGTCCGACGCTCTATCCACTGAGCTACGGGCGCTTTCACTGCTCTTATAGCGATTTCCCAGAAATTTGTCAAGAAATTTTGGCCCCTTTTTTGGCTAAAGATAGAATTCGTTCTAAGGACGGAAGAGGGTGACTCTGCCCGCTGGGATTTTCCCTTGGTGCCTGCTCTCGGGTCGCGCGCTGTCCTAAAAACCAAACTGGAGGCGGAGAATCACGATATCGGCGTAACCGTTCCGGACCCGGGGAAGTTCGTTTTCATCTCCTCTCTTCCTTCGGAACTGGTGGGTATAGGAGAGGCCCAGGTGCGTAAGCCGCCGCTGTTTGATGTTCTCTTCCGGGAGATAGGTTACCCGCCCCGTCAGGTCCCATCCATATCTTTTTTCCACCCGGTCCGTTGCCATCCCGATATTACTGGTCAGGTCCTTGCTGTTTTTCTGCGCCTCAAGAGATAAAGGCTCCCGCATGTTGCTAAGCTTAAAACGGTTCAGATAAGGAACGTGTAAAAACCGGATCCCAGCCTCAGTTCAGGCTGCTGTCTTTGTAGTACTTTGTCCCTTTTAGGGTAAACTCCAATGCCAGTCCTTTATCCGTTAACTGATAGAGCCACACGCCAGGACGGATCGTAATCGCCCCCGCCAGGGCGCCTCCTTCGTGGGCATTCTTTGCGGCCGCCGTGTATTGGGCACCCAGTTCCACACCCGTGTTTACAAATTCATTAAAATCCGCCTCTTTTTCAAAGACCCAGATGACGGCAAACTTCTTAATGCCGAGACCTAACCCCCCCTGAATCTCCACCATCTTTATGAAGGTATCTTTTCCCGTTCGGTTATTGTGGGCAAGCCCTTCACCTTTACCTCCCCCAAGGAGAAAAATCTTCATGCCGAAATTAGAGAAGACGGCATATCCCGCGGCGTGTTTGATCACGTTTCTCGCTTTAGGCTGCGCCTTGTATAATCTTGCAAGAATATTCCTGGCCATTTTCCGGACATCGTTGCGCGCGCGCTCTTTCTTTGATGTCGCCCTCAGGGGAGAAACGACGCATAGAATCAGTAAAAATACCATGGTTATGCCTGCGGCCCATCTCAACTTTTTCATTTGATTTCCTCCCTTGAATTTCTGCTAACTAATAATACATTTGGTGTGTTTTGAAAAGTAACTGTGTTTCCTCTATGTTGCCTTACTACTCCTTATGATTCCAGGGACCCTCAAGGTTTGAGATTGGCGGGCATCCCCCGTGGGAGAGCTGAATGCGATGCTCCAAAAACGTTTATGGTTAAGTTTTTATATTAAAAACAGCTCCGATATTCTGTAATCGTGCCGATTAAATTTTCACTTTTATTCAAATGAAAAAATCCGTTTCCTATCTCACTCGCGTCTGAATACTGCAGCATGGGGAGGTCTACGTCTGAATTTCCATACGTGAAGTTGAGGCGCTTGCCAATGATCACTTGGATCCCGGAATGAAAGGATTTTCTCACGGGATGACCGCGATGGAAAGGGTAGGGCTGAAAAGGAAAGGTGGCTTCCAGCGTTGCCAACAGGGCGTAAGATATGTTAGAAGAACACACTTTATAAATAGCAGATTGGGGGAGATTTGATAACTTTAGACGATACAGGAAAAAGAAATTTCTGGGTTGGTTTCTGGGCAAGTGCCATTGCCCTTTTTTTTATGTGGGGAACCTCCGTGTGGCCCGCGACCATTATCCGCAACAAAGATGAGGTCGGCAAAAAACTCTACCCCCAGCATCTGGTGTTGCCATTCGCCTTTTATAACGACGTGTTTGACCTTGCCTATGGGGTGGCCTGGGGATCCAACGGGTTTGTTCAGAATCAGATGCGAACGTTCATGGAGGTAATGGGAAGCTCCAATTCGTCATTTAACTTTTCGCTTCTCGTAACGGATTACAAACTGCCCGTGTCAGACAGGCTTTTCTTCAGCCCCGTGATTTCCATCGGAAGGTATGAAGACATGAAAGCTTATACCGATGGGAACCCCCATTATGCCGGTGAAAGGGCGGGAACCAATAATTCTGATGAAGACAATTATATCGACAAGAAGGGCTGGGACTCATTTGTCGACCTGAACATTCATTACGTGTTACCCATCGGGGCGGCAAAATCATCCGGAATCCAGACGTACATTTTGGACAAAGGATTTCCCATCAAGGGCCAGACGGGCGGAAAAACCTGGAACCCCTTCAGGTCGGGCGTGACCACGCTTGGAATGCGCCCCTTTTATCGTTACCAGTCTATCGATCAGTATGGGGGAGGGACCGAACATATTGAGACAAATGGCCTCAAGGCATACCTGGAATATGATAATACCGACTTTTTTCAGAACCCTACAAAGGGGAGCTATCAGCGGATTGGATTCATGCGTGACTGGGGATGGTTCGGCAGCACGGATTCCTGGACGGTTCTGGAAGCGGAGCTTTGCAAGTATTTTTCGCTCGGGTCGTCCAGGCGTTTCCGCCAGCGGGTGATCGCCCTTGATTTCTGGACGGCGGACACACCTACCTGGGACAGCCGTTACAGGAATGGGAAAGAGGTTATTCGGCATCGCGCCCCTTACTACATGGGGCCAACCCTGGGTGGCTTCTACCGGATGCGTGGATACCCCCGGAACCGTTTCAACGACCGTGCGGCTATCTATTATTCGGCGGAGCTGCGTTTGACCCCCCGATGGCACCCCATGGGTGAGGTTCCCTGGGTAAAGAAATGGCTGAAATGGGATTACTGGCAGATTGTGCCTTTCGTGGAAACGGGGCGCGTGGCGGATGACTGGTCCATTTCGGACCTCCATCGAAGCATGAAGGTGGATGGAGGCGTGGGCTTCCGCGCCTATATGAGGAAGCTTTTGATTCGCCTGGATATCGCTTTTTCAGATGAAGGCGGGGGCGCGACTTTGTGGATTGGACACCCCTTTCAGTTTAAGAAATAACCTTGGGGTTTCTCTTCGGCTGTCTGAGAGGGGTGTTCCTCAAACTCAACCCAGGCAGGTTGACTCAAAGCACCCGATAAAACGCTGCTGTCACGACGATCATTCGATAAAGGAGTAGGGAATTGGCGAAAAGGGTGTCCTGTACTTATAGTGGAATCCGCGCCGGTAAAAACAAAGCACGTTTCGCAAGCAAAATTACAATTTTTCCCTTGACAAAGTAATTTACTTATATATTCTAATGTATAGATACATATTCGTGCAGAATTTTTGCGATGAACGGAAAACGGAAAAATCAAAATATATCAAGAAAGCGGTGGTTAAGTTATGTATGTAACGAATATAAAAATAGATAAAATTATGGCATGTATCGCGGACCCTCAGAAAATCCGCTTC
>WGDA01000137.1 GCA_015493505.1 Pseudomonadota bacterium | reverse complement strand
GTTTTATCTTTTAAATCTTCCCGGACGTGTCATGACCCGTTCCCGGCAACTGTATGTGAGGCTATCTCATCATCATCCCTGCTTTGATTTATTGTGCAGGATGCGTGAGAGAATCATCATGCTGAACCCATCCCCTGGATAGCATGACAAAGGAGGTATTGAACCAAATCCCTATCAGAGAGGCAAAAGTTTTCCACAGAGAAAAAGGCATTGGGGGATAACTTTGCTCAAAATCAACTGCTTTAAGGGATAAAAGGAGTCTATGATGCCGTTATAGCTGCCACTAACATAATTCCAACCACTCTATGATAAAAACCTCACGCGTAAACCCTTAAAAAATCCCTGATGACTTTTTGATGGTGGATTCTGGGCGGCCGTCATCATTGACAAGACCTCACCGTTTTGATAGAAATTCCAGACTAAAGGAGGAAACATGGGGAAGGTGTATGACGCTGCTGTCGCCTTGGAAGATGGTAGCGTTTTTTTTGGAACCCGTTTCGGGGCGCCGGGCACCGTTTCGGGCGAGGTGGTCTTCAACACCAGCATGACAGGATACCAGGAAATCCTGACCGATCCCTCCTACAAAGGGCAGATCGTCACCATGACCTATCCCCTGATCGGAAACTATGGGGTGAATCCGGAGGACATGGAATCAGACAGGCCCCAGGTGGAGGGATTCATCGTTCGGGAACACAGCCGGGTCGCCAGCAACTGGCGGAGCCGCGAGGACCTGGGGACCTTCATGGCGCGTCATGGCATCGTGGGAATCGAGGGGGTGGACACTCGCGCGATTACGAAGCACTTGCGGGTCAAGGGGGCGCTTAACGGAGTCCTGTCCACAGAAGAGCTGGATCCGGACCGCCTCGTGGAAATGGCAAAGGCCTGTCCGGGACTGATCGGAAGAGACCTGGTCAAGGAAGTCACCTGCTATGAACCTTATGAATGGACAGAGACAAGCCCTTGGGTGGAAGAAACCCTCACGCACATGAAGATAGAAAGACAGCCCGTTTGCCATGTCGTGGCCATCGACTGCGGCGTGAAATGGAACATCCTTAGGATTCTGAAAACCCTGGGGGCGCGGGTGACGGTGGTACCCGCACGGACGGGTGCCGATGAAATCCTGGCCCTGAATCCCGACGGGATCTTCCTCTCCAACGGTCCGGGAGACCCCCAGGGGGCGCCCTACGTGGCGGAAACGGTCCGCGCCCTGATCGGCAAAAAGCCGATCTTCGGGATCTGCCTTGGGCATCAGGTCCTGGGACTCGCCCTGGGAGGCACTACCTACAAGCTGAAGTTCGGGCACCACGGCGGGAATCAGCCCGTCATGGACCTGGCAAAAAAGACGGTGGCCATCACGGCGCAGAATCACGGCTTCTGCGTGGACGCGGCCAGTATTCCAGACGACGAGGTGATCCTGACCCATGTCAATCTCAACGACGGAACCCCAGAGGGGATGCGGCACAGGAGCCTGCCTATCTTTTCTGTGCAGTATCATCCGGAGAATTCGCCGGGCCCCCACGACGCCATCCACCACTTCCTGGAGTTTTTTGAAATGATGGGGAAAGAGTAACAAAAGGTTGAAGGTAAGAGGTAGAAGATTTACCCTGTGAAATATCGCGACGCGGTCAGCCGCAGGCGGATTTCACTGGGGTGGAAGGTTGAAGAAAAACAAATATTGGCAGGTCCACGGATTTCACTGGGGTAAGAGGTGGAAGGACTGAGAGCTGAGTGAAAGAAACTGTTAATCGTGAGGCGTAAAGCGTAAGGTGTAAAGTGTGAAGTAGGCGAATGGCGAAGTGAGTTGGGGGGATCACACAAAGAAACCTATAATCTATTGTTATTATTATATTTCTTTGCGCCTTGGCGACTTTGCGTGAGAAATGAAAAAGGACCGAAGTCTTCCATGGCAAAAGGCAAAAGTGAAGGGTGAAGGGCTGAGAGCTGAGGGCTGATCAAAAAGGTTAGAAAAGCTGAATGGACAAGAAAAACAAATATTTGTCGAGTTTGCGCCTTGGGCACGAGAATGGAATTTGATGTGGCTTTTTATGGTTCACGCCCCAGTGAAATGAGTGCTAGCGCAATTTCACGGGGCAGGCAAAGCCCCGGCACTAAAAACCTATATGAGCGTGGATTCAACAAGAATGTTGCCATTGGTTTTAGTGCCGGGCAAAGCCTCACGTCGCGCAAGCGCCTGACGCTGCGGACAAAGCTCGCAAAGGAAACCAAAAGAGATAGGCAGAAGATTGAAGACTTTTTATGCGGATTCTAGGATTTTATTGAGGTGAAAGAAAAAGTAACAAAAGATTAATGGGGAAAAATTATGCTTGATGAATCTGACAAAAAAAAGTTACTTGAATTATCAAGGGAACTTAAAAAATTAGACAAAGAAATGGTAAGAAGATATGTTAACAACGAAGATTATAATAATTTGGAAATAAAATTTTTAGAAATAAAACAAGAACTTATTAAAATAATTAGTAAAAGCGATTATCCTATAAGGCTATATGACCAAGAAGCAGTTTTAACCCTTAAAAAACTTAGAGATGGGAAACTCTCATTTATTGAAAAAAAATTTGAGAGATTTTTAAAATTATTCGATGCCTTTGAAAACGGAAAACTTAATCTAAGCGAGGATAGTGAGCTTAGAAAGATTTTCTTATCAGCACTTAAAGATACTGATACTAATGATGAAGAAAAAGATTTTTCAGATAAATTTTTTGAATTAGTTGATGAAATTGACACGTACGTGGGTATAGACCGTTTTTTCGAAAATAAAATAAAATTTTCATCACTCTTTGTATCATCACCATTGCCTAGTTATTTTGATGGCATTTTCTTTACAATAAGGTGGTGTTATATCTTTGATCTAAGTTTTGCAGTAATAGGCCTTTGTAGGGTACTAATGGAAATTGCTTTTCGTGACAAGTATATAAAATACTTTTCAATTCAAAAAAAGGGTCGTAACGTTAAAGAAATAAGTGAATATCGTATTGGACTCGAAGAAATTAGAAGAGTTTCAAAAAAATTAGGGCTTGGAGATAGAGCTGAAAAGCTTTATAAGGACGCCAGTATTTATTTACATGGACGATTTGAAAAAAGTATTGATGACTTAGAATTTGCACACAAAACGTTTAACCTCATTGAAGACATGTATAATAAATACTAATATGCCGAAGCGGGAAGACATTCATAAGATCATGATCATCGGCTCGGGGCCGATTGTCATCAGTCAGGCGTGTGAATTCGACTACTCGGGAACCCAGGCCTGCAAGGCCCTCCGGGAAGAAGGTTACGAAATCGTCCTGGTCAACAGCAATCCCGCCACCATCATGACCGACCCGGACATGGCGGACCGAACCTACATCGAGCCCCTCTCCCCGGGAATCGTGGCGCGCATCCTCGAACGGGAGCGCCCCGACGCCCTGCTGCCCACCCTGGGGGGGCAGACAGGCCTGAACCTTGCCGTGGCTCTGCACGAACGGGGAGTCCTGCAAGACCTGGGTGTGGAGATGCTCGGGGCCTCTTACGAAACCATCAAAAAGGCGGAAGACCGGGATATTTTCAAGGAAACGATGAAACAGGCAGGGCTGGATCTGCCGCGGAGCGGCGTGGCCCATTCCCTCCAGGAGGCGTTGTCCCTCGCGTCTGACCTGGGATTCCCCCTCATCATCCGCCCCAGCTTTACCCTGGGGGGAACGGGCGGCGGCATCGCCTACAACGTGGATGAGCTCCGCCGCATCGTCGAAGAGGGACTGGAGCAAAGCATGATCAGCGAGGTCCTGGTCGAGGAATCGGTGATCGGGTGGAAGGAATTCGAGCTGGAGGTCATGCGGGACGCTAAAGACAATGTGGTCATCGTCTGCTCCATCGAGAACCTGGATCCCATGGGGGTGCACACGGGAGACAGCATTACCGTCGCGCCGGCTCAGACCCTGACCGACCGGGAATATCAGCGCATGCGGGACGCGGCGATCCGGGTCATCCGGGCCATCGGCGTGGAGACCGGGGGCTCCAATATTCAGTTTGCCGTTCATCCGGAGACGGGACGCATGGTGATTATCGAGATGAATCCCCGGGTATCCCGGAGTTCCGCCCTCGCCTCCAAGGCAACCGGCTTCCCCATTGCCAAGTTTGCCGCAAAATTGGCCGTTGGATACACCCTCGATGAGATCCCCAACGACATCACGAAAGAGACACCCGCCTCGTTCGAGCCAACCATCGATTATTGCGTGGTCAAGATTCCCCGGTTTACCTTCGAGAAATTTCCGGGAGCGGAGGAAACCCTGGGA
This sequence comes from Pseudomonadota bacterium, assembly GCA_015493505.1. Lineage (GTDB taxonomy): Bacteria > Desulfobacterota > S145-22 > S145-22 > S145-22 > S145-22. The sequence goes on along the minus strand of WGDA01000137.1, from coordinate 3,645 downwards.
ATTTCCATGAAATCGGTGGGGGAGACCATGGCTATCGGGCGTACCTTCAAGGAGGCCCTGCAAAAGGGCCTGCGGTCCCTGGAAATCGGCCGGTACGGGCTGGGGGCGGATGGAAAAGACGACCCGCTTCTCGACCTGGGATGTCAGTCCGAAGGCACCTTTGAGCCACACAGGCGGGAAAACTGCCGCCTCGCGTTGCGCCAGAAACTGGTTCATCCCTGTCCAGAACGGATTTTCTATCTGCGCTACGCCTACAAGGCGGGAATGAAAACGGAAGAAATCCATGAGCTGACCAAGATCGACCCGTGGTTTCTGGACCAGATCAGGCAAATCGTCCGGCATGAAGAGGAGATTCAGAAACATCGGGAGCCGTTCCAAAACGGGGAGACCCTTTCCCCGGATTTCTGGAAAAAGGCCAAGGCCTACGGATTTTCCGATCCACAACTGGCCACCCTCCTGGGGTCTGAAGAACGGACGATACGTGAAACGCGACTTCGTCAGGGGGTTGCCTCGGTATTCAAGCTGGTGGACACCTGCGCGGCGGAATTCGAGGCTGCCACCCCTTACTACTACTCCACCTATGAAACGGAAAATGAAACCCGGCCCACCGACAAAAAGAAAATCATGATTCTGGGGGGTGGCCCCAACCGGATTGGCCAGGGTATCGAATTTGATTACTGCTGCGTCCATGCCTCATTCGCCCTGAAGGAACTGGGCTATGAGACCATTATGGTCAACAGCAATCCAGAAACGGTCAGCACCGATTATGACACCTCAGACAAGCTCTATTTCGAACCCCTCACCCTGGAGGATGTCCTGGGCATCGTCGCGAGGGAAAACCCTGACGGGGTCATCGTTCAATTTGGCGGGCAGACACCCTTGAATCTGGCGATTCCGCTTCAGGAGGCTGGCGTGCGTATTCTCGGTACCAGCCCCGAAGATATCGACCGGGCGGAGGATCGCGAGAAATTCCAGGCCCTCCTTAACAAACTCGGACTGGTCCAGCCGGCAAACGGGATCGCGACCTCTTTCGAGGAGGCCAGGGAGGTGGCAAGCCGCATCAGCTATCCCGTGGTGGTCCGTCCCTCCTACGTTCTGGGGGGGCGCGCGATGGAAATCGTTTACGATGAGGATTCCCTGGAAGGATACATTCGCACGGCGGTCAAGGCGTCTCCGGAACACCCTATCCTGATTGACAAGTTTCTCGAAGACGCGATCGAGATCGACGTGGATGCCGTGGCGGACGGGAAACAGTGCCTCATCTGCGGCATCATGGAACATATCGAAGAGGCCGGCGTCCATTCCGGGGACAGCGCCTGCGCCATCCCCCCCTTCTCCCTCACCGATGACCAGGTAGCCCAGATCAAGCAAAATACCTACGCGCTGGCCCGGGAACTGAATGTGGTCGGACTGATGAATGTCCAGTACGCCGTCAAGAACGACGTGATCTACGTCCTGGAGGTCAACCCCCGCGCCTCGCGAACCATCCCGTTCGTCAGCAAATCCAAAGGGATCCCCTGGGCAAAAATCGCGGCCAAGGTCATGGCGGGCACAACCCTGAAGGAACTGGGGATCTCCGAACGGGAGATTGATTACGTCACGGTCAAGGAGTCGGTCTTTCCCTTTAATCGCTTCCCCGGCGTGGATACAGTTTTGGGGCCCGAGATGAAATCGACAGGCGAGGTCATGGGGGTGGACCGGGACTTTGGCGCGGCCTTTGCCAAGTCGCAGATTGCCGCGGGAAACGCCCTCCCCGTGAAGGGGAACGTCTTTCTCAGTGTCAAAAACAAGGACAAACGCCAGATCATCTTTCTCGCGAAGAAACTGGTTGACCTGGGGTTCCGCCTGATCGCCACCGCCGGAACCCGGAAGGTCCTTATAAAAAACGGGCTCGAGGTTCAGGCGGTTTACAAGGTCAGGGAGGGACGCCCCGACGTGGTCGATTTTATCAAAAACGGGGAGATTCAACTCATCATCAACACGCCAAGCGGGAAGAAACCAAAAGTGGACGAGGTCTCCATCCGCGCGGAGGCCGTCAGCCACGGGATTCCGTGCATCACAACCATCTATGGAGCCTACGCGGCGGTCAACGGCATCGAATCGATGAAAAAACGGGGATTTACGATACAATCCATCCATGAGTACCATCAGGAATCCCCGAATTGAAACGGGACTGGAGGGATTTTCTGTTCCAGAAAATGGCGGGATTTTTCCGGCATAACCACTTAAAAAACAGGCAGATATAATGGAAACAATTTCTACAAAAAGGCGTTGGGTCACCTTAAGTGTCATCGGCTGTCTCTTTTTCGCGGCTACCCTTCTCTTCGTGAACATGGGGAAACATGACCTCTGGAATCCGGATGAACCGCGATACACGGAGATCGCGCGGGAAATGGTCCTGAACCATTCCTATCTCGTTCCCCAGCTGAACCAGCAGGTTTATACCCAGAAACCTCCTTTTTTCTTCTGGCTTGTTGCGGGCTCTTTCAAACTCTTTCACCGGATCGATGAATGGGCAGCCCGCTTTCCCATCGCGGTGGCCGCCTTTCTGTGCATTATCCTTACCTGTCTGATCGGAAAGCGACTCTTCGACGCGTGGACCGGGTTGCTGGCCGCCTTATTTCTACTCACCACCAACGAGTTTTTCTGGCTGGCGTGCCGCGTGAATCTCGACACCGTTATGGCACTCTTCATCCTGGCGAGCATATACACGCTGATCCTGGCGCTGACGGGGGAGCGCCATAAAACCCTCTATTTCCGTCTGGCCTTTCTGCTCTCCGGGCTGGCAACCATCACCAAGGGTCCGCTTGGGTTTATCGTCCCTTTTTTGACCCTTGTCATATATCTGGCACTGCTAAGGGATTTTAAAACCCTTCGAAGGGTGCCCTGGATCAGCGGCGGCCTGATCTTTCTCGTCATCCTCATTCTGGGCCTGGCTCCCGCCTGCTATCTCGGCGGCAAGGCCTATACGCGGGAACTCCTCTTTCACCAGACCGTGACCCGTTACGTCCACGGCATTAACCATCGAAAAGGCTTTTTCTTTTATTTTTGGTCCTACCCGGCTTCCCTTCTTCCCTGGGCGCTTTTCCTCCCCGCGGCGTTTTTATTCGCGCGGAAGCAATGGAAGGATACATCCGTTAGACCCTCCCTCCTTTTCGTCCTCGTGTGGATGCTCGCGAACATCCTGTTCCTCTCTTTTTCCAACAGCAAACGGGTTCTTTACGCCCTTTCCATCCTGCCTGCGGGCTGCCTGTTGACGGGATATTATTTCAGCGCGTTTCTCAGGGGCGCACGGCAATTTACGGCGTGGTTTAAAATCCCGTCGTACCTGATAGGCGTCTTGCTCGTGTTTTTTGGCATCGCGCTTCCGTTTGCCCCCACCCTGCTTCATCACAAATATCCCGAAATGGTTATCCCGCTTTTCCCCTTTATCCCAATGGCCATTGGGGCGATTCTTATGGGACTGATCGTGTGCTTCCTGACCGGGACAAACCGGTTCAGAGGCGTGACGTTTGCCCTGCTTTTGACGCTTTACCTGGCCTACTTCACGGGAACGCGTTGGGTGTTTCCCATCTTCAACCAGATAAGATCCCCGCGGGCCCTGGGAACCGAGATCCAGAAACTCGTGGACGCGGGATACGCCTT
>WGDA01000136.1 GCA_015493505.1 Pseudomonadota bacterium | reverse complement strand
TTACTATCCACTTAAAAAGGAGCTTTGACTATGTACTTTCCAACGTATCGCCCGAGACGCCTTCGAATGACCGAGGCGCTGCGCGCCATGGTGCGCGAAAATCACCTCCGCGTGGAGGATTTAATCTATCCCATGTTTGTTCGCCCTGGAAGGGGAGAGGCGCGTCCCGTGTCCTCCATGCCAGGCGTGTTTCAGTTTTCCATTGACAAGCTGGTGGAGGACGTAAAGGAGGTGGCGTCTCTCGGGATCCCGGCGATTATCCTGTTTGGGATTCCAGAGCACAAGGACGAAATGGGAACAGAGGCTTACGCGGACGAAGGCATTGTTCAGCGGGCCGTTCGGGCCGTGAAGGACGCAGTACCTGACATCACGGTCATTACGGACGTCTGCCTCTGTGAGTATACTTCCCACGGCCATTGTGGCATCGTCAAGGATGGGAAAATCCTCAACGACCCGACGCTGGAGCTCTTGGCGAAGGAGGCGGTTTCTCACTGCAAGGCGGGTGCCGATATGGTGGCTCCCTCGGATATGATGGATGGACGCATCGGCGCCGTGCGGGACGCCCTGGATGACGAGGGATTTACCGATATCCCCATCATGGCCTACAGCGCTAAGTACGCCTCCAATTTTTATGGCCCCTTCCGGGATGCGGCGGAATCTCCACCGCAGTTTGGTGACCGGAAGTCGTACCAGATGGACCCTCCCAACATCGAAGAGGCGCTCCGTGAAGTGGAATTGGATATTGAGGAGGGGGCAGACATCGTGATGGTCAAGCCGGGGTTGCCTTACCTGGATGTGCTGCACGCGGTCAAGATGACCTTCAACCGGCCCTTGGCGGTTTATAACGTCAGCGGGGAATATTCAATGGTTAAGGCAGCGGCGGAGAAGGGATGGATCGATGGCGAGAAGGTGATGATGGAGATCCTGACCGGTTTCAAGCGCGCTGGCGCGGACCTGATTCTGACCTACTTCGCCAAAGAGGCGGCGAAATTGTTAGGTTAAAGACATGATTTTTTATCCCTCACGCAAAGGCGCAAAGGCGCAAAGATTTTTTGTTCTTATGTTTTCTTTGCGTTCTTGGCGGCTTGGCGTGAGATATTCCACCTAACCCCCTAAGGACTATCAAATGAAATTTTCACAAGCGCATCCTCACGAATTGCGGCGGCTCAAACCGGGAGAAACACCGGCTCTGCGCATGATTGCCTGGGAAATCACCCGTTCCTGTAACTTGTCCTGTATCCACTGCCGGGCGGCCGCTCAATATGGGCCTTACCCTAACGAGTTTACCACACAGGAATGTTTCGATCTGATCGATGGGATTGTCACGTTTGCCAACCCTGTCATTATCCTGACCGGTGGCGAACCCCTGATAAGGGAGGATATCTTTGAGGTGGCCAAATACGGAACGGACAAGGGCCTTCGTATGGTGATGGCCACGAATGGTACCCTTATTACCCCGGAGATAGCCCGGAAAATGGTCACGTCCGGAATTCAGCGCATCAGTGTCAGCATCGATGGGAAAGACGCGGCGCATCATGACGCCTTCCGGAAGGTGGAAGGGGCCTTCGAAGGGTCTCTCCAGGGGATTCGATACGCCAAAGAAGCGGGGATGGAGTTCCAGATCAATACGACCATTACCCGGTTGAATCTGGACCAGTTGGACGATATTCTGAAACTGGCCCTGGACATCGGGGCGGCGGCGATCCACATTTTTCTCCTTGTCCCCACGGGACGGGGAAAAGAGCTTGAACAGCAGGAGATCTCTCCGGAGGATTATGAAAAGACCCTGAACTGGTTTTACGACCAGCACGAGACGTATCCCATCGAGTTCAAGGCGACTTGCGCGCCCCATTACCATCGGATTATCCGCCAGCGTGCGAAGGCAGACGGGAAGGCAGTGACGTTTGAAACCTTTGGCCTGGACGCGGTTACCAAGGGATGCCTGGGGGGAAATGCCTTCTGCTTCATCTCTCACCTTGGGCAGGTGCAGCCGTGCGGTTATCTGGAACTGGACTGCGGAAACGTGCGGGAGACCCCTTTTTCTGAAATCTGGAAATCCTCGAAGATCTTTCTGGACCTGCGGGATGAATCCAACTACAAGGGCAAGTGCGGTATCTGTGAATATCGAAAGGTCTGTGGCGGTTGCCGGGCGCGCGCCTATGAAATGACGGGGGATTATCTGGCCGAGGAGCCTTTTTGCAGCTACGAGCCAAAGGCGGGACACGCCGGGGGCGGTACCGATGGATGACACAGACAGAAAAATCCTCAACCTGGTTCAAAAGGGACTCCCCGTTACCAGCCGGCCTCTGGAGAAAATCGCGGAACCGCTTTCGCTGACGGAAGATGAGGTTTTGGAAAGACTTCGGCGTTTGAAAGAGGAAGGGATTATTCGCCGGATCGGCGCCATCCTGGATCCCAGGTCCCTGGGGTGGGTCAGTACCCTGTGTGCCGCGAGGGTTCCGGAGGAAAAGGTGGACGATTTTGTCGGGGTGGTGAACCAGCACCCTGGTGTGACTCATAACTATGAACGGTATGCCTATTATAATGTGTGGTTTACCCTGACGGTGCCTTCCTGGGAAGAGGTGGGAAAAACGCTCGCGGAGTTTTCGAAAAAAACCGGGATTGATGAGCTGGTGCATCTTCCCGCCCGTGAGATTTTCAAGGTCAGGGTGCAGTTTGAGCTATGAGTTTGTAATAACAGTTTGTTCCTTTTTACATAAAGCGGGAATATTATCAAAATTATCTGATCCTTTACCGGCTTCGAGAAATATGATATTTAGCGGACCAAATTGATATTTTTTATTAATATGGTATAGCCGAAGTGATAAGATGGGAACAAGCGTGTAAAGTGTAAATTTTTACTAAATAAAGTTGATGGCCTCGCAAAAAGTCAGAATTAGAAGGCAAAGTAAAAAGCTTCAAGTTCAAGGAGCGCAATTCCTGAGGAATGAGGCGACCTTAGAGGTCGCTGCAATGATTCCCCCTGTTAAATCGGCTTTGCCGCCTCGCTTCGCGAGATTTAACAGGGCAGGGGATGCAGCGCGACGCCGAAATTGGACTTTTTACGAAGCCGTCAAAGTTAAGAAGTTTATTGCCGATCTAATAACAGATATTGTGTTCGAGAGAAGTTCGAAAAATGGCTGCACTCAGAGTGGAGAGAGCTATTATATTTTGAGGGGTAGAGATGGGTTTCGGGTCACTGAAAGACAAGTTTGATCCAAAATTACTCTTATTGGTTTTTGGTTTTTTGGTTTTGGAGGTGCTGGTAGGATGGTGGGCTTTATCCATGCTCAAAAAACAGAATCAGGATTATTATTATCAGTATATTGATAGAGAAGCAAAAAATTTTAATGCGAAATTTGAACTTCTCAAAGCCTACACCGATGTTTT
>WGDA01000135.1 GCA_015493505.1 Pseudomonadota bacterium | reverse complement strand
GGGATGGGACGGGATACCCGGAAGGGTTGAAAGGGGATTCCATTCCTCTTAGTGCAAGGATTGTGGCTCTTGCGGATACCTACGATGCGATAACTTCTTCCCGGTGTTATAAAGAAGCTATTCCGAAAGATGAAGCGGAACAGTTAATTCTGCAAGAAAAGAACCGTCAATTCGACCCCGATTTAGTGAGATGCTTTATGTCAGTTAAAAATGATTTCTGGAGGATTCACGAGGAAAATCGCGAAGGAGAGAACTTATGAATTCTAAAACAGATGAGAATCTGTCCCTTGGATTTACCGATGAGAGTGAGACGCACATGCGTTACCTGGCATACGCCCGCCAGGCGGCGGAGGAGGGATATGAGAACGTTGCGCACCTCTTCAGGGCCGTGGCGGAGGCGGAAACTGTACACGCCCTGAATCACATGGACGCGCTTGGGGGCGTGGACGAGACGGTTGAAAACCTGAAAAAGGCGGTGGCGGAAGAGGAAAGCGAGATGTTTTCTCTCTATCCGGAATTCATCAAACAGGCCAGGAAAGAGGACCGTACCGAGGCGGTCATGAGCATGACCTGGATTCAGCAGTCAGAAAAGGCGCATTTCAATCTTTTCCGTCAAGCCCTGGAGAGCCTGGCGCGGGGCGAGCGGGACCTGGAGGAAGAATCTTATTTTCTCTGTGAGAATTGCGGGTTCGTGGCTGTGGGGGTAGCCCCAGCCAATTGTCCCGTCTGCCGCGCCCCCCAGAAGATGTTTCGTGAGATTGTGTGAACGCGGCCATTCCGTTTGACAAACCGAAAAGGCGGGTTATACTGGGTTATGAAAGGAGGGAGGAATGTTTCGGAAAACGTGTGTGTTTTTGTTATTTGGTTTCTTTTTTCTTGTTTCGGTTCTGGCGTCACCTGTCGCCGCAAAGAAGGTTACCCCTTATGACATCTTCCAGGGGAGTACCCTGCACCATGTGATTAAGTCCGGCACCCTGCGGGTCGGGATGGAGGTGGCCTATTTTCCCTTCGAATATTCCGACAAAAAGGGAAATCCCATCGGTTTTGACGTGGATATCGCGCGACTCATCGCCAAGGAACTGGGCGTCAGGCTGAAAATCAGGGATATCGAATGGACGGGCCTGATTCCCTCCCTTCAGACGGGAAAGATTGACATGATTATCTCCGGTATGACCCGAACCCTGACGCGGGCCAAGGCGGTGACTTTTACGGATCCATACTTTGTCACAGGTCTGTGCGCGCTGGTCAGCAAAAAACGGAGCCCGGGGCTGACATCCGTGGATGGATTGAACAAGCCAGGAAAGATTATCGCGGTCAAAACCGGAACGACGGGGGACCTCATCGCGAAGCAACGCTTCCCCAAGGCCCGAATCAACCGTTTCAAGGATGAGACGGCCTGCGTCCGTGAGGTCGTTACGGGGCGCGCCGACGCCTTCATTTATGATCAGCTCTCGATCGCGATACATCATAAGCAGAACCCGAAGACGACCATCGCCCTTCTCAAACCGTTTACGTATGAACCCTTTGCCATCGCCATTCGAAAGGGGGATTTCGATTTCTTGAACTGGCTGAACCTGTTTCTCGAGACGATCAAGGCGGACGGGCGGTATAAGGCACTCTACGACAAGTATTTCCATTCCCTCATTCCATGATCCCATGGCCAAAAAGCTTCTGGCGCGGCTGGTCATTGGCCTTGCCGCTTTAATCATTTTTTATACCCTGTTGTCCAGTATCGATTATCACTGGGATTGGCGGGTTCCGTGGGAGTATCGTGACCTCTTTATCCGTGGGTTTGTGTACACGGTGGTCATTTCCGTCGCTTCCATCGTTTTGGGTCTTCTGATTGGCGTTGCCAGTGGCATCGCCAGTGTTTCGAAAAACCCGCTTGTCAATCAACTGGCCCAAATGTACGTGGAGATTTTTCGGGGCACTCCGCTTCTGGTGCAGATTTACATCTTTTACTTCTGTGTAGCGACCATTGTCCACATGGACAGCCCGGTGATTATCGGCAGCATCACCCTGGCCTTTTTCTCAGGTGCCTATATCTCGGAGATGGTGCGCGCCGGGATTGAATCCATCGACAAAGGGCAGATTGAAGCGGCCAAGGCGAGTGGCCTGACGGAATGGCAGACCATGCGATACATCATCTTTCCCCAGGCATTTCGCCGGATTCTCCCGCCCGTTACGGGGCAGTTTGTTTCCCTCATCAAGGATTCCTCTTTGTTGTCCGTTATTTCCGTCCGGGAGCTGACCAAGGCTTCGGAGATTATCAATGCCACGACCTATCGAACATTCGAGGCGTATCTTCCCCTCGCCGTGATGTATATGCTGTTGACGTATCCCCTCTATCATGTGACCCGCTTGATGGAACGGAAAATGGCGCGGAAGGATTGATCCTATAACTGAATGGGCAACGGCCGGCCGAGGCAGACAACCTTGGGGGTTATGACCACATCCCAGGCCATGACCTCTACCCCGTTTGTCACGGCCCGGCGGAGTTCCTTCCCATATTTCGGGTCGATAGCGTCTGCCGGCGCGAAGGCTCGCGCGTCCATGCGATGAACGAGGTAGAACATGACGGCGCGGTGGCCTTTTTGGGCCTCCGTCTGAAGTTCGATCAGGTGCTTCAAGCCTCTACTGGTGACCGCGTCCGGAAAACGCGCGATGCCCTCTTCGACGAGGGTGCAGTTTTTGACCTCGATGAAACAGGGCGGTTTTTCCCCATCGGATAGGAGGATGTCAATCCTGGAGTTTTGCCCGTACCGTTGTTCCATGGTTAGATTCCTGTATCCCCTGAGTTCGGGGATCCGGCCATACCGGATGGCCCGCGCGATGAGATGGTTAGGGCGCTGGGTATTCACCCCCACGAGCGTGCCGGGAAGTCGGATCATCTCAAGAGTGTAAGCCGTTTTTCTTCCCGGCTTCTCTGCCCGGGAGAGGAAAACGGGGACATCTTTTTCAATCAATCCCATCATGCTGCCCGAGTTGGGGCAATGGGCGGTGACGATTTCGCCTTTTTCCAGGCGGACGTCGACGAGAAACCGTTTGTATCGGCGGATCAGCCTTCCGAGAGTCAGGGGAGGCCAGGGAATGGCATCGGGAGGGACCGTTTCCGTGGGCAATCCCTCACCCTTTCCTTTCCCGCAGGCGCTGGCGGAACCCCAGGGCGATGAAGTAGATAATCATGAAGATGGTAAAGACGGCGGCGGGCAGGGCGGCGGTTTTTCCGAAAAGCACCAGGCCGATTCCCGCGGCCGTCCCCGCGTTTTTCTGGGTGCCCAGAAGATTGAAACTGACGCGGAGGGGCAGAGGAACGTTGAGAAAATAGCAGGCCACCTCGATCAACACACCTAAGACAAAGGTACCCGCGAAGGATATCAGGATGACGGGCAGGACGAAAGGCATATCCTGGAAAAAAATCATGCGGTTGAGCCCAATGATGGTGAAGATGACAACGAAGAATCCCCAATTGGTGATGACGCCTTTATAGGGGAGAATCGACCTGTCTATCCCTTTAAAAACGAGCAGGCGGGAAAGGACGAACGGGATGACCACCAGTTCGGTAAGGACGAGGAGGATTTTCGCGGGGTGGATCAGGGTAGCCCCCAGGATGACGAGGCAGATGAGAGGCGTCAAAATCAAGCCGAAGAGGTATCCCCCGACCGTTGCCACGAGGGAAAAGTGGGTGTCACCATTCAGGAGGTTTGTAAAAGGAATCACCGCCACTCCGGGAGGGACAGACGCCAGCAAAACCATGCCGGTCCACAGGGTCTGGTCGTGGATCAGCCAGGAACCAAGCCCGATGAGCAGGCCTCCCTGAACAAGAAAGCTCATCACAACCCCCGCGATGATGGGACGGAAAACAGCGCGGGGAGATTTGAAAAGCGAAGTGGGGATTCCCAGCGTGGAGACGGTCATGACCACCGCCAGCGCCGGCAGGACGAGGCTTTTGGTCCACGCCGCTCCCCGCCCGAACAGAAACCCGCAGGTAATGGCGAGGACAAAGATAAAGTCACGGTTCTTCAAAAGCCGCGAAAGTGCTTTCATGCGGGTAATATAGGTAATTCAGACGGTTTCGTAAAGGAGGTTTTTAATTCCCGAGGACGAAGGCGCTATAAACGCCCACGCCTGTATAGATTTGGGTGAGGGCCACGGCGAGGATAAAAAAATTGTTGACGCCATGATGCAAGGGAAGGGTGAGCCGCTTTTTCTTCCTTTTGTTCATGTAAAAACCCGTGATAAGGCCAAAAAGGATAAAAGGAACGAGAAAGAGCCCCGTTTTTCCGTGCTGTCCCGTTACGAGAAACCCCCGCCAGAAAATTCTGACGGTTATGATGCCTCCCGAGATACCCGCCAGCCATACGAGGAGGACAAGGCTGCCCAGGATGACATGGCGTTTCCATAAAAAGCGTTGCTTATGTTTCAGGTGAAGCGCCATAAACCGCTGCGCCCCGAGATATAAGACATAAATGGAAAGTAAAATAGAAGCGCCCTGAAGGATGGGATGGTTGAGAAACATAAAAACTCCTAAAAAAAGGGAGGGGAATCCCCTCCCTCTCGAGCCTGTCGTTTATTTGAATTCATGGAGGACGATGAAGTCATTTTTGGCGCGCGTGCCATGACACCCGATGCACCCTTTTGGTTTGCCATACGGTTTCGCTTTTCCCTGCAAGTTGTATTTGGCCCAGAACCAGTCGCCATCTTTGGGATTGTAGCCCTTTACCTTGTACATCACCGTAATGATTTTCAACTGTTTTTTCTTGTTGTAGTTTTCCTTGACAATGATACTGCCGTATTTGACGGGGGGGTTGGTTGAACTCAGGGCGATATCGTTGACAAAGACCCTGTGAAAGGGGCCGTGTGGCGCCCTGCCAGGCTGGATGCCCTTGTGATCAGGCCAGGGCTTCCAGTTTTTGTATGGATTGGTTTTCGTGATGTACTGCCAAAGAGCGTTCGGGTTGGCCTTTGGAAGCGGGGCACCGGCGCGCAGTGCGAAGGCGCTCATCATCAGGACGAAACAAACGGTGGCGGTCAGTAACACAAACTTTTTCATTCTGCTTTCTCCTTTCCTCTTTGAAAAAAGGCATATGAAGCTTTCCCGTATAACCTTATTTCTAATTAGTAATGTTAAAATTATACACCAAAAATTTTTTTTGTCAAATAGTTCTTCCCGGTGTCAGTAAAGACTTAAAACAGCGCGGGGCATGTCTCGTGAATCGCGCGCGCACCTGGGGTGTACGATCTCGGAGGCGTTCCGTCAATACTGCGCGCCACTTGTCTCCCTCTGAGGCGATTTGCTCCTGTTTTTTCGTGTTCTTAGCCTTGATGGAGAAAAGGCAAAAATTTTCCTTTTTGGCTGGATGCACCCTTAACGTGACTCGATCCATCGGTCAGGCGTTTTACAGGCGTGACGAGAATGGTTTGGCTATTTTTTTATCAGTGTCAGGTGAGGTTTGCCAACACGGGGGGAAGGCGTTTTCTTCAGATTGCCCCGTTTTCTCTGCTCTTCCAGGCGCTTGATATTGTCGTTGAACATATTGTTCTTGGTAATGACGGAATTGATGATAAAATAGATGATGACCGCACGTTCCCAGTCTTTCGTCGCGTCGAAATGCTGCAGCCGGGTGTGATACTTGGCCCGCAGGGTCGAAAGCGATGCTTCATCCAGGGCGAGAACCTGATCCGCGATTTTTTCCAGCACCTTTTCTATCATTTTTTCTCTCCGTTTTATAAAATATTACGCGGTTGCTGAAAAAAGTCAAGTAAAATGCCTTTTTATCCCGTTCCGGCAGCCGATTGCGGCCTGTGAAGAACTCCGAGCGCTAAAACATGGCCTGAACGAAGGCCTCTGCGTCAAAATTCTGGAGGTCTTCAGCGCCTTCCCCCACGCCGATCAGGTAGATGGGCAGGTCGAATTCGTGAGCGATTTGCAGAATGACGCCGCCCTTGGCCGTGCTGTCCAGCTTGGTTAGAATCAGGCCGGTCAGGCCAATCGCTTCATGGAATTGCTTGGCCTGCATAAGGGCGTTCTGCCCGTTCGTGGCGTCCAGGACCAGGAGCTTTTCGTGCGGTGCACCGGGCATGACCTTGTCAGCGACACGACACATCTTTTTCAGTTCTTCCATCAGGTTCTTCTTGGTATGCAGACGTCCCGCCGTGTCCACGAGCACGAAATCCGCCAGGCGGTGTTGTGCGGACTGGATAGCGTCATAAACAACCGCGGAGGGATCAGATCCGTCCTGGTGGGCGATAACGTCTACCCCCGCCTTTTCTCCCCAGAGTGCCAGTTGGGGTGTGGCGGCCGCCCGAAAGGTATCGGCCGCCGCCAGGATTACCTTTTTGTCCCGCGCTTTGAGGTTTTTCGCCAGCTTGCCAATGGTCGTGGTTTTCCCCACCCCATTTACGCCGGCGAAAAAGATGACATAGGGGGCGATCGGGAGGTCATCGATGGGAAGACGTCCCTCTCTTGGCTTCAAAAGAGAAACCATCTGGTTTTTGATGGACTGTTTCAGGGATTCCGGGTTGTTGATGTCTTTCCGCCGGAGCTGTTTGCGGGCGGTTTCGATCAATTCCTGCGTCGTTTCGAACCCGATATCGGAGGTGATGAGGATTTCTTCCAGCTCTTCCAGGAGCTCCTCGTCGATTTCCTTTTTCCCAGCAAAGACGGTTTCCAGTTTTTCGTTTAACTGTTCGCGGGATTTGCTGAGGCCCTTCGTGAGACGTTTGAAAAAACCACCATCGCGGGCCATTTTAAATCTTTCCTTTCTCTTTCGCGATTCTCATGAACTTTTCAGCGGCGTTTTTGGGGGGAGGGGTCCAGTTTTCACGACGAACCATCTGAATGGCTTCCGCCGGGCACCCCGAGGCACACACTCCGCATCCCAGGCATCGGTTCACATCGCAAATGGGATGTTCTCTATAAATCTCCATGGTCATGGCATGAACGGGGCAGCGGTCTTCACACAGTCCGCATCCCACGCAGGCGTTCGGGTCAATCTCGGGCAGAAATCCCGAGGGCGCCACGGCGTTGGGGATGTGAAGGGTGTTGATCCCTGCCAGTAACCCGCAACAGCAGGAGCAGCAGTGGCAGATGAAGGCGACCCCCTCCTGCACGTTGTCGGCGATGTGAACAAGCCCGAGCTTTTCGGTTCGGTCGAGGACGTCCAGCATTTCATCCACGGTGGCCTTTCGGGCGAAACCCCGGCGAATGAGGTAGTCGGCTGCGGGCCCCAGGGCGGTACACACGTCGTCGATGGGCGCGTCACACGCTGTCCCCCTGTGCTGGGCTTCATGGCGGCAGTAGCACATCTGCAGCGACCCGATCTTCGCGTTTCGTATGATTTCGGAAGCCTTTTCATAGGGCAGCACCTCGGTTTTGATGGGCTGTATGAGGTCTTCAAAAACAAGGGTCCGTGACATCTGAGTTTCAGATCCGAAAAAATCTCTTCCCAGGCCGTCTTCCATGCGATAGCGGTGCATCAACTCCGCCAGGCGCTTCATCGGGAGCCCGTTGCCGGCCCGCATGAAGGTGAATTCAAACAGGCCGATCATCAGGGGTGTGAGGCGCCAGTAGGTTTGGCCGTTTTTTCTCGTGTCGACCACGAGCCCCTTGTTTGCCATTTTTTCAAGGGTGTCTTCAAGGGCTTTTGGCTCTATCCCCAGCTTTTCCGCCAGTTTTTCGGTAGTGGTGGCGTGAAGGGGGAAATTCGCCCCGATTCTGGCTTCTTCTTCCGTGTAGAGAATCTGAAGGATCTCCACGAGAGATTCCGCGAAGGGGGCGCCCACGGGGTTTTTATCCAGTCGGGCGATCAGGTCTAAAAAAGATTTTCGGATCTGTGTCAGGTGTGCCATGTCATCTCACCAGAAAAGGTTCAGGTTTTTTGGTTATTTTTCTTTCACCGAGGGAGGTCCCGCATCGTCGGCATTTGTATTCATAAAGCTCGCCGTCAGGCAGAATCAGAAGTAACCTTTCCACGACCGGCATGGCTGCCCGACATTTTGGACAGTAGAGGCTTGTGGCGTTAAAGGCGTCAAATTGTTCCGCCTTTTTCTTCCTGTTGCCTGGAATCCTGGGAAAGGAATTTTCATCATACATGTGAACTAAATAACAGATTGCTTTCCGCAATTCAAGGCGCGTGCGGCGAGAAATATTGAATTCGTGAATAATCTCATGAGGATAAGTCAAATAATAATTTTCTTGCGCAAAAAACTTGACAAAGCCACTTTTTAGAGTATAATTAGATAATAAGAATTATTATTAAAGGAGGATGTTATGGCACATAAATGGAGTTGCACAAATTGTGGATATGTCCTGGAGGCTGAAACCCCTCCGGATACCTGCCCATCTTGCCACCAGCAGTGCGCCTTTGTGGACGCGGCGTGTTACACGCCTGATTGTGGCGGTCCTGAGTCAGGAAATGTGGACCCGCGGCTGGTCCGTGGTGGGGATGACGGGATAAAGCAGTAAACGGGTGATTGCCTGCTGAAACGGAGGGTTCAGAAAAAGAATTTCTGAGGCGCAAATAGCCAGTCAGCATATTTTTCTGGGACACGGCTTCCGGTGCGGGCGCCGTAAAGCACCCCGCACCCCGTTGTTTTCCCTCTTATAAATAAGAAAGATGATCTTACAAAAAGTCAGAATTAGAAGGCAAAGTAAAAAGCTTCACCTACAAGGAGCGCAATTCCTGAGGGATGAGACGTACTGAGAGTACCTGCAATGATTCACCCTGTTAAATCTCGCGAAGCGAGACGGCAAAGCCGATTTAACAGGGCAGAGGGTGCAGCGCGACGCAGAAATTGGACTTTTTACGAAGCCGTCAAAAAAGGAGGCATCATGGCAAAAAAAGAACGCCTTGTGGTCATCGGCGGTGTGGCGGGGGGCATGAGCGCCGCGAGCAGTTACAAGCGGTTACAGCCCGACGCGGAAGCCATTGTTTTTGAGAAGGATTCACATATTTCCTATGGTGCCTGCAGCTTGCCCTATTATATCGCGGATATCGTGAAGGATATCCATGACCTGATCGGGTTCACGCCGGAGACCGCCTTGCGGGAACGGGATATTCACGTCCGGATTCGGCAGGAAGTGACGGAGATCGATCCGGAGAAAAAAGAGGTGTCCGTGACCTCTCTCGAAACGGGGCAGACAGAGCGGATATCGTACGACAAGCTGGTCATCGCCACGGGAGGATCCCCTATTGTGCCTCCCTTTGGCGGGGTAACGCTTGAAAATATTTTTACGATTCGGAACATTGGAGATGGGCTGGCTATCAAACGCTTCATTGATGAAAACGCGCCAAAGAAAGGGGTCATTGTCGGAGGCGGCTACATCGGCATGGAGATGGCTGAATCCCTGCGACATCGGGGGATTGACGTCACCGTGATTGAGAAGATGGATCGTGTTCTGGGCACCATGGACGCCGAGATTACGAAGATTGTTGAAGCCAAACTGGCTGAAAATGGCGTAGCTCTGCGGAAAGAAACTTCTGTGGAATCATTTGAGGGGGATGGAAGGGTTGAAAAGGTCTTGACGGATCAAGGAGAATTCCCCGCTGATTTCGTTATCCTGGCCGTGGGTGTCCGCCCGAACACATCCCTTGCCGAGAAAGCGGGGGTTACTCTGGGGGTTCGGGGTGCCATTCAGGTTGACACGCGCATGCGGACCAACCTGCCGGATGTTTACGCGGCGGGGGATTGCGCCGAAACGCTTCATCTCGTGACCGGGAAAAAGACCTATATTCCCCTCGGTTCCACGGCCAACAAGCAGGGGCGCGTGGCGGGTGAGAACGCCGGTGGCAGGGATAGCACTTTCGAAGGGGTTGTTGGGACCGCTGTTACCAAGGTTTTCAATCTGGAGGTCGCGCGGACGGGGCTGACTTCCCTGGACGCGCGTCGGGAGGGGCTGGATTTTTTCAGCTCTACCATCACGGGCCGTTCGCGAGCGAGCGCCTATCCCGCCGGGAAGCCCGTGACCGTGACGTATGTCGTGGAAAAAGGGACGGGCCGCCTGCTGGGCGCGCAAATGGCCGGTGAAGAGGGGGTGGCCCACCGGGTAGATACCCTGGCCACGGCGCTTTACCACCGGTCCACGGTGGAAGACGTGGCGAGGCTGGATCTCGCGTACGCGCCACCCTTCGCGACCGTTTGGGACCCCATCCTCATCGCCGCCAATGTGGCCCTGAAGAAACTGCGGCAAAGCGATGGAGCGTGAAGCATGTTTGGCAGGTATTGCGCTGATGTGCTATAAAAAAGAGGTGGAAATATTGCGGTGGGGAGAATGATTCCCTTGTAACATCAAAATTTTTTATTAGGTAAAAAGGAGTCTGCGATGGCTACTCAGAACACGGAAGCGCTGGAGATGCTCAAAACGGCCCTTTCCATGGAGGAGAAGGGAGAGGAATTCTACCGTAAGGCGATGGAATCCAGCAAGAATGAACTTGGGAAAAAAATCTTTGAAACTCTCATGAAGGATGAAAAGGTGCATTACGGGAGAATCCTGAAAATCTACAACAGCCTGAAGGATGAATCGGCCTGGTCCAACGATTGGAAGTCCATGGATGTCGGCCATAAAGACGTGAATCACCTCTTCCGCGAGATGGCCGCCGAACACGGCAGGACACTCGAGGCGGATCCCGGCGAACTGGAAGCCCTCGATGTGGGCATCGATTTTGAATACAAGACGATGAAGTTTTATCAGGATTATCTCCCGAAAGCGAAGGACCCTCTGGAAAAGGAATTCGTTGAAAAGATGGTGGCGGAAGAGCGGGGCCATTACACCGCGCTGAAGGATATGAAGCTCTTCATGGCAGACCCGGCCGCCTGGTATCAGGAAATGGAACGCAGCGGCCTGGATGGCGCATAAGAATACGCCTAAAAAGGAGGATCGTGTGACAGTTCAGGAGGCCATTAAGATGGCCATGGAATATGAGCGGAAAATCAGGGACCTGTATGGCGAGGCGGCGCGACAGGCTGCTTCCCCGGAGGTCAAGCGGTTTTTTCAGATGCTCTCGGATGACGAGCAGCGTCATTTCGATTATCTGACGGAGCAACTTGGGGGGTGGGAAACGAGCAGAACCCTCAAGTTAAAGCCGATTCATTCAATTGTCCCCGTCATGGGGGACGTCGAAAAACAGACCCTTCCGGTCAAAAAGGAACTCGCCGAAGAAGACCGGGGGGACGTGAAACAGGCCCTGAGCAAGGCGTTGAAGGCAGAAGTTGAAACTTCCGACTTTTATCGGAGGCTTACGGAAGAGTTCTCGGATGACGCCAAAGAGCTGTTTGCCGGGTTCCTCGCCATTGAAGAGAATCACGTCGCGGCGGTTCAGGCGGAGCTGGATTACCTGAACAAGAGCGGCTATTTCTTTGATGTCCGGGAATTTGATATGGAAGGGTAACCGACTTGAAAGCAATCACCTTGTGCGTCTGTGGAGAGGCGGGCCAGGGGCTCGTGACGATTGGCCAGCTTTTATCGAAGAGCCTGGTCAGGCAGGGTTACCATATTGTGGTAACCCAGAGCTATCAGTCAAGAATCCGGGGTGGACACAACGCCTTTTATATCCGGGTCAGTCCGGAAAGGATCGTGGCGCCACCCGATGAAATCGATGTGCTGATAACGCTTGACGCGGAAGGAATCACCCTGCACCGTGATGAAATGGCTCCGAGTGGATGGATTCTCTGTGACGTGAGATATGCCAGGGAAGGAAAAAGGATTTTATCCGTTCCTTACGCCGAATTTGGGGAAGGGGAATTCCTGAATATGGCGGCCTACGCCGTTACCGGTTGCCTGCTTGGCCTTGAAAACGGGTTCATGGAATCCATGATTCGAGACACCTTCGGCAAAAAGATGGACGCGGCGGCGGTTGAGAAAAACCTCGCAGTGGTTGGAAAGGCCGTAAAATGGGTGGCTGAGCGAGCCCAGGACATTGGTTTTGAGTCTTTGCCCAAGGTTTCAGTATCCGGCAGGCGTATCATGGTCAACGGCAACGAGGCCATCGCCCTGGGTGCCATGGCAGCGGGAGTCCGTTGTGGGTTCTTTTATCCCATGACGCCAGCCACATCGATCATGTTGACCCTGATCAAGCACGCGAAAAAAATGGAGGTCGTCGTGGAACAGGCCGAAGACGAGATCGCCGCCGTGAACATGGCTATCGGCGCCTCTTTTTGCGGCGCGCGGAGCATGGTTGCCACGTCAGGAGGGGGGTTCGCTCTGATGACGGAAGGCATCAGCCTGGCCGCCATGACAGAGACGCCTCTCGTTGTTGCTGTGGCGCAGCGTCCCGGTCCTGCGACGGGGCTTCCGACCCGGACAGAGCAGGGAGACTTGGAGTTTATTCTGCATGGGGGGCATGGTGAGTTCCCCCGTGCGATTTTTGCCCCTGGATCCATCGAGGAGTGTTTTGAATTGACGGCACGGGCGTTCGAAGTCGCGGAGGCGTCCCAGGGACCTGTTTTTGTCTTGACGGATCAGTTCCTCGCCGATTCTTACCGGGCGGTTTCGCCGTTCGAGGTTCGGAAGAGGATGGAAGAATCCACGAGGCCGGAAAACGGTAACGGGATTTACAAACGATACGCCCTGACGCCGGACGGGATTTCCGAGCGTCGCTTCCCGGGCGAGAGTGAAGCGCTGGTTGTGGCGGACAGCGACGAGCACACGGAGGAAGGGCACATTACGGAGGAATTGACCCTCCGCGTCCGCATGGTTCAGAAACGCATGAAGAAGCTGGCGAGGATTCTTGAAATGTCGGTTCCTCCGACCTTTTTTGGGGACGATGAACCGGAGACACTTTTCATTTGCTGGGGCTCATCCTGGGGGGCGGTTCAGGAGGCGGTTGAGGCGCTGCGCCACGAGGGGCATCGCGCCGCCATGATCCATTTCTCACAGGTTTGGCCCCTGCGGAGCGATGATTTTATGGATAAACTGGAAACGGCCAAGAGGGTTATTGGCGTGGAAGGCAACGCGACATCGCAATTTGCCCGGTTGATTCGGAGAGAGACAGGTTTTGAGATTTCAGACCATATCACGCGATACGATGGGTTGCCACTGACTCCGCGGTATATCCTCGGTGCCGTCGCGCGGATGGAACAGGAGTTTTAAATGGTAACCTTGGCCGATTACGGTAATTACGAAACGGCATGGTGCCCGGGATGTGGGAATTTTCCCATTTTAAAGGCGGTCAAAAAGGCGCTTGTCATGTCCAACCTGTCGCCCCAAGAGGTATTGTTTGTCTCAGGGATTGGCCAGGCTGCCAAATTGCCTCATTACCTCAACGCCAACGTATTCAACGGGCTGCACGGGCGGTCCCTCCCAGTGGCGAGCGGTGCCAAGCTTGCGAATCCGCGTTTGACCGTTATCGCGGAAAGCGGGGACGGGTGTAACTATGGCGAGGGAGGCAATCATTTCCTCGCAGCTCTGCGGCGCAATATCGACATGACGCTAATCGTTCACGACAACCGCGTGTATGGATTGACCAAGGGTCAGGCGAGCCCTACCTCTCCGGAGGGGTTTGTCACGAAGGCGCAGCCCATGGGGAACCCGTCCGCGCCCTTCAACCCGATTGCCGTCGCGATCGTGATGAACGCGGGGTTTGTCGCCAGGGGATTCGCGGGGGACACGGAACATCTCGCGGACCTGATTGCCCGAGCCATCGCCCATCGGGGGTTCTCACTCGTGGATATTCTGCAACCATGTGTTTCTTTCAACCGCGTCAACACATTTGACTGGTATCGGGAACGTTGCCGAAAGGTGGATGATTCGTATGACCCCACCGATCAGCGCGCGGCCCTTGATCTGGCCTTGCGTGATGAAGACGCACTCCCCATCGGGGTCCTATACAGGAATGCCCGGCCGCCTTTTGAGGAAAAGATCGGGCTGAAACCGGGGGACCCCCCATACCGTCACGTGTGTGACGCGGAGGCGTTTGAGGCGGTGATAGGCGGTTATGAATGAAAAGCAATGAAGTAGATGAGAAGATTCTCCCTAGGGGGATGTAACGCTAAATATATTTAAAAGGAGGCTAAGGAATGATGTCTGAAAAAGTGGAAGGAACTTTCAAGTGCCCGGCATGTGGGGGCAAAGCGGAACTGTTTGTTGAAGAGGCGCGCACCGGGAAAGGAAAAGTAGGCACGCTAATATGCCAGGATTGCGGGGCGAAAACGGATATAAACCTTGAAGACGTGCGGGATGAACGCCTGGAAGCCGTTAAGATCGCGGTTAACGCGGAACAGGATGCCTACCTGTTTTATCGCGAGGCGGCGGAGAAGTCCACGAACCCCCGTGGGAAGGACATGTTTCAGCAGTTGAGTGATTTCGAGATGGAACATTACAAGAAAATGGTTCACCTCTATCTGTCCCTGAAGAATGAGAACAAGTGGATCCCATACGTGGGCGCGGGGGAGCTGATCGCGCGAAACCGTATTGAGAGTGCCAAGGGCGGGTATGAGACGAAGGATGACGATATCCAGGCCTTGAAAACGGCGATCGCGAAAGAGGCGGAAGCGGCTGATTTTTACCGTAAAATGGCTGAGAAGACGGAAGACCCGATGGGCAAAGAGATGTTTAAAAAACTGGTCGAAGAGGAAGAGACCCACCGCCGCCTTCTGAATGACCAGTTTTACGCCCTTCAGAATCAGGGTGAATGGGTGTGGGGCGATTAGAAATCTGTGAAATCCTGGAGGAGACGGAGAACATGAAAAAAGTGGTGCTCTTCGCGTTCAACGGTGACAAGATGTGTTTTATTCATGTCCTTTTGAACGCTCTGGACATGCGTGAGAAAGGGTATGAGGTCAAGATCGTGGTTGAAGGCTCCGCGACGAAGCTGGTTCCCGAGATGGCGAAGGCGGACGACTTTCTCCACCCCCTTTATGAGAAGGCGAAAAAAGCGGGCCTGTTCGGGATGGTCTGCCGGGCCTGTTCCGCCAAGATGAAGGTTCTTGAAGCCGTTGAAAGGGAAGGGCTCCCCCTTGGGGGGACCCTGAAAGGCCATCCCAGTATGTCCGGGTATCTCGACCAGGGGTACCAGTTGATTACGTTTTAAAAGGCGAAAGGTTTGATGCGTGAAGCGTAATGTATGATTAGTTATTAAGTTTTAAGTAAATCTTAACCACTTAAAACTGAGACCAACGAGACCAACGAGATAAACGAGATAAACGAGATAAACGAGATAAACGAGATAAACGAGATAAACCATAAAGGAGTTGTCTGTTGAATATACTGGGAATTTATGGAAGTCCGAGGAAAAAAGGAAACAGTGAGGTCATTCTGGACGAAGTGCTCAGGGGAGCGGAGGAATCCGGCGCAACCGTTAAAAAGGTGTCCGTGAGGGATCTCAAGATGTCTGGCTGCCGGGAATGTGGTGGCTGCGACAAAACGGGACAGTGCGTCGTGAAGGATGACATGCAAAAGATTTACCCGCTTTTTGAGGAGGCGGACGCGATTATCCTCTCTTCACCCATCTTTTTTTACGGGATTTCCGCGCAGGCGAAGGCCATCGTGGACCGCGCCCAGGCCATGTGGGCGAAAAGGATACTCAACAAACCCCGGGATCAATGGAAGAATCACGACAGCGGAACGGGATACCTGATTGCCGTGGGCGCTACCAAGGGAAAGAACCTTTTTCAGGGGGTAGAACTGGTAGCCAAATACTTCTACGACGCTTTGGACATGGGTTACGGTGGTGGGTTGTTTTACAAGGGTTTGGAGGGAAGAGATGACGCCCTGAAACGCCCTGATATCCTGAAAGAGGCCTATGAATTTGGCAAGAAAATCGCGTCTGGTGATTGAACCCCGGACGCGTTAATCCCTACCCGGGATCTTCATGGTAAACCATCTCGCACAGGAGAAGAGCCCCTACCTTCTCCAGCACGCCCATAACCCGGTGGACTGGTATCCGTGGGGGGAGGCCACTTTCGAGAAAGCGAAGCGGGAGAGCAAACCTGTTTTCCTCTCCATTGGTTACGCCACGTGTCACTGGTGCCACGTCATGGCGCATGAATCATTTGAGGATGAGGAGGTCGCGGCGTTCCTCAATGATCACTTTGTCTCCATCAAGGTGGACCGGGAGGAACGCCCCGACCTTGACGCCCTTTACATGACGGCCTGCCAGGCATTGACGGGGCGAGGAGGATGGCCCCTTTCGGTTTTTTTGACCCCCGACGGAAAGCCGTTTTATGCCGGCACGTATTTCCCAAGAAACAGCCGGTTCGGGATGCCTGGTTTTCTGGATATCCTCAGAAGAATCGCCATGTTATGGGAGAACCAGCCTCAGAAGGTGCATGAAGCAGGGGACCAAATTACGGCATTCCTGGAAAAAACCGGAGAATCCGACACGGGAGCCGCGGCTTTGTCGTTTCAAACGTTTGAAAACGCGGTCGTGCGGCTGCGCCGTGTGTACGACCAGCAGTGGGGCGGATTCGGAAATGCCCCCAAGTTTCCCACGCCTGACCGACTGACGTTTCTTCTTCGTTGGCATCACCAGACCGGGAACGCGTCTGCCCTCGAAATGGTTGAGACGACTCTTCGGGCCATGCGCCGGGGAGGTATTTTTGATCAGGTTGGGCTTGGGTTTCATCGGTACAGTGTGGACGTGCGGTGGCACGTGCCGCACTTTGAAAAGATGCTGTACGACCAGGCCCTGCTGATGCACGCATACGGGGAGGCGTTTCAGGTGACGCGAAACCCCCTCTACGCCAGTACTGTCATGGAGATCTTCGACTATCTGCAGAGAGAGATGAGACATGGCGACGGGGGATATTTTTCCGCGGAAGACGCTGACAGTGAGGGAGAGGAAGGGAGTTTTTATCTCTGGACGCCCCGTGAGGTAAAGCAGATTCTGGGCGAAGAAAAGGGCGGGATGATCTGCCGCTTTTTCGGGATAACGGAGGAGGGAAATTTTGAAAGAGGGAAAAGTATCCCCTTCATGCCAGGAACGCATGAAGCCTTTGCCGAAAAAGAGGGGATGCCCTTGAATGAGTGGCTGAAATCCTTTGAAACCGCGCGACTTGCCCTTTTCAAGGAAAGGGAAAGGCGCGTCCATCCCATGAAGGACGATAAGGTGTTGACCTCCTGGAACGGGCTCATGATCGCGGCGCTCGCTTCGGCCGGACGTGGCCTGAATGAAGCCTCTTTGCTCGATGCCGCGAAGGAAGCCGAAGCCTTTGTCTGGAATCACCTGTTTCTCGAGGGCATTCTGTATCACCGTTTCAGGCAAGGCCATGTGGGGATAGAGGGGTTCCTGGAAGACTACGCCTTTCTGACTTGGGGTGAACTGGAACTCTACGAGGCCACCTTTGTCCCGGAATATCTCGAAAAGGCGCTTCAGCTTCAGGAAATGACGCGTCGGATATTCTGGGATGACAGTCTGGGTGGGTTCTACTTCTCGAAACCGGACGGCCTGTCCCCATTACCCCGGCGGATGGATCTCTATGATGGGGCCACACCTTCAGGAAATTCGGTCGCCCTCTCAAACCTCGCGCGGCTGGGGGCGATCACGGGTGAGACGCAGTTTTTAACCATGGCGGAGAAGATGATCCGGGCTTTCGCTTCCCGTGTTGCCGCATCACCCGAGGAATATGGACATTTTCTGAAAGGGGCGCTGTTTGCCCTGGGACCATCGAAAGAGGTGGTGATAACGGGGGAAAATGGGGACAAAACGCTTCAGCAGGCGGTTTATGAAATCCAGAAGGCTTATCTGCCGGACGCCGTACTTGTTTATTACGATCCCGAAGATTCGCGGATGGCGCGGCTCTGCCCGTATCTGCGTTCATTTCCGGAGCCTGAAGGGCGTTTTTCGGTTTTTGTGTGTGAGAACAGGAGCTGCCGGGAACCTATCACAGACCTTGAGAGACTCAGAAAGTACCTTGGCACCTCATAGCACCCTCACGTGGGGCGTGCCTAAAAAAACAGCTTTTTTCGGTGCAGCGCCAGGTAGTAGAAGGCCGTGACCACCATGGCGTGGCAAATTTCACCCGACGCGATCATTTCCGGGATTCGCTTCAGAGGTACAAGCGCCAGCTCCAGGTCTTCTCCCTCATCGAATCGCGTTTCGGTGGTCTTGATGGCATCTTCAGCCAGGTAAATGTGGTATTGGTTGGTTTGGACGGCGGGTTGCGGATACAGGGACCCGATGCACGTGAACAGGGAGCTTGTGTATCCGGTTTCTTCTGCCAGCTCTCTCCGCGCGGCTGCTTCGGGGGAGGGATCTTCCCTGTCCATCAGGCCGCCGGGAATCTCCAGCAGCACCTTTTTGACGCCGTGTCGATACTGTTTGACCATGACCACATCGCCGTCCGGAGTCACGGGGATCACGCTGATCCAGTCCGGAAAATCGAGAATGACGAGATCCCTGAGGGAGCCGTTGCGGGGGTTCCGAGCCTTTTCGCTCCATAGGGTAAAGATTTTGTAGACACCTTCTTGCTTTCTTTCCTCCACAGGCCAGGCTTCAGGCATTGTTTTTCTCCAATCGTTTTTTCTCGTGACGTTACCACTTAAATGAAGGCTTGCCAACGTGAAACACGTTTTCGGCTCTCGCCTTCATTGACATCGTCCGGAGAATTATTCTAAAAAGTGGCCATGATGAATCGGAAACTTTGGGATGTCGCGATTATCGGGGCGGGGCCTGCCGGATCGACGGCGGCATGGCACCTGGCGGATAAGGGGATTGATGTCTTGGTGCTGGACAAACACACCTTTCCGAGAACAAAGCCGTGTGGCGGTGCCTTGTCTAACAAGGTAAGAAGATTCTTGCCCTTTTCCCTTGATTCGCTGGAAGGGGATGATATCTACGGCGCGGAGTTTTCCTACAAAGGGCGAGACGCCTTCAAGATCATGATGGATGCGCGCATCGCGAAGCTGGTGCATCGCGGGCGTTTTGATCATTTGCTGCTTGAGCTTTCCACGAGCCGTGGCGCGTGCTTTGTTCCGGAAGAGAAGGTTGTCGACATACGGAGAAGGGATGACCGGCTGATCCTGACGACTTCAAAGGGGAGTATTTTCGCGGCGAGGGTCCTGATTGGCGCCGATGGACCCAGGGGCGTCAGCGCCAGGTATCTGAATCCTGGGCATACCGTTCCGATGGGGGTTGCCCTGGAGGAAGAAACGCGGCTCGATGCCTTGGCCGGCAGAAGCTGGGTATCCCTTGATTTCGGCAGGTTCCCCTGGGGATATGGATGGATTTTCCCTAAAAGAGGAAACGCTTCCGTTGGATGCGGGGCGATTCCGAAGCGTAAGAAAATCTCTCTGAAAAATGAATTTGAACGCATGAAGCAGGATTTTAACCTCGTGTCCGGAAAAGGGAAGGGGTGGCTGTTGCCATATTTTGGGGATTTCGCATATAAACGGGCGGATCGCCAGGTCTTGCTGGTGGGTGATGCCGCTCGGTTTGTCGACCCTTTTCTTGGGGAGGGCATCTATTACGCGCTGGCGTCGGGGACCTTCGCGGCTGAATCCGTCGTAAAGACTTTGGACAAGGGTGTGGATATGTCCAGCCTGTACCAGTCGTTGATACAAAGCGAAATTATTGAGGAACTGACGCACGCCGTTCGGATGGCCGAGTTTGTGTATCCCAGGATAAAGCTGGGATTTTACGCCCTTAAACGCTCGGAGAGGCTGGGACGCTTGTACGTGGATGTCATGTCCGGCAAACTTCCCTATAAGCGTTTTAATGAAGAACTGTTCCGCGCCATCAAGGACACGGGGGTGCGAAAGTTGAAAAAACTAATCTTTGCCTGATCTCCTGTTGGAAAGTTCCTGGTATTATCGGGAAATCAGGTATTGAACCCATACCTTCCGGGAACGGGGACCATCGTATTCACAGAAAAAGATGGCCTGCCACGTCCCAAGCCGCAAACGGCCGTTTTCCAGAATCACCAGCGCGGAGTTCCCGGTCAGGGTTGTTTTGATATGCGCGTCTGAATTCCCCTCCAGATGGTGGTAGGCGGCACGGTAAGGGATAAGCTTCGTGAGGGACTCTTCAACATCCCTGTGGACGGCGGGATCGGCTCCTTCGTTGATGGTAATCCCGGCGGTCGTGTGGGGAACGAAAAGGACCAACGCGCCTTCTTCCCACCCCATGTCGTTAACCAGCCTGGAAACCTTGTCAGTGATGTCAATACACTGAACTCTTTTTGTACTTGAAACATTAATAAGCTCCATCCGTGGTATCCCCCTTCATCTATTTTCCCTAACGTGATTATCCTATATCGGCTGAAAAAAAATTCCAATTCCCCTAAAGATTTTTCTAAAAAATCCGATAAGGATGATCAGAATAGTGGGGGGAGAGAGCAGATGACAATTCAAACAGAGAGAATTCAACGTTTTCTTCATAATTATGCGAGGCAGTTAAAGGTCAAGGAACAGATTCAGAAACGCGACACCCGTGAAACGCTGCATGAGGATAAAGTCACCCTGTCCATGGAGGCGAAGCGTTTAAATATTCGAGATATCATGGCTTCAAAAGTTTACCGCAAGATAACAGAGCCGGATTCCCACAAATAAATCCATTTCCTTTATAACCACCTTTAAACATCTGCCAGATCTTTTTTTTTTGATTATTTTCTGATAAAAAGATAAGAGTTAAAGTTTATATCACAAATTGAGGGTTTTTAGATGGCAATTATGGCTCCAGAACAGACCAAGGTTATCGTGGTTGACGATGATGTATCCATTTTGCGGATTCTCAAACAATTACTTAAGGATAAGGGATACAATGTCTTTGCTGCCTCGGACGGAAAAGAGGCTATTGAACTGATTTCCGTGAATGATTTTGATCTTGTTATCACCGATTTGATGATGCCTGAGAATAACGGGTTGGAGGTTTTGAGAAAGGCAAAAGAAAAAAACCCAAAGACGCAGGTTATTATGATCACGGGGTTTGCCACCCTCGATAGCGCTATTGAGGCTTTGAAATTAGGGGCGTTTGATTATATCAGAAAACCTTTCAAGCTTGCCGAATTTGACGTGACCATCAGGAACGCGGTAGATAAAATCCATTTGATAAAAAGCAATGAAATGCTTCTCAAACACCTTAAAGAGTCTCATAAACGGCTACAGGAGACGGTAAAAAATTCCGTATCAGTCATAGAAAAGGATATCGAAGCCCTCGACACGACCGAAGGAGATGGCGAGATGGAAGTGCTTCGGGCGGAGGTCTTGAATAAATATGGTCTAGTCGGGAATACGGTTCCTTTTCATATGAGGAATGAAGAGGAAGAAGGTGCGGTGATGCTGGATGAAATGGAAAGATTAGGGCAGCTTTTGGAAAAAGGCATCATTACCCGGGAGGAATTTGAGTTATGCAAAAAGAAGCTCTTGGCGACCCCTTAATCACTACTCCCGGAGATTCTTACGCACAGGTTTATCCTCCCCGTGTCCTGATTGTTGACGACGATCCTTCTATCCGATCCATGCTTGGGTTAATCCTGAGAGAGAATGATTTGTTCGATGTCTTGACGGCGGAGAACGGCCAGCAGGCGCTCGATATGATTAAAAAGGGGGAGCGTATAGACGTCGTTCTCTCCGATATCCAAATGCCGAAAATGAACGGCATGGAACTCCTTAAAGAGATAAAAGCTGTAGATCCCTTGCTGCCCGTCGTTATGATAACGGGGTTTCCCACCATTGATATCGCAATTCGTTGTATGAAAGAGGGTGCTTCGGACTTTATAACGAAGCCCTTCAAGATTGACCAGATTGAGCTGACCCTAAAAAAGATTATTCGTGAGAGAGAGCTGATTCTTGAAAACGAGCAGCTGAAGAAAGAGCTGGCTCAGGCGAGAGAAATCGAAATCCTGAACCGGAAACTTTCCGAGAAAATAAGGGAATTAACAATCCTTTATTCCATTAGCGAATCTATGTCCGGGGCTTTTAACACGGTGGATCAGGTGCTGGATAAAGCCCTTCAAGTGGTGGCGACATCCCTCGACTGCGAACGTATTTCGATCCTTTTCTACGACAAGCCATCGGATTCTCTTTACATCCGCGCGGCGAAGGGGCTTGATCGCGAGGTGATTGAGACGACACGAATTCCAGCTGGTGAAGGAATATCGGGCAAGGTTTTCAAGTGGGGGAAGCCACTTCTCATAAAGGATGTTGAGAGAGAGCTGGCGAGAGAGCTGCGAAGTCAATGGTTCTACAGATCGAGATCCCTTATTTCCGCGCCGCTGTTTATTCAACAGGAACCGTTTGGCGTGATTAACGCGACGGATAAGATTGGGGATCTGCCTTTTGATCAGGAGGATCTTGTCATACTCGAAAACATCGCCAAAAAAGTGTCGCTCAACATTGAGAACGTTGTGCTTTACGAGAGCGTGTATGATAACCTGATTGAAACCCTGCTGGCGTTGGTTAAAACCCTTGAAGCGAAGGACGCTTACACCCAAAAGCACTCGGTGCGGGTCACGTTTTACGCGATGGAGACCGCGAAAGCGCTGGGGTGTAGTGGCGAGATGCTGGAAACGCTGAAATTCGCCGGGAATCTCCATGACATTGGAAAGGTTGGCGTCAGGGATACGGTGCTTCTGAAAGAGGGCAAGCTGACTGACAGCGAGTACGAAGAGATTAAGAAACACCCCGTTATCGGTGAGGAAATCGTCCGTCACCTTGAATTGCTTCCGGATGAACGTTCCATCATACGTTCTCATCACGAACGCTGGGACGGTAAAGGTTACCCGGATGGCCTGAAGAGCGAAAAAATCCCCTTTCTCGCCAGAATCCTAACCGTTTCCGACGCGTATGACGCTATGACTTCAAGTCGGCCTTACAGGAGGGCATTGGCGCATGAGATAGCCATGGACGAGCTTTATCGTTGTAAATGGACCCAATTTGACGGGGATGTGGTGGAGGCATTCTCGTCGATTATCGACGACGCACGGGAAGCGGTTAAGGAATCAGGGGTAGCGTTAGCGGACGCGAACCATTTTAACCACCGCTGAGTTTGCAAGGGTGGTGGGTGGCGTGATAATTTACACCAAAAGAGGGGAGACAGAATTATGGAAAATAAAAATGATACGTATAAACGCCGCCAATATGTGAGAGTAGACGGATATTTCCCCGTTTTATGGGAAAAAATCCCCGATGATCAGTGGGAGAAAGAAAAAGCGCAGTTTTTCCAAAGAAGGGACGTCATCCCGCAACAGCCGTGGGACGTATTGGGATGGTTGTCACAAGGGTTGTGGGAGACCGAAGGAACTTCCGAAAGCGAAAGCCGGCTCGATGCAGCTCTGGCGGGCGTGCACATTAAATTGGACCTGATTTTGAATTTCCTGATGGAAAAGTCTGTGGATCCCATTTATCAAACCCCTCCCGTCATGGCAAATATCAGTGGCGCGGGGTTACGATTCAAAGCCAAGGAACATTTTGAAGTCAATGAGTTTTATGAGCTCAAATTACTGCTTCCGATTTTGCCCATCAGGCTTATCCGAGCTCTGGGCCAGGTAGTCAGGGCGACTGAAGTGACTGAAAACGAAGAGAAATTGACCGAGGTCTCATTCAGGTTCGAGCTGATTTCAGAGGAAGACAGAGAAACGATTATCCATTATACCTTTAAACGGCAACGTGAAATTCTCCGGGAAAAGAAAAGCCTGAAGTAGAGACGGGTAAACGTCTGGGAGATGTCTCAGTAGAGCTCGTCAAGTTTTGCTTGCGCTTTTTGAGCCGCCTCGCTGAACGGGAATTGATCCATAAGCTTGAAAAGATAATCCCGCGCCGCTTTTTTATCTCCCAGCTCGTCATACGTGTACCCTAATTTGAGCAGCGCGTCCGGAACCTTGCTCCCCTTAGGATATTTTTCGATGACCTCTTTGAAATAGTACGCGGCCTTTTTGTAATCACCGAGGGAATAATACGACTCACCCGTCCAGTAAAGGGCGTTGTTGGCGTAAGGATGTTTTGGGTACAGCCTGACAAATTCAAGAAACATGTCGGCCGCTTCGTGAAATTTGTGGGAGGCATATTTTTCGTAAGCCTCGTGGTAGAGCTTGAGGGGCGGAATATTCGGTTTGGGTTTGGCTCCTTGATGTGGGGTCTTCTTTGGGTTGGAAATTTTAGAGGAGTGGCTGGCGTGGTGAACCGTTTTGACATGGTGGGATGCCGCCCGTTTCTTCTTGTGCTCGTAGGTACTGATTTTCTTATAGGTATGGGCCTTTTTTTTCGTGGCTTCCAGGCGTTTGGTCAAAAGGTCTATCTTGGCGTTCAGGGATTGTAATGAACCCTGAATGGCTTCCAGTTGCTTGGCCATGGCGGTATTCTGCTGCTGAAGCGCTTTGATCTCCGCGTTGGTAGCTTCCTGCTGACGTAGGGTTTCCGTGCGTGATGGCTCGTTTAACCCCGCGCAGGATACCATCAGGAAAAGGGCCGGAATAAGAAGAAGGAAAGGCGATTTTTTGATGAAATTCATTTTACCCCCCTCTTTGAGAAGACGCGAGATGCGGCTAAGAAATTCGGAAAAACTTCACGGATGGTGATCATCTCTTTTTACTCTTCACTCTCCGTTGGACGCGCTTAAATCCAAAGCAGTTGGTTTTTTATAACGTAATTTCTGCGCCCTTGCAAGAGGTAGTGCGAGTGAAAAAGGGTGTTTTGGATATCCGTTAAATTCGCGCTTTCCTCTTAGGCAGGCCACCGAAGAAAATTTCAAGACGAAGGTAGTGTGACCACCTCGCGGAAGACTCCGGCCTAATTGGCTATTAGCTCTTCTATTAGCCCCGTTGTCCTTGAAGATTCAAAATTAGTTTTTGCGTTTCCTCGGTAATTAAAAAAAACTATCGAGGAAATGGAACAGATAACCAGACGAATTGAACCGTGGCCGCTGGGTAGAAAAATCCGTGAAAAGTCACAACTTTGTTGGGGATACAGTTGGGGACGGGAAAACCAGGCAAAAATAAAAGGGGTCAGAAATCTTTCTAACCCCTTGAAATCTTTATGGTAGCGGGGGCAGGATTTGAACCTGCGACCTTTGGGTTATGAGCCCAACGAGCTACCGAACTGCTCCACCCCGCGCCGATATTGTGTACAATATATATCTCATTCCCCTTTATCTGTCAAGATATTTATGATAAAAAACATAAAAAATGAGGTCATGTTAAAATAGATTGTGAAATGAGCGATTTGAAGTCAAAGATTGATCCCGAAAAACTTCCCCGGCATGTCGCAATTATTATGGATGGGAACGGCCGGTGGGCGAAAAAAAAGTTTCTTAGCCGGATCAAGGGACATGAGAAAGGGATCAATGCGGTCAGGGAAGTCGTGGAGGCCTGTCGGGAGCTGGAGATAGAATACCTGACCCTTTACGCCTTTTCCGTTGAGAACTGGCGCCGGCCTTCATCGGAAGTCAACGCCTTGATGCGTCTGTTGAAGAATTACCTCGTCAAGGAGCGGGATAACCTTTTGAAAAATGGTATCCGTCTTCGGGCTATCGGTGATTTAGAACGTCTTCCGGGGGACGTGCGGCAGACCCTTTTTAAGGTGATTGACGACACGAAAGACGGGGACAAGATGACCCTGATTCTCGCGCTAAGCTACGGCGCGCGCTGGGAAATTGTCAAAGCCGCCCTTCGCATGGCGAATGACCTGAAGGACGGGAAGATTCGGGAAGAGGAGGTAACGCCCGAGGTATTTTCCTCATACCTGACGACATCGCCATACCCGGATCCGGACCTATTGATACGCACGAGCGGGGAATTGAGGTTGAGCAATTTTCTCTTATGGCAACTGGCCTATACGGAGTTGTATATTACGCCTACCCTCTGGCCAGATTACACAAAAAGAGACCTTCTTGAGGCAATTCGGGACTATCAAAAGCGGGAAAGAAGGTTTGGAATGACAAGCGATCAGATAACGGGGTTACATGCAGAATCTTAGCAGATTGATAGTTGGAATTGTCGCGATACCCATTGTCGTGGCAATCATCTTTTTCCTGCCTATAGGTTTTTTTATCACGCTTATCATGCTGGTTACGGGTGTCGGGTTGTTCGAATATTTCAACCTCATCCCCGACAGCGCCTCAGCGGGTTTGGGTACGGTTTCCAGGGTTTTCTTCGCCTGTATGGGCGCCGCGTTGCCGGTCTTTAGTTATTACTGGGCGCTTAGCGGAATGGTGGGATGGCTTTATATCACGCTTGCGGCGCTGATGCTTTTCACCATGGGAAGCCTGCCTCATTACGAAAGGGCTCTTTCCATGGTGGCGGGAGGGGTTCTTGGATTCTTTTTCGTGGCGTTTTCCATGTCTCTCACGATCCCAGTCATTTTGATGAAACCCTATGGCCACGGGCTGATCCTGTGGCTGGCTTTTGTGGTCTGGGGAGGAGACACGGGGGCCTTTTACCTTGGGTCTCGCTTTGGGAAACATAAATTATATCCACGGGTGAGCCCCAAAAAGAGTGTAGAAGGCATCCTGGGAGGGATGCTCTCGGCCCTATTGATTGGCGTCATTGCAAATCTTTTCATTCGCACGGGGCTTGAGGCTCTTGAAGCGCTGATTCTTCCCCCGCTGTTGGTGCTGCTGGGGCAATTGGGGGATTTCTGTGAATCCATGCTGAAACGCGGCGCGGGCGTCAAGGATTCCGGGAAGCTCCTCGCTGGACATGGCGGAATATTGGATCGCATTGACAGTTTTCTGTTTGCGATTCCTTTTTTTTATCTCTACCTTCACCTGAGGCCGTAAAATGAGCGAAAAGAGGATCGCGATTTTGGGATCTACGGGTTCCATTGGGAAAAACACCCTTGAAGTCGTCAGCCGATACGCGGACCGGTTTCACGTCGTGGGGCTCAGCGCCCACAAAAACGTGGCGCAGCTCCTTCAGCAGATAGAGCGGTTTCACCCCGCGATGGTGGCTGTGACGGATGACGCGGCTTTTCGTGAAGTTTCCCGGCGCGTTGATGGCGCTGTTACCGTATTATCCGGCGCGGAAGGCCTGGTTACTCTGTCTACCCATGATGAAGTGGAGATGGTGGTGTCAGCCATCGTGGGTGCCGCCGGCCTGGAGCCTACCCTGGCCGCTATTCAGGCAGGGAAGGATATCGCGCTCGCCAATAAGGAGACCCTGGTAGTCGGCGGTGAGCTGATTACCTCAGCCGTCATGGAAAAAGGGGTCCGCCTGATCCCGATCGACAGCGAACACAGCGCCATTTTCCAATCTATCCTGGGCCATTCCAAAAGCGAGATACGTAAACTGATTTTAACGGCTTCCGGGGGGCCCTTTCGAACGTGG
Source organism: Pseudomonadota bacterium (assembly GCA_015493505.1). Classification (GTDB taxonomy): domain Bacteria; phylum Desulfobacterota; class S145-22; order S145-22; family S145-22; genus S145-22. Next base: position 584 of record WGDA01000135.1, on the reverse strand, counting down.
CCCCGCGAAAAGATGGAGGCGATTACGCCGTCGGAGGCCCTCCGCCACCCCAATTGGGAGATGGGGGCGAAAATTACAATTGATTCGGCCACCATGATGAACAAGGGGCTTGAAATCATCGAGGCCAGATGGCTGTTTGGTGTAGCCCCTGAGAACATCGAAGTACTGATTCATCCGGAAAGCATCGTCCATTCCATGGTTGAATACCTTGACGGGGTGGTTATTGCCCAGCTCGGCGTACCCGATATGAAGATTCCCATCGCCTACGCGCTGGGGTACCCGGAAAGGCTGGATATGGGTCTAAAGCCCTTGAACCTGGCGGAAGTGGGGTGCTTGACTTTCGAGAAACCAGATTCCGAGCGTTTCCCGGCACTCACCCTGGCTTACCAGGCGCTTGAGCGCGGGAAAACCTATCCAGCCGTCCTCAATGCCGCGAATGAGATGGCGGTGCAGGCGTTTTTAAATGAAGAAATTTCTTTTCTGAATATCCCTGAAATCGTCTCTCATGTCCTGTCGGAACACGATCCACGGGATGTTTCCCTCGACACCGTCATGGCGGCGGATCACTGGGGCAGGCGGGCAGC
>WGDA01000134.1 GCA_015493505.1 Pseudomonadota bacterium | reverse complement strand
GGCGGAAGAACCCATCGGTGAAGAGGTAGGGGAAGAAACTGAGGAGGCGGCTCCAGGCGTGGCGTACGAAGAGGAAGAATCACCCGTCACGGAACTGGCTGGAACCGACGAAGAAGAAGGGATCGTCGAGCTGACGGATGTGATTATGCAGGGAGAAGAGGAACCCACCCTTGAAGAGGTTTTTATAGAGGAAGGGGAGGAAGAAGAAGAGGTTCCTCCGGCCATTGCCACCGCCCTTGAAGAAAGTGCCAGTGAACTGGCAAAGATGGAAGCAATGGAAGAAGGTGCTCCGACGCCTGAACCAACACCCGAGCCTGAACCGGTTCAGGAAGAAGAGGAAGTGCTTCCGGCAGCAGCCGTGGCCATGCCGTCCGCGGCCCCCGGTTTGGAGAAGGAAGAGATCGAAGCCATAATCGGCGAGGTCGTGGAACGCAAAGTGGAAGAGACCCTGAGGGAAAAACTCCCGGGGATTTTGAAAGAAAGCCTTGCGCACCTCTTTTCAGAGCTTTCCGGCTCTCTCAAGTAAGAGCCCCTGTGACAATCGTATAATAAACATAACTTTTTCGGAAATCTTTCATCTGAAATCCGCGACATAACAGGCTTGTGAATATCGGTGACCTCATTTTAGTTTGATTTACAGGTTGACGTTCGAGGAACCCTATTCTTTCTTGTCCACCCCCTTTCAAGGTGCGCTTTACAACCCTAACCCCCAGTAGGTACGTATTTCTATGATCAGTTGCGGTTTCGGTTCAAATGTTTTTACGTCACGTGAGAGGTGGTACCATCAATGTAACAGGATTCAGGAGGTTTCCACAAAACACTATCACGGATTTTGGGGCTTGACAAAGGCGCGAGGGTGCGGTAACTGAACACACGAATTTAAGTTTTGTTCCGCTGGTGCCCGTCAAGGGTGAAAAGGGAAGCCGGTGAAAATCCGGCGCGGACCCGCCGCTGTAACCCCGCCTCTCACTCAGTGAGAGGGACCCTTTCAGCAGGAACGCCACTGTCGGGAAGCCGATGGGAAGGCGCTGGAAGGGCGGGGAAGCCAGAAGACCTGCCAGCAGGGACGTCTGGAGGAGAAGGCAAATCCCCCAGGCCCTGGAAATTTTGGGGTTTGGGGGATTTTTATTTTGAAAAGGCGGATAAAATTTGAACTAAAGGAGGTATCCATGAAAAACCTACTCAGTCAGGTCGATTACGCGAAGGCCGGCAAAATCACCCCGGAAATGGAAGAGGTTGCCCGTCAGGAAGGCCTGTCACCAGAAACAATCCGGGAAGGGATTGAAAAGGGACAGATCGTCATTCCACTGAACAAAAACGTCACGGTCAACGTGGTGGGAATCGGACGTGGACTGCGGACGAAGGTCAACGCGAGCATCGGCACCTCCACGGATATCGTGGACGTGGCCAAAGAGGTCGAAAAGGCGAAAGCCGCCGAGTCGGCGGGGGCCGACACCCTGATGGAGCTGAGCGTGGGGGGTGACCTGGATGAAATCCGGCGGGAAGTCATCAAAGCCGTCAACCTCCCCGTGGGGAATGTCCCGCTTTATCAGGCGTTTTGTGAGGCCACCCGAAAATATGGGGACCCCAACAAACTGGACAAGGCCATGCTTTTCGATCTCATCGAACGGCAATGCGAGGATGGCATCGCCTTCATGGCGATCCACTGCGGCATCAACCTGTACACCCTTGAGCGCCTGAAAAAACAGGGATACCGGTACGGTGGCCTGGTTTCCAAAGGGGGCACCTCCATGGTGGCCTGGATGATGGCAAACAACAGGGAAAATCCTCTGTACGAATACTTTGACGAAGTGACGCAGATCCTCAGAAAGCACGATGTGGTTCTCTCGCTCGGAAATGGCCTGCGGGCCGGCGCCATTTCTGACTCCATGGACCGGGCCATGGTTCAGGAGCTGATCATCAACTGCGAGCTGGCGGAACTGGGCCGTGAGATGGGGTGTCAGATGATGGTGGAAGGCCCCGGTCACGTCCCTCTCGATGAAATTGAAGCGAACATCATCCTGGAAAAACGCATGAGCGGGGGGGCCCCCTATTACATGCTCGGGCCCTTGTCCACGGATGTCGCCGCTGGCTGGGACCACATTACGGCCGCCATCGGGGCCGCTCAATCCTCCCGCTACGGGGCGGATCTCATCTGCTACATCACCCCGGCCGAGCACCTGGGGCTTCCCAACAAAGAGGATGTTATCACTGGCGTGAAGGCGGCCCGGATTGCCGCCCATATCGGCGACCTGAGCAAACTGAAAGAGAAAACCATGCCCTGGGATAAAAAAATGAGCGTCAAACGGCGCGACATGGACTGGGAAGCACAGTTTCAACTTGCCATGTTTCCGGATGACGCGCGCCAAATCTATCGGGAACGGTCCGCCACATCCGATTCTCAGACCTGTACGATGTGTGGGGAATATTGCGCCAACAAAGGGTCCCTGTCGCTCTTTCAGGATGTCCTGGAAAAGAGTATAAAGAAGGGTGTGGATCTGTAGAACGAGCGGCGGGAGGTAAGGTTCGGAGGGATGAAGAAAAAGGAGTGGATTTCCGCGTGGCTCCCACCCGTATGCTACGCCATGATTATCTTCTATTTTTCGTCCCGTTCCCACTTGCCGAGCTTCCTGCCGAATTTTCCCTTCTCGGACAAGCTTCTTCATGGGGGTGAATACGCCATTTTCGGCTTTCTGATCTACCGCGCCCTGACCATGTCCCCCCGGCGTCCCCGAACCTTCAGGGGGCGTGTGGCGCTCGCGCTGATCCTTGTGATTGTTTATGGGCTCAGCGACGAGCTGCACCAGGTTTTTGTCCCTCTGCGGGATCCGTCCCTGTTTGACGCCCTCGCGGATACCATCGGAGGCGCGGTGGGGATTGCCATCGCATACACGCTCACAAAAAAGGAGGCCCTGCCATGATCGACCTGCACACCCACACCCTGCTGAGTGATGGCGCGCTCATACCCTCGGAACTGGTCCGACGCGCCGCCGCAAGAGGCTATCGCGCCATGGCCATTACGGACCACGTGGACGCCTCCAACTACGCGGATGTGGCACGGAAGATTCTCTCGTTTGTCTCCAGCAGCAAGGGTGCCCTCGAAATCCCGGTGATTCCAGGTGTCGAGCTGACACATGTCCCCCCGGACCTTATCGGGGGCCTGATCCGCGAGATCAGGCAACTGGGAATCCCCTGGGTGGTGGTCCATGGGGAAACCCTCGCCGAACCGGTCAAAAAGGGAACAAACCGGGCCGCGATCCTTGGCGGGACCGATCTGCTGGCTCACCCGGGTCTCATCACGGAAGAAGAGGTGAAGCTGGCGGTGGAGAAGGGGGTTTTTCTGGAGATTTCGGCACGTAAGGGCCACAGCCTCGCCAACGGGCACGTCGCCACTCTGGCAAAGCGCCATGGTGCCAGTTTATTGCTCAACACGGACGCCCACGCCCCATCAGACCTCATTACCGAAGAGTTCGCGCGGAAGGTAGCGCTGGGATGTGGCCTGAGTGAGGAAGACTACGCGGATATCCTCAAAGCCGCGTCCGCCTGTGTGGAAAGGAGACGATAAAGTGGGACGCATCATTGCCATCGATGGCCCCTCCGGTGCCGGGAAAAGCACCATCAGCAGGCTTTTGTCCCAGAAGCTGGGGTTCATGTACATCGACACGGGAGCCATGTATCGAACCGCCGCCCTGCTGGCCCTTGAAGCCGGGATAGACCTCTCTGATGGCGAGAAGGTTGCCGCCTTATGCGAATCCTTATCCTTTTCCTTCCGCGTCGAGGGAGATACCGTTTTTGTCACGTGCAATGGCCGCGATGTGACACGGGCTATCCGGACCCATGAAATGGGGATGCACGCCTCCGATGTTTCAAAAGACCCCCGGGTGCGTGCGGTTCTTACCGAACTGCAGCGGGAACTCGGAAGAAAACACGATGCCATCCTGGAGGGGCGGGACATCGGGACCGTCGTCTTCCCTCAGGCCACATATAAATTCTACCTGGACGCCTCGGTCGAGGAACGGGCACGAAGGCGGCACAAGGAACTGACCACCAAAGGGGAGAACGTCTCTCTCGAAGAGGTGGAGGAGGCCATTCGCAAGAGGGATTACAATGACAGCACCCGACAAGTGGCGCCGCTCAAGCCCGCAGAAGATGCCATCATCATCGACACCACGGGGAAAGACATTCCCACGGTGATTCAGGAAATCCTTGGATATATAAAATAGCCTAAAATGAAGGAAACCCTCTCATGAAAATCAGTGTCGCTCCCCACGCGGGATTCTGTTTCGGGGTACGCCGCGCCATCGACATGGCCTTCAAGGCACTCGACACCCAAAAAGGCCCGATTTTCAGCCTGGGCCCCATCATTCACAACCCTCAGGTCGTGCAGAAGATGCAGGAAAAGGGGCTCATGGTCGTTTCAGGGGTAAATGAGATTCCCGCCGGAACGGTCATCTTCCGGTCCCACGGGGTCAACGCCCAGGAAAGGGAGGAAGCCGCCAGGCGGAACCTCACGGTCGTGGACGCCACATGCCCTTTCGTGGAAAGGGCCCATGAGCATGTCAAACGTTTCCTGGAAAATGGCTACCAGGTTCTGGTCGTGGGAGACGCGAACCACCCGGAGGTCCTGAGTATCCTCAGCTACACCCGCGGCAAGGGAACGGCCGTTTCCTCACCGGAGGAGCTCGGGTCTCTCACCCTGACCCAGAAGGTCGGGGTGGTTTCGCAGACGACGCAGAGCCTTGAGACCTTTCAGGCCATCGTGGCCGAGGTGATCCGAAGAGCGCGGGAAGCACTGATTTTCAACACCATCTGCGACGCCACCAAAATACGTCAGGAGGAAAGTATTCGCCTGGCTAAACAGACAGACGCCATGGTTGTGATTGGTGGGCGCAATAGCGCCAATACCCGTCGCCTAACGGAACTGTGTCAGCGCGTACAGCCGCGCACCTTTCATATCGAGACCGTGGCGGAGCTCAAGAAGGAATCCTTTGAATCCGTGCGTCATGTGGGTGTAACTGCCGGGGCCTCTACCCCTCAATGGTTGATCGACCCCGTCGTGCGGTTCCTTGAAGGGCTTTAATCCGGGCAGATCAACAAAGGAAGCACGACAACTTTTTTCTCAAAAACCTGCTTTTGGAAAAAATCCCTTTCATATTCTCTTGAAAACCGATTCTTTTTCGTATATAAGGGTTTTCTGTGCCATGGCTTTCAGGTGAACTTGTTTTCTTCTGGGAGTATGGTATGAAAAACAGGCCATTGGGCCAAAATATCGGTAGGGGGTAACTTTTTATGCTCAACACTTTCACGGGAGAAATCCAGGAGGACGAAATTTTAGGAAAGGAGGGAGAGGGAAAGTCTGAGACTGAAGAATCTTTTCAGGCGCTGTACGAGGAAAGCCTCAAGCAGATAGAAGAAGGTACCATCGTCACAGGAACCGTCATCAGCATCAACCCGGACACTGTTCTCGTCGATGTGGGCTACAAGTCCGAAGGCGAGGTTCCCATTTCACAATTCAAGGACCATCAGGGAAACTTAACCGTCAAGGAAAACGACAAGGTCGAGGTCCTTGTGGTGTCTCGGGAAGACGATGAAGGCATTATCCACCTTTCCAAGGAAAAAGCGGACAGAATCAAGGCGTGGCGTGAAATCACGAAGGCCTGCAACGAAGGTGAGGTCATCGAGGGCACCATTGTCGCCCGCGTCAAGGGCGGAATGTCCGTGGATATCGGCGTCACGGCCTTTCTGCCCGGGTCACAGATTGATATCCGGCCGGTCCGCAATATGGATGAACTCATCGGAAAGACCTTTAAGTTCAAGGTCCTCAAACTGAACGAGAAACGAAACAACATCGTCATTTCAAGGCGAGCCCTCCTGGAAGAGGAACGTGAAAAGAAACGGAAGGAGCTTCTTGAAAGGATAGAAGAAGGCGCCGTACTGGAAGGTGTGGTCAAAAACATCACCGAATACGGGGCCTTTATCGATCTGGACGGCCTGGACGGCCTTTTGCACATCACGGATATGTCCTGGGGGCGGATCAACCACCCCTCTGAGGTCCTCAGCATCGGTGACACCATCAAGGTCAAGGTCATCAAGTATGACCCGGAACGCCAGAGGGTTTCTCTGGGGCTGAAACAACTCACGCCCGATCCATGGGAAAACATTGAAGAAAAATACCCCATCGGGATGCGCACCAAGGGAAAGGTGGTCAGTATTACCGATTATGGCGCCTTCGTGGAGCTGGAAGAAGGGGTTGAGGGAATGGTGCATGTCACGGAAATGGCCTGGGGCAAAAAACTGCGCCATCCTTCCAAGATTGTCGATCTGGGAGAAATGGTGGAAGTCGAGGTCATCGGCGTTGACCAGGAGCGCAAACGCATTTCTCTCAGCATGAAACAGCTGGAAAAAGACCCCTGGGAAGTGGTACAGGAAAAATATCCGGTAGGGACCAAGATCGTTGGCCGGATAAAAACCGTCACGAATTTCGGCGTTTTCGTGGGGTTGGGAGAAGGTGTGGATGGTCTGGTCCATGTCTCGGACATGTCCTGGACCAAGAAGATTCGTAACCCTGCCAGCATCTATAAAAAGGGCCAGGAAATCGAGGCCGTCGTGCTCAAGATCGACCGGGAAAACGAGCGTTTTTCCCTGGGAATCAAACAGCTTCACCCCAATCCCTGGGACAACATCGAGGAGTTGTACCCCCTGGGAACGGTGGTCAACGGAGTGGTCACGAACCTGACGGATTTTGGCGCCTTCGTGGATATCGGAAATGACCTGGAAGGCCTGATTCACATCTCCGAGCTGAGCACCGGAAAGGTTGATAAGGTTTCGGATGTCGTCTCCGTGGGTGACGCCGTCGAGGCCGTGGTTATCAACCTCAACAAAACGGAGAGAAAGATCGGCCTTAGCCTCAAGGCGAAAAAAGAATCGGAAGAGAGCCAGGATTACACCCAGTACGCGGAAAAGAAGGCTGAAGTCAGCTCCAACTTTGGGGCGCTTTTGAAGGAGAAGCTGGACGAAAAAGAGGCCGCGGCGGCGGCGTCCGAGGCACCCTCCACAGAATAGACCCATGTTGAACCCCGCTAAGGGAGAGGGAAGGGAGCAGACATCTCTGTCTGCCACCTTCCCTTTTTTGTTTGAAACGCCCCATGTACATCCCGGCGTTTTTCTGTTCGCGAACCTTTCCCTTGCCGCCTTCATGCTTGGGCTTCCGACACAGGCGTGGCGCGCCGCCGGCCTCGTCTGGGCGGGTTGCGCGGTTCTCGGCGCCTTCGGCTCTCCACGGTTCACGACCGTCATCAAGCGAATGGGATTCACGCTTCCCTTTCTCATCTTCTCCATGTTCTTTCACCTTTTCTTCACCCCCGGCACCTTCTGGTTCAGCCTGGGGCCTCTTCATGCCACCCTGGACGGCCTGCGTCAGGGGGCCTGGATCACGCAAAAGCTCGCCTTTTTTTTCTGGGTTTCCCTAATCGTGACTGCGTCGCGTTTCGGCCTCTTCCCGTTCCAGGCGCTGGAACGGGCAAGCCGGCTGCCCCTTTTGAAAAAGACCCGGATGCGTCTGGGGATTATTGTCCTTTTCCTGATTCTCCGATGGCTTCGGGTACTGCCCCTCTCATGGAAAAGGCAGCTTCAGGCCCTCCTGAAAGAATCGGAAGGGAAATTCGAAAAGACCCGAAAAGGCCTGCGGCACCTTCCCCGTATCCTGGGCCACGATCTGATCCATCTCGACACGTGGGTCACCCTCTTCATCGCCAGGGGCTACGAAGAAGGCATCCTCCGTCTCGCCGAAACGCCGATTCCCCCCCTCACCCGGACAGACCTCCTGATCCTGACCGGAACCTGCGCCGCCTGGGGAATATTCTTTGCTTCCTTTATCTTCAGAACCTGAAATCAAATCTTGAAACGTCCCCCTGTTTCAGGTAAAGTTATAGTGGACCCCAGAAATGGGACAGTATGTTAAAGTGAAAAGGAGTAGACAAAAGAAAGGGGGTTCACAGGGATGAAACAGCGCAGGAAATTCACAGATGAATTCAAAGCCAAAGTTGCCATAGAAGCCATCAAGGGAGACAAGACCGC
>WGDA01000133.1 GCA_015493505.1 Pseudomonadota bacterium | reverse complement strand
GTTGGCGATCGCGAATCAGCGCTCGAGCCAACGAATTATTTCTCTTTTTCCTATTCTACTAAAAGTTCTCCCATTATCAAAGCCAACAAAGAGCGGGAGCGTCAGCTCAGCTCTCGTTCACGTTGGCGACGAGCGCAGCGAGTCGCCAACAAACCATATATTTATTGTACCTTGTATTCATGCGTCTCATATTAGCCTTATTTTGTCAAGCTTCTTATTGGCATTTCAGCCTTGACGAGCATTTTATTGCAGTATAAACTCCATATCAATTATAGATTACTGCAGTCATGAAGGATGAGGAATGAATCATAATCATTTTAGGCAATTTCTGTTGAAAAAGGGTGTAAAAGGAAAAAACATTCCCCATTACGTAAAATGGGTGTTGAATTGTTATGATTATTTAGACAAGCCGCTATCCGCCGATATTAAGCCTGAGGAAAAGGAAAAATTTCTGGGACATCTTGCCAGAACCCGCGAGGACTGGCAGATCAAACAGGCGGATCGGGCGATAAAATTTTACCAGTATTACGTTTCCCTTGCCCGTGAAAAGGAGAGTGAGAGGCACCCCCGCGTCTGGCGGAAGGCGGAAGGGGAGGCAACAAAGCTTCTACGCCTGAAGCACAGGTCCTACAGCACGGAGAAAAGCTACGTCTCCTGGGTTCGCAGATTCGGAAGTTTTCTGGGTTACAAGCCTCTTGAGGATGTGAATGGTGAGGATTTGCAGCGTTTCCTGACGTATCTGGCCCTCGACCGAAAAGTGGCCTCTTCCACCCAGAACCAGGCCTTGAATGCCCTGATCTTCTTCCTGAAAGAGGTTCTCAAAAAAGAAGCGACTCCGCATATCGACGCGATCCGGGCGAGAGAGCGGCGGCGTCTTCCCGTGGTTCTCACACAGAAGGAAGTCGGTGACATCCTTGGCAGAATGTCTGGGATGGTACAGCTTATGGCGATGATCATCTACGGCGGGGGATTGAGACTGACGGAATGCGTTTGCCTGCGGGTCAAGGATATCGACACGGAAAAAGGTTATGTCACGGTTCGGTCCGGAAAGGGAGACAAAGACAGGATCACCCTGCTGCCAAAACGCCTCAATGACCGCCTTGCATCGCACCTGGAAAAGCTGAGGGGGTTGTATGATAAGGACAGGGAAAAAAATCTTCCGGGTGTGGCGCTTCCCGGCGGTCTGGAGCGGAAGTATCCCAACGCGGGCAAGGAATGGGGGTGGTTCTGGCTTTTCCCCTCAAAATCCCTTTCCGTGGACCCTGTAAGCGCCGTGGTCCGACGGCACCATATTCATCCCGTGACGCTGCAAAGGGCCTTCAAGAAAGCGGTCAATGAGGCGGGCATCGCCAAGAATGCCTCGATCCATACCCTGAGGCACAGCTTTGCCACGCATCTTCTGGAAAGCGGGTATGATATCCGAACCATCCAAAAACTTTTGGGTCACAAGCACCTGCAAACCACGATGATCTACACACATGTGGCGGGAAAGGAGTTCAGGGGAGTCACAAGCCCCCTCGACATGCTCGAAGATTGAAATCTTTTTCGCTGAAACAGAAACTCCGACAAGTTGGGAGTTCGTCAACTCAGGAGCAAGCAAGGAACGCTCATAATTTCATAAGATTATAAAAAGTCCTGTCAATCCTGTTTATCCTGTCAAAAAATTATTGGCTTTTCACTGTTCACTGTTCACTGTTCACTGTTCTTAATCCGCGTCTATCTGCGTTAATCTGTGGCTAAAAAAAAGAGGGAGCGATAAGCTCCCTCCTCTCATTTGCTCTTTGTGGAACCTTACTTTCCGAGGCGTTTCCGGAATTCCTCGGTGAGGGCCGGAACCACCTGGAACAGGTCGCCCACGATTCCGTAGGTCGCGACCTTGAAAATCGGTGCGTCAGGGTCCTTGTTGATGGCAACGATCACGTCCGAGGTCTTCATTCCAGCGAGGTGCTGGATGGCACCGGAAATTCCACAGGCGATGTAAATCTTCGGGCGCACCGTCTTACCGGTCTGTCCGACCTGATGTTCGTAGGGAATCCAGCCCGCGTCAACGGTGGCGCGAGAAGCGCCCACGGCGGCTCCAAGGACATCGGCCAGCTCACGGATGAGCTTGAAGTTTTCCGGTTTCCCCAATCCGCGGCCGCCGGACACGATGATGTCGGCTTCCAGCAGGTTGACCTTCTGCTCGCTCTCGATGAAGTCGAGCACCTTGGTCCGGATTTCATCTTCCGACATTCCGAGCGTTTCTTTGATAATCTTGCCCTGGCGGGAGTCATCCTTTTCCGGCATGGGCATCACCTTGGGTCGCACGGTGGCCATCTGCGGACGGGTTCTCGGGCAGAGGATGGTGGCCATAATGTTCCCGCCAAAGGCCGGGCGGGTCTGGCGCAGCAGCTTGGTTTCCGGATCGATGTCCAGTCCCGTACAGTCGGCGGTCAGGCCGGTATACAGGGTGGTGGCCACGTTCCCCGCGAAGTCGCGCCCCTGCGTGGTCGCGCCATACAGAACGATCTCCGGTTTATATTTCCGAATCAGGCTGATCGCCCCCCTGCCATAGGGTTCCGTCCTGTATTTTTCGAGAACGGGGTCGTCAATGTAATAGACCTTCTCGGCACCGTAGGCGATGGCCTCTTTGGCGAAATCCTCCACGCCATGACCCATCAGCATGCCGCAGAGCTCGCACCCCAGGTCATCCGCCAACTGACGGCCCACACCCAGAAGTTCGAAGGAAACCTTCGCGATTTTCCCGCGTTCATGTTCGATAAAGACCCAGACGCCTTTGTAGTCGGCCAGGTCCGCCTGCGTCCGCCCTTCGCCTTTCGTCAGTTCAATGGCGTTGACGGGGCAGACGTCCACGCATGTTCCGCAATAGGTACATTTGTCGCCGATGACGGCAACATCGTTTTCAAGTGTGATGGCACCAAACGGGCACGCGTCCACACAACTTCCACACCCTGTGCATTCATCCGTCAATACTTTTATTTCAGCCATGGCTTTCCTCCTTTACCACGCAACGTTTACTGAATGAATTTCATGTCCATGAGTTTGTCCACCAGAGTGGAAACGACTTCCGGGATCTCTCCCTCAAGGATTTCCCCGCCGCCGCGCTCTTCCGGGGTGAAGACCTTGACCACTTCCGTGGGAGACCCTTCCAATCCGAGTTTTTCCTTTTCCACCGGCAGATCCTCAGCCGTCCACGTGGGGATTTCAATTTTCGCCGCCTTCTTGATTCCGAACAGGGAGGGAAGCCTCGGTTCATTGATGTCCTTGACAACGGTGATCAGGGCGGGAAGGCTCGCTTCGACAACCTCTTTCCCGTCTTCCAGGAGCCTCTCGACTTTGATCTTCTTGTTGTCCGGATCAATCTCCACCACCTTGTCCACGTAGGTCAACTGGGGAATATTCAGTTGCGTGGCAATTCCGGGGCCCACCTGACCCGTATCGCCGTCTGTCGCCTGCTTGCCACAGATAATCAGGTCGAAATCCCCAATCTTTTTTATCGCCGAAGCCAGGGTATACGCCGTCGCCCAGGTATCGGCACCGGCAAACGCCCGGTCGGAGATCAGGTAAACATTTTCCGCGCCCACGGCATAGGCGTTCCGAAGAACTTCCTGTGCCTGAGGGGGGCCCATAGAGATGACATGTACGTCTCCGCCATATTTTTCGACTGTCAGCAATCCTTCTTCGATGGCGAACTCATCAAACGGATTGGTAATGCTTTCCACCCCTTCCCGCATCAATGTCTTGGTCTCGGGGTCAATCTTGACAGCCGCTTCGGTGTCTGGCACCTGTTTTACACATACGATAACTTTCACAGCCTGTCCTCCTTTGTCCTTTACGTTTCTTCAGGTTACACGTTTCAGCGTCCCGTAAAAACGGGTTTCCGCTTCTCAAGGAATGCCTGCATCCCTTCTTTCTTGTCCTCCGTGGAGCAACACATCCCGAAACTTCTGGATTCAAGGATGCACCCGTCATCCAG
>WGDA01000132.1 GCA_015493505.1 Pseudomonadota bacterium | reverse complement strand
TGAGAAAAATGCCCATGGAGAGAGCGAAAAGCTGATGGATTCGCAAAAAGTCATACTTAGAAGGCAAAGTAAAAAGCTTCAAGTTCAAGGAGCGCAATTCCTGAGGAATGAGGCGACCTTAGAGGTCGCTGCAATGACGAAGGATGCAGCGCGACGCCGAAATTGGACTTTTTACGAAGCCGTCAAACTTGATCATGGTACCTTTCAGGCTTATATTTCTTAAGGAGAGAATGTTCACGCGAGAAAGGAGAATGGCAGATGGATTATGATGTGCTGATCATCGGAGGCGGACCGGGTGGATTGACCGCGGGGCTCTACGCCGCGCGGGGAGACATGAAGACGCTCCTGTTGGAGAAGCTGCTGCCGGGAGGGCAGGCGGCGACTACTTACTGGATAGATAATTATCCCGGATTTCCGGAAGGGGTGTCCGGACCGCAACTCATGATGGCGATGAAAGATCAGGCCGTGCGGTTTGGCCTGGAAATCGGGACGGATGAAGCGGTCGGTTTACAGGTTGAAGAGGATGGTTTTCTGGTAAAGGGGCAGGACAAGAGCTATTCCGCCCATACCGTCATCGTCGCTTCTGGTGCGACCGTGGCGAAATTGGGCGTCCCGGGAGAAGAAAAGCTGCGGGGAAAAGGGGTTTCCTATTGCGCGACCTGCGATGGCGCCTTCTTCCGCGACCAGGAGCTTGTCGTCGTAGGAGGCGGTGACGCGGCCGTGGAAGAGGGCATGTTTCTGACGAAGTTCGCGAAAAAGGTACACGTGGTGCACAGGAGAGACCGCCTCCGGGCCGCCAAGGCCATTCAGGAGCGGGCCTTCAAGAATGACCGCATGGATTTTATCTGGAATACCGTTGTGGAAGAGATTCTCGGCGATCAGGACGTGGAAGGGGTGCGCCTGAAGAACCTGAAGACGGGGGAAATCTCCGAGCTGCCCTGCAAGGGTGTGTTTATCTATGTGGGCAACATTCCCAACAGCCAGTTCCTGAAGGGAAAGGTGGATATGGATGAACGGGGATATATCCTGACCGATAACAACATGACGACCTCCGTGAACGGGGTGTTCGCGTGTGGGGATGTCCGGCAGAAGGCCCTTCGTCAGGTGGTTACCGCCTGCGGCGAGGGGGCTGCCGCGGCCTATGCGGCCCAGCAGTTTGTGGAAGAAAAGAAGGGAATCGCGTATAAATAAAAGGTAAAAGGCCCAGCCCTAAAACCTGAACGAGCACTGAATCAGCGGGCAGGCATTCATCGGTTTTAGGGCCCGGCAGGTGTGAAGGGTAAAGAATTAAAGGTTGATGCACTCGCAAAAAGTCAGAATTAGAAGGCAAAGTAAAAAGCTTCAAGTTCAAGGAGCGCAATTCCTGAGGAATGAGGCGACCTTAGAGGTCGCTGCAATGACGAAGGATGCAGCGCGACGCCGAAATTGGACTTTTTACGAAGCCGTCAAGGTTATTTAGGGCTGTGCCCTTGCCAACAAGGAGGATAAAGATGTGTCTGTCAACACTGTATGAGGGCCAGATCGATCCGTCAAAGGTCATCATGGAGGATGCCGCCCATGTGACCATCAGGGATGGAAAGATCATGGTCATGGACATTCTCGGAGACGAACGGGAATTGGAAGGCTATGAAATCAAGGATCTCGATTTCATGAAACATTACGCCGTATTGGAGAAAAGAAGCGAGGAGTAACCATGAATGAGAAAGTAGAAAAGCTGAAACATCTGCTGCCCCATCTTCTGGAGCATAACCTGGAACATGTTACCGAGCATAAGAAATGGGTCGCACTGTGTGAAGAGGCGGGTCTCGATGACATCGCCGAGGATTTGAGAAAAGTGGTGGCCCAGTTCGAGGCGTGCACCCCGTATTTTGAGGCGGCGGTCGAAAAGATTCAGAAGGTCTGAAAGGAAGAATTTCAAGAGGCGTGTCGCGAGGGAGACGGGATTGATTATCATCAAATCGGACGAAGAAATCGCACGCATGAGGAAGCCCAACCGGGTGGTGGCGGAGCTTTTGGACTACATGGGCGGGTTGATCCGCCCGGGCGTTACGACGAAGGAGCTTGACACAAAGGCGGAGGCCTTCATTGTCAAGCGGGGAGGCAAGCCGGCTTTCAAGGGCTATCATGGCTTTCCCGCGACGATTTGCGCCTCTATCAACGAGGAAGTCGTTCATGGAATCCCGGGGAAGCGGCGCCTGAATGAGGGGGATATCATCGGGATCGACCTGGGGGTGATCCTGGACGGATTCTACGGGGATGCCGCCCGGACCTTTGCCGTGGGCAAGGTGGATTCTCAGGCGTTGAGGTTGATGAAGATTACGGAAGAGGCCCTCTACAAAGGGATCGAGCAGGCGGTGCCGGGCAACCGGCTGTATGACATCTCTCATGCCGTTCAGACACACGCCGAAGCGGCCGGGTTTTCGGTGGTTCGGGACTTCGTGGGCCACGGGATCGGCCGGGAGCTCCATGAAGAGCCCCAGGTTCCAAATTTCGGCTCGCCACATCAGGGCCCCAAGCTGGAAAGGGGTATGACCATTGCCATCGAACCCATGATCAATGAGGGGACCTGGCAGGTCCGGGTGCTCAAGGACGGCTGGACCGTGGTCACGGCTGACGGGAAACGCTCCGCCCATTTTGAGCACACGATTGCCATCACGGAGGACGGCCCGGAAATCTTAACCAGGCTTTAGCGGAAACCATGGGACCTTACCGCTTAAAGAAAGACGAGAAAAAAGTCAGTGTCTCCGAAAACATGTACAGGGGCCTCCCCGTTTCGGAGGGGATCGCCTTTGGCAAGGCGGACATCTACATCAGCGAACTGGCCGAGATTATCCCCTATCGGTTGAAGAACGATGAAGTCGAGCAGGAAGTGACCCGTTATCGCGAGGCGCTCGCGGAGGTCAGGCGCCAGCTCGAGGAAAGTGAACACCGGATTCGCCGGGACATTGGTGAGGAAGAGGCGGAAATCATCCGAAGTCATCTGATGATCGCTGATGACCCCTTCTTCAGGGAAGAGGTTCCCCGGATGGTTGAGGAGGAAAAGCTCAACGCGGAGTTTATCATCCTTCGTGGCATCCGGGCGTTCATGGAGAAGTTCAAGCATATCGAGGACGATTACCTCCGGGAACGGGGCAAGGATATCGAGGACATCGGGAAACGCGTCATCCACCGCCTTTTGCAGCTTGATACCCGGAAGGTTCTCTTCAACAAGCGGGGCGTGGTCTTCGCGCACGAGCTGACCCCGTCCGATACCATTCATTTCGACCCGAAAAAGATTAAGGGCATGGTGACAGAGGTCGGTGGAGAAACCTCCCACGCCGCCATCCTGGCGCGGTCCATGGGGGTCCCGACCGTCGTGGGTGTTGAGAATATCCTCCGGCGTGTCAAGACCAATGACCGCGTCATCGTGGACGGGAATCTGGGGCTCGTGTTCATCAACCCCAAGCGTTCCGTCGTCGAGGAATATAAGAAGATTCAGGAGGATTACGCCGCTTACCGCAAGGAACTGGAAAAGATTTCCAAGCTTCCTTCCGTGACCTTGGACAATGTCCCCTTTCACCTCTATTCGAACATCGTCAAGGCGCCGGATGTGGGGGTGGCCCTCAAGTATGGCGCGGAAGGCGTCGGGCTTTTCCGGACGGAGCTTCCCTTCCTGCTAAGCGAACGCCTCCTGACGGAGGAGGAACAGTTTACCATCTACCGGACCGTGGCGGAAACCCTGAAAGGGAAAGAGGCCACCATCCGCACCCTCGATCTGGGTGGAGACAAGTTTCTTCCCTTTCAGAAGATCAAGCGGGAAGTGAACCCTTTTCTGGGGTGGCGGTCCATTCGGATTTCCCTGGAAGAGGTGGATGTTTTCAAGGTCCAGTTGCGGGCCATCTTGCGGGCAAGCGCGTATGGAAAAATTCGCGTGCTGTATCCCATGATCTCCAGCGTGGAAGAGTTGCGGGCCGTGAATCAGATCTTTGCGGAAGTGAAGCACGAAATGATGCTTCGGGGGATTCCTTATGACGAATCGATCAAAACAGGAGTCATGATCGAGGTGCCCTCGGCGGCGATTCTCGCGGACAAGCTCATCAAAGAGACCGATTTCTTCAGCATCGGCACCAATGACTTGGTCCAATACACCCTGGCCGTTGATCGGGACAATGAGAAGGTGGCCGACTTTTACCGACCCTACAGCCCGGCGATCCTGTGGCTCATCAAGCGGGTCGCGGAAATCGCGAGAGGCGCGGGCAAGCCCTGCTCCGTCTGCGGCGAGATCGCTGGAGACCCGGTTTACGCGGTTCTGCTGCTCGGTTGCGGGATTCGGGACCTAAGCATGAAATCCCTCTCGATTCCCGAGGTAAAACGGGTGCTGCGCTCGGTTACCATGATCGAGGCGAGGGGGCTTGTGGATGAAGCCATCCAGGCGGGCACGCCGGACGAGGTCAGCGCCCTGCTCGAAAAGAATTTTATCTCCGTCAAAGATGTCAGGAGCGGATATGAATACACCATCTACCGATCTAAAATCGCTTCAGAAGGAGCTTGAAGAAAAACAGCAGCTTCTGGAAGACCTCGAGGCGAGTCTTCCCGCCCATTCCATCCGGCCCCACCAGATCCAGCGGATTGAGGAACTGGAAGAGGAAATCCGGCAGTTGAAGGATAGGCTGAAGACGATGGATTCCACACTCAAAAAAACGACATCTGGGACTTCGGGACCTTAATCACCTTATGGCCGACTCGCTTTCAGAGAACATAAGGAATCTTGCTGACGACATAGGCATAGATGCCTTGGGATTTGCCGAGGCATCAGAATTTTCTGACTATGCGTTACAAAGCTCTAAACGGCGGGATCCTAAGCTATCCTTGCCAACCGCGAAATCCATCATCGTTGCGGGTATTTATATTGGTGGTATAACCCTTCCGGCATGGACGAACCCCTGGTACGGGCGAACGAGCAGGCTCTATCTTTCAGGATTTTTTCTTGATGTTGTGAGGCCACTTGATCCCATCGTCGATTTGCTGAAGAAGGAGGGTTATAAAGCTGTTGTTTGTGATGGTTCTGTGGAAGGAGGGTCTGTTCTTCCGTTGAAACTTGCCGCGGTACGTGCGGGTTTGGGCTGGCAGGGGAAACACACATTGCTTATATCAAAAAAGTTCGGAACTTTTTTGGCCCTCGGGGGAATCATCACCGATGCCGTCCTGGAGTATAATTCCGCGCAGGAGCCCAACCGATGCCATAAATGCGACAGGTGCCAACAGGCCTGTCCCCTCGGGGCATTGGATCAGCCCTATGTCCTGAAAAGGGACAAGTGCCTTTCAAACCTTTTGCAAGTAGAAAATTTACCCGAAGAGGCCCAAGCGGTCATGGAGAACAGAATAGGGGATTGTGAAATATGTCAGGAGGCCTGCCCGTGGAACAAAAAACATCTTGACAATCCTTTGGTAACGAAGATGACACAATCCTTCCGGAAAAAGGTCAAACAATTGGAAGATTTTTTCTATTTGCCTAATTTAGTTAAACTTTCTGAGAAAGAATATAGAAAGACATTGGGCCAGCTAAACACAGATATTCCTTACCATCTGTTTCATCGAAATGTATTAATCGCAATGAAAAAGCTGATATAATAAAAATTATTATTAGGGTGTTACATTAAAATCATGGAAATTGAAATTAAAGAAACACGGGAGATACCAAGGGAGCAGCTCCTTGAGCTCTACAGATTGAATGGATGGTCTTCCGCGGAGAAACCGGAATTATTGTACAAGGCATTGACCCATTCCCATAGCCTGATTTCAGCATGGATAGATAGGAAATTGGTGGGTGTTGCCAACGCGATTTCCGACGGGTATCTCGTTGTTTATTATCCCCACATGCTGGTTCATCCGGGCTTTCAGGGAAAAGGGATCGGCAGGAAAATGATGAAAGCCATGCAGGAGAAATACGCTGGGTATCACCAGCAGATCCTGGTCGCGGACGGCAGGGCGATTGAGTTTTACAAAAAATGCGGTTTTGAAAAGGCCGGTAGAACCGAATCCATGTGGATTTACCACGGAAACGACCATTAGAAAAGGGCGTTTGACTTTCTACATTTCTACACCTTATTACTTTAACTAACTGCCCTATTCCTGAAGCCCAATAGGATCCACGACAGTATTACTGTTTCTTTTTGACGGCTTCGTAAAAAGCTAATTTATGCCGTTTTTCGGCAGTCTATCAGCAACGAAGTCCGCTGACTTTGAACGCTTCTTGTTGTTTGGGTGAATGTGTAACAATATTATCACCTTATGTCAGTTTCACCAAAATGACTTCCTTGGAAGTCCAATTTCTGTGTCGCGCTGCATCCCCTGCCCTGTTAAATCTCGCGAAACGATACGGCAAAGCCGATTTAACCCCAGTACCATCTTCCGGAGCTACGGGGCAGGCAGGGTGAATCATTGCAGCGACCTCTAAGGTCGCCTCTTTCCTCACGAATTGCGCTCCTTGAACTTGAAGCTTTTTACTTTACCTTCTAATTCTGATTTTTTGTGAAACCATTCTTTTTGCTCTCGGATAAAAAGACAACTGGCGTAAAAGCTCGAGGTCCTCTTCGAGGCGGCGGCCTTTCGTGGTCAGATAGTTCCCCGTCATGATGCCACTGGCGCCCGCGTGAAAGATGAAGGGATGGAGGGACTTCAGGTTGGCCGCCCGTCCCCCGCACACATAGATATCCTGCCGGGGCAGGACATACCCGAAACAGGGCGATTATCTTGAGGCAGCGGAGCGGGGAAATCCTTTCCGCCGACCCGAGGGGCGTCCCTTCAATGGGGATCAGGAAGTTGATGGGCACGGCGTCCACATCGAGTTCTTTCAAGGCCAGCGCCAACTTGAGGACCTGCTCATCCGTCTCGCCGATGCCGAAGATGCCCCCGGAGCAGACCGACAGCCCTACCTCTTTCGCCGCCCTGATAGTCCTGACTCGGGATTCATAACTGTGAGTGGTGCATATTTTGGGGAAGTGACTGCGGGCGGTTTCCAGGTTGTGGTGATACCGTGTCATTCCCGCTTCTTTCAGAACCTTCAGGTCGTCTATGCCGAGGATACCCAGCGACGCGCAGGTACGGATGGGAAGGGAATTCATGTCTGAAATGGCTTCCGCCACGCGGCGCACCTCCCTTTTCGAAATGCGTTTCCCGCTTGTGACGAGGGAATAGCGGTGGATCGGAGTCCGGGCGGCGGCCCGACCGGCCTGTTGAAGCTCTTCCCGGGACATGAGGGGGTAGGTGGTGATGGGAGCTGTCGAGACCCGCGACTGGGAGCAGAACGCGCAATCTTCCGAGCAGCCACCGGATTTCGCGTTGCAGATGGTACACAGGTGGATGCCTTTTTGGTAGCGCGCGGCGCGCAGCTTGGCGGCGCCCGGAAGGAGGGCAAAAACCTCATCCTCGGGCAGCAGGGCGATGCGGCGGTATTCCCCTGTGGTGGGGTGGCCCCCGGACAGAATCTTGTCCGCGAGGTCTGAAAAGACCTTTTCAGCCACTTCGTTATGATTGCTCGTCACTGTTTCTCCTCCTTGTCCTGAGGGCCTACTGATACGTGAAAACCATCAGATTGTCAACATTGTTTCTAAAAAATTTTACAAACTGATGAAGTGCGTTTGAATGATAATGGAAATCGGACGTGAGTACAGATGACGGGAAAGTGCTTGGATGCCGATTCAGACGCGGGGCGGGAGGTTGCCACACCCCGCGCCTGTTCGTCGATGAAAGGGTTAATCCCTGAAAACGGCTCCGGTGTCGGCGGACTGAACCACGCGGGCGTACCGGGCCATGTACCCGGTTTTGATGTTCGGCTCGGGCGGTTGCCAGGCTTTCAGCCTTTCGGCGATTTCGCTCTCTGACACGTGGAGGGTCAGGGTCTTGTTGTCGATGTCGATCTCGATTTCGTCTCCCTCCCGGACAATCGCGATGGGCCCGCCCTGGGCGGCCTCCGGGGAGATATGGCCGATGGAGGCCCCCCGCGTGCCCCCGGAAAACCGGCCGTCCGTGAGGAGCGCCACGTCCCTGTCCAGTCCCATCCCGGCGATGGCCGAGGTGGGCGCCAGCATTTCCCGCATGCCAGGCCCGCCCTTGGGGCCCTCGTAGCGGATCACGACCACGTCTCCTTTCTGGATCTTGCCGCCCAGGATGGCCTCCACGGCCTCTTCCTCGGAGTTGAAGACCCGTGCGGGGCCCGTGTGATGCCGCATGGCCGGATCCACGGCGGACTGTTTGACCACCGATCCGTTGGGCGCCAGGTTTCCCTTCAGAATCGCCAGCCCGCCCGTTTCGTGGTATGGGGCGTCAAAGGGACGGATGACGGAGGTATCCAGCACGGTGTGCCGGGGCAGCAGGTCGTTCAGGGGGACGCCGGAAACCGTCAGGGCGCTGCCGTCGATCAGGCCATGTTCGTGCAGGGTGCGCATCAGGGCGTATATGCCGCCCGCGCGGTTGAGGTCCTCGATATGGTGAGGGCCACCGGGGGACATGTTACAGAGGTGCGGGGTTTTTTCAGAGATTTCCTGGAAGGTGTCAAGGGGAAGGGGGATCACCGCCTCGTGCGCGATGGCGGGAAGGTGGAGGGTCGTATTGGTGGACCCTCCAAAGGCCATGTCCACGGTCACGGCGTTGAGAAAGGCCGAGCGTGTCAGGATCTTGTCCGGCGTGATTCCCTGCTCGACCAGCTTGACGATCTGCATCCCGGATTTCTTGGCCAGCCTAAGCCTGGCGGCCATGACGGCGGGGATGGTTCCCCCTCCGGGAAGGGCCAGCCCCAGGGCCTCCGTCAGGGCGTTCATGGAGTTTGCCGTGAACATGCCACTGCACGAGCCGGCGCCCGGGCAGGCGGCGTCCTCGTAGGGTTTCAGCCCCTCCTCCGTGAGCTCACCCGTGCTTACCTTTCCCACCGCCTCGAAGACGGTGATGAGGTCAATGGTCTGCCCGCAGCATTCGCCCGCGAGCATGGGGCCACCGCTGACCACGATGGCGGGGATATTGAGGCGGGCGGCGGCCATGATCATTCCGGGGATGATTTTGTCACAGTTGGGGACCATAACGATGCCGTCGAAGGGGTAGGCCATGCCCATGACCTCCACCGAGTCGGCGATCAGTTCGCGGGAGCCGAGGGAATATTTCATCCCCTGGTGCCCCATGGCGATGCCGTCGCAGATGCCGATGGTCGAAAAGGTCATGGGGGTGCCCCCGGCCATCCGGATGCCCGCCTTGACGGCCTCGACCACCTTGTCCAGGTGGATGTGCCCCGGGATGACCTCGTTGGCGGAACTGGCGATGCCGATGATGGGGCGACTCAACTCCTCGTCCGTGTAGCCCATGGCCTTGAACAGGCTTCGGTGTGGCGCGCGCGTGATGCCTTTTTTCATCTGATCTGAACGCATGTGAAGACTCCTTTTCAAAAAATTTGGGGGACGTCATGGGACGTCCCCCTTACGTTACACCATTTCGTGTTTGTCTAAAAGCCCTTTCGTGATTTTAGCCAGGCGTCTTCAGCCGCCAGGATCACACCGTTTCTGGCAGGTTCCGGCGTGAGGACGGGCTGAACCGTGTAGTGCATGGTGAGGATATCCTCCAGCCTCAAGTGGCAGCGGATTGCCTCGGCGATCAGGTCAACCTGCCCTCCGATGAAGTTACTGCCGACAATCTGCCCGCCCACGATCGTGTTGTCCTGTTTCTTGAAATAGAGCCTGAAGAGCGTTTTCTGGGTGCCGTGGATGGACTTGTACATGTTGGAAGTCTCGGAATTGCCCGTGAACACCTCAAGGCCGTCGCGTTTGGCCTGCTCGATGCCCACCCCCACGGTTCCGACGGAGAGGCCACCGATCTTGGTGGCCGCCGGGCCAATAATGCCTTCAAAGATACGGTCATGCCCCAGGGCGTTCATGACGGCAACCTTTGATTCAACCGCGGCGTTGTTCCCGACCTTAGCGGGTTTGACCTTTCCGGTCACGAAGCAGTGTGTTTCAATCACATCGCCGGCGGTGAAGATGTCGGGAGCGCTTGTGCGCATTCGGTTGTCCACAATGATTCCCGTCTTTCCAATGGCCAGGCCGGCGCTTTCAGCCAGAGTCGTGTCGGGGCGAACCCCCACACTGAGGATTACCAGGTCCGCAGGAATTTCTTTGCCCTCGACTTCAACAGATTCAACCTTCCCGTTGCCCTTGATGGCCGTGACCTTCGTGTTCGTGAGAACGGTGACACCCTTTTCTCTCATCTCATTCTCGATAATCTCACAGAAATCCGGATCCAGTGTCGCCATCAGGCAGTGCGGCAACATCTCGATGACCGTAACATCCACGCCCCGGTTTCGGATGAGCACACTGAGTTCAGCGCCGATATACCCACCTCCGACGATCACGACCTTCTTGGCGGTGTTGAGCTTCTCATCCACCGCGTTGGTATCGGCAGTGTTTCGAAGGACGTGCACGTTTTCGAGATCGACACCCGGAATGGGAGGCTTGACGGGAATAGCCCCGGGGTAAAGGAGCAATTTGGCGTACTTGTAATCGTCTCCGTTCGCGGTGTGAACCGTTTTCGCCTTGGGATCGATGGAAGTTGCCTTGTCGATCACCAGTTCAGCGTCCCACATGGTAATTCGCTGGTCGGATTCTATGATTTCCTTGACCGTTAGCTCTCCTCCAAGGGCGTAGGGGATGGAACAGGGGTTCACCGTTGTTTCCTGGTCCCGGATAACGACCGTTTTGAGGCCCGGGTTTAACTGGTGCAGCATTTTGACCGAATTACGCGCCGCGACGCCACCTCCAATAATAACGACATCATATTCTTTCATTTTCTTACCTCCTTGCCCGCGTTAAATTTTTGTGGCTGAACAGCCGCATCGCCCTCCTTACCCCTTTTTCACGTTTCCTTCTATCTTCAATATTTAACCATGTTTTTCCCCTTGTCAATTTGTGACAGCTCCATGAAAACCCGTCTTTTTGCAAGGGTATCAATTTCTTATAGAAAACGACTTCGGGTGATGCAAGGAAAAAATGATTTTGTCTTATTTTTTAGGCCCTGTTTTCAGGCTATCTGAAAAACGGTTTCTTCCGGAATACGATGGCGTTTTCCGGGCAGACCTCCTGGCAGCAGTAACAGCGGATGCAGAGAGAGGTTTTTATCATGATCTTTTCACCCTTCACGGAAATGGCCCCCGCCGGACAGACCTTCTGGCATTGCCCACAGGTGACGCATCGGTGCCTGTCCACCGCCGGGAAAGGAAGAAGAAATCGCCGTAACATTCCCTTGAGGGGGCCTGGCAGTCCCCAGTCCATCCGGGCCGGTTCGGGCAGCTTGAAGGGAAACGGGGAAAGAGGCAAGGAATCCCCAAGGAGAGAGACCTCCTCCGGCGACGAGGGGCCGGTTCCCATTTCCGAGGCGGTCTGGCAGGTGAGCAGCTCACTTTGGGGCAGTCCAATCAACCGGGCGGCCACGGCATCGACGGCGGCCGCGCTTTCGCCCCCCAGCAGGACGCCCAGGGAGACGGGAGTCCCGTTTCCCGGACCGTTTCCCTCCATGGCCACGATCCCGTCGAGGAGGTGAAAATCGACGGGGAGAATGGCTCCCAGCTCGACCAGCATCCGGGCGAAGGCCCGCCGGTTTTCCCCGATGGCAAGGTGCCACGCCGCCTTTTTCCTGCCGGGAGTACAGCCGAAAAGGTTTTTGACACAGAGGGTGAGGGTCATCATGCTGTGGGTCTTGAACTTGGCGATATTGATGAAATGATCGAATTCGAAGCAGTGCCGGGAGACCTCGAAGGAACGGAACATGCCGTCTTGGGGGCCCGCCACCTCCTTGGGGCTGTCCAGCTCCTGGAGCCGAACCCCGTAGCGGTCCAGGAGCGGGGCCATCCCCGCCCTTTTCGCCACGGTTGAGAGTTTTTGCAGGGCGGGGCTGTCTCCAATCGTGATTCTACAGCCTTTGTCCAGGAGAAGCTGAATGGTCGCTTCCAGGACGGCCGGATGGGTGGTGACGGCGGTTTCCACCGGCTTCGCGCTGAGGCAGTTGGGTTTGAGGAGGATGGCGTCGCCGGCTCTCAGGGCGCCGTAGCCTGACCAGGATTCTTCGAAGATGTCCGCGATTTTCTCCCTGAGTTCCTTCAGGGAATAATCTCTCTGGTGGCGCAGGGAAACGGAAAACATCCCTCTACCCCGCCTGGGGAACCCCCTGCATCAGGTAGGCGTTGATGAAGGGGTCGAGGCCGCCGTCCAGGACCTCGTCCACGTTGCCTGTTTCGACCCCCGTTCGATGGTCCTTGACCATGCGGTAGGGATGCAGCACGTATGAGCGGATCTGGCTGCCCCATTCGATTCCCTTCTTTTCTCCCCGCATGGCTTCCAGCTTTTCTTCTTCCTCCTTGCGCTTCAACTCATACAGGCGCGATTTCAACACCTCGAGGGCCATCTGTTTGTTCCGGTACTGGGAACGTTCGTTCTGGCACTGGACCACGATCCCCGTGGGCAGATGGGTGATCCGGACCGCCGAGTCCGTCTTGTTGACGTGCTGCCCGCCCGCGCCGCTGGCGCGATAGGTGTCGATTTTCAGGTCGTTTTCATCGATCTCGATGTCCACATCCTCCGGTTTTTGGGGGATGACGGAGACAGATGCGAAGGAGGTATGCCGCCGCCGGTTGGCGTCGAAGGGGGAGATCCGGACCAGCCGGTGGATGCCCGTTTCGGCCTTGAGGTACCCGTAGGCGTAGGGGCCCTTGACGGTAAAGGTGACGCTTTTGACCCCTGCCTCGTCGCCCGCGAGGAAATCGATGATTTCTGTCTGGTAGCCCTTTCGTTCACACCACCGCAGGAGCATTCGCAGGAGCATTTCCGACCAGTCCTGGGCCTCCGTGCCGCCCGCCCCCGCGTTGATGCTGACAATGGCGTTGCTCTTGTCTTCCGGGTTGCCCAGCTTCTGTTGAAACTCCAGGGATTGAATCTTTTTTTCCAAGGCGTCCAGGCGTGACACGAGCTCTGCCTCGGATTCTTCGTCCGCCTCTTCCTCGAGAAGCTCGGCCAGGGCTTCCAGGTCTTCCCATTCCGTTTCAAGGGCCGTGATGGCGTCGATATCCCGTTTCAGGTCCGACTGTTGCTTGAGGATTTCCTTCGCGTGGTCGGCGTCCTGCCAGAAATCGCTTTTTTCTGATTCTTCGCTGAGTTTTTTAAGGAGTTGCTGCTTGTTGTCTATGTCAAAGATAGCCCCGAAGGGTGGAGATTTGGTGCCGATATTTTTTGAGACGTTCTTTCAAATCTGGAATCATCATCCATTCCTCGCCGTTTTTCATTGTTTTCTGGGATAACTTTTTAACACACGCCCGGTCAGGCCGCAAGGGAAACCCGCCCCCCCAAAATCCGCGAACGGGGTGGAGGGCCCCCGCCTGAACCTTGCGCCTCCCCGTAGTATCTGTTAAGATGCAAATAAAAAAAGTCAGAGGTGTCTGATGGGGCCCCTTGCGGGGCTTAAATTTTATAAGGAGGATTGTATGTTTGGGAAAAAAATGATCAAAAGAGGGGGATTGACAGCCGGCCTGATTGCCAGCCTGTTGATCGTGCTGGGGGCGGTTGCCATGGCGAGCGTGCCGAAGGGCAGCGTGGCCGTGGTGAATGGTGTGGCCATCTCCCAGAAGGATTTCAACCGCGCCCTGACCCAGTTGGAGCGGCGATTCGTTCAGGCGGGGAAGAAGCTGGAGGGCAAGCAGCTCGAAAACGTCAAGGGGAATATCCTGGAGACGCTCATCGATCGGGAGCTGTTGTATCAGAAGAGCCAGAAGGATGGCATCAAGATTTCAAAGGGAGAGGTTGACAAACAGATCGAGGGGTTGAAGAAGCAGTTCCCGGAGAAGGGGAGCTTCGAGAAGGCCCTGAAATCGGTTGGCCTGACGCAAAGTGAGCTGGAAACCCAGATCAAGCGGCAGCTTGCCGTTAAAAAGATGATTGACAAAGAGATCGCGCCGACAGTCAAGATCAGCGACAAAGAGGCGAAGGCCTTTTACGATTCTCATGAGAAGATATTCAAGAGGCCGGAAGAGGTGCGGGCGAGCCATATCCTGATTAAGGTGGGTCCTAAGGCCACCAAGAAAGAGGTCGCCACCGCCAGGAAGAAGATTGAGGCCGCCCAGAAAAGGCTGAAGAAAGGCGAGAAATTTGCCAAGGTCGCGAAAGAGGTCTCTGAGGGACCCAGCGCCAAAAACGGTGGCGACCTGGGATTCTTCAGGCGGGGCCAGATGGTCAAGCCCTTTGAAGACGCGGCGTTTGGAATGAAGGTTGGACAGGTAAGCGGGATCGTCCGAACACGGTTTGGGTTTCATATCATCAAGGTGACGGGCAAGAAGCCGGCCTCGATGGTCGCTTTCGCGAAGGTAGAGGACAAGATCAAGGCGTACCTGAAACAGAAAAAGATTCAGGATGAGGTGCAGGCTATGCTTAAAAGCCTGAGAAAACACGCCAAGATTGAAAGGGCCTTTTCGGTCCCCAAAAAATAAATTGGGAAGTTTGGGCAAAATTGCCCTGTTTTGGCTTGACTTTCCCAAAACTCCCATGATACAAAGGGGTCAGATTGTATGGCCCGGCTACAAGAGCGGGTCGGTTTCGCTTGTTAGGCTTTGGAAGTTTTTCCGTTTGCCGGCGTTTCGACCTTAGGCAGGGACCATGAAAAAATTAAGAAAGGAGGTCGAGAGTGTTGGCAGTCGGAAAAGTAAAATGGTTTAGCGAAAAGAAAGGCTACGGCTTTATCGAGCAGGAAAACGGACAAGATCTGTTTGTTCATTTTTCCTCCATCAACATGCCTGGTTTCAAGACACTGTCAGAGGGCGAAGAAGTCACCTTCGATATCGAAGAAAGTGACCGCGGTCCTGTGGCAAAGAATGTCCAGAAGGCACTGTAAGCAGATTTTTTAATCTCGTAACTGAAAAGGGGGCGTCTCCATGAGATGCCCCCTTTTTCGCGCCTTGTCGGTCCTGACGTCAGGCGGTTGCGGGGCGTTTGGGGTTGAAAGCGAGGTAGAGAAGACCCGCGACAACCATGGATGGCAGGGTGGCGCCCATGGCCCAGCCGGCGCGGTAGCTGACCTGGTAAAGAACCGCTCCGACAATCCACGCGAGGATGGCGGTCGCGTGAAACCCTCCCTGGTACCAGTATAACCCCTGATGACGGTCCAGCTCCTGAATCTCGAATTTTCTCTTTCGGTGATAGAAGAAATCCACCAGCGCCACGCCGAACATGGGACAGAAGAAGGACCCGATCAGCAGGAGGAAGTTCTCATACTGGGTGGCGTCGAAAATCAGGGAAATCAGGATGCCCAGGACGCCCGTCACGACGATGCCCCGTTTTTCTCCCAGGGAGGGAAAGAGGTTCTGGGCCGAGACGGCGGTGGAGTAGATATCCAGGAACGTGGTCGTGAAGGTGGAAAAAAGCACGATAAGCAGCGCCGGAACAACCCACCCGAAGGTCGCCATGAGCTGCATGACCATGGCGTCCGGGGTGTCGCTCTTGGTGGCGATGGCTGCGGCAAGGCCCACCAGGAACATCCAGCTGCTGACGATGAAGTATCCCCACCACGTTCCCCAGAAGGCGGGGTGGTTCCCCCGGCTGAACCGGGAGTAGTCGGCGACGAGCGGAAGCCAGGAGATGGGCATGGCGATGACCAGATCGATCCCGAGGGGGATTGGCAACCCCGATTTCTGAGGGGTGGCGACCAGGTGGTGCCAACCGTAGGAGCGAAAGACCATGACCGTCATGGCCAGGGAAAGGAGCAACAGCCCCGTGACGGAGACCCGCTGCAACCATTTCCAAAAGGTCTCCCCCACGAAGGACCATGCGATCGTGACGATGCCGATCCCGATCATCCACGCCCTGGGGTGGGATCCCAGGGAGGATTTCAGCAGGGCGTCGGCGGCGTTTCCCCCGATCCAGATCATGACGGCGGTCCAGCCGACGAGCTGGATGATGTTGAGGATGGAGGCGAGATAGGAGCCCCGAATGCCGAAGGATGGCCGGAGGGCCACCATGGTGGGGATGCCGTTCTCGGAGCCGAACATCCCGCCCAGGGCGAGGGCGGTGTTCCCGATGAGATGTCCCACGATGATGACCGCAAGTCCAGTGATAAACCCCAGCGGGCGAAGCATGCCGCCGGCCCAGATCTCCGCCAGCGAGATGCCCGCGCCGGCCCAGAGGATAAAGAAATCAATCCCGCCCCATGTCCTTTCGCGGGGATCGACAGGCGTCAAGGCGTTCATCGTTGTTCCCTCCTGTTGGTTAGCGGGTTTCAATCTCACCCGTTTTCAGCGCCTTCATGACCACCTCCATGGGAGTCTTGCCAATCAACCGGATCATGGGCTCCTTGCCCACGTCGCCGGTGTCGTAGATGAGGTCCGGAATGGTGTTTAGGCGCGTGAGCACCTCCTGGGTGCCCCATTCAAGGGTCGATCCTTCCTGGCTCTTGACGGAGGCCGGCTCATCCCGGCGGTCGAAGGAGGCAATCGTGAACCCCTCTTTTTCGGCGTTCTTCAGGTAGTCGGGATCGTATCGGATATTCATCACGCTTCGGTGTTCGGTGGAGAAGCGAAGGACCGTCAGGACGATGTTGGCGATGTGCCGGGAGGCCCCAAAGGCCGGACACCCGGAGGCGTGGGGAAACCCGTTCAGGGAAACAACGCGTCCCGGGATGGCGGCGACTTCTTCATGGGTGAGCGCGAAGGGGAGCCCGTAGGCGATGTTGGTCTGGACTTCCGGGATCAGGCGCCCCGCCTGATGGCGGCTGAAAAACGCCACCGCTTCCGAAAGGGCCCGGAGCACGCGATAGCGTTCCTGCTCCCGTTGAATGGCCGCGAAATGGTCCGTGGGGCCGTGTCCATGACCGATGGAAAGGGAAAAGCGGATCGCCGTATCCATGTACCGTTTGGCGTCCGCGACGGCGGTGACCACGTCTTTTCCCAGGGCCAGGTTGGCCGCGATGGCCGCGGACGTGGTGCATCCGGTTCCATGGGTGTTGGGCGTCGGATACCGCGGCGTGGTGAA
This sequence comes from Pseudomonadota bacterium, assembly GCA_015493505.1. Taxonomy (GTDB): domain Bacteria; phylum Desulfobacterota; class S145-22; order S145-22; family S145-22; genus S145-22. The sequence goes on along the minus strand of WGDA01000132.1, from coordinate 2,560 downwards.
TCGGTGAAACACCTCGCCGTCAAACAGCAGGTCGGTGCTGACGTCTCCCCCGGCGTGCCCTCCCTTGAGAAGAACTGTTTCGGGCCCCATGGCGTGGATGGCCCGGCACGCGGCCTCCCTGTCGGCGTCGCTTTGGATGGGCTGTCCCCAGAGTACCTCCGCCTCCGGGATGTTCGGGGTGACTACGGTGGCCAGGGGCAGCAACTCTGCCCTGAGGGCGTAAATGGCGTCATCCTCGAGGAGTTTATCCCCGCTCTTGGCGATCATGACGGGGTCACAGACGAGCTTGAATCCCTTGTGGCGTTTCAGGATTTCGGCTACCACGTGAACCACCTCACCAGAGTGCAGCATGCCCGTTTTGGCGGCCACGATGGTGAAGTCGTCGAAAAGCGAAGCTAGTTGCCGCCGGATGAAGTCAAGCGGGACGGGGTGAATGCCCTGCACGCCCACGGTGTTTTGAGCCGTGAGGGCCGTGAGGGCGCTGACACCGAAACATCCATGAACCGTGATGGTCTTCAGGTCGGCCTGGATTCCCGCGCCTCCACCGGAATCCGAACCGGCGATGGTTAAAACGACAGGTCTTGTAAACCGCATGTGTTCCCCCTTTGCTGATAAAAGTGTCATGGGCTGAGCTTCGTTCAGGCCGTCTATGTGTCTTGCTCATCCAGTCCCTCCGCCTCGATAACCTGATCGCAGTTTTCCATGAGGCGGCGCATGTTTTCCCGTTCCCGGCGTGTCAGAGGGCCGTCGGGAAAGGAATTTCCAAGGTATCCATTCATGATGACCGTGGGAAATCGGTTCAGGACCTGGAGCAGCCGTTTCAGGTCTCCCATCTGGAGATAGAGCGATACATCGTTTATGATCAGCGCCTCGGCGGGAATCGCCTCGGCTTTGGAGAGGAGGTCTCGCTCGATCCTTTCGGCATTTTCCAGGGCGATCTTCCGGGCTTCGTGGTCATTTTTTGCCGTCAGTCGCGGGGGACGGATGAGGGTGGTGAAGGCGTGAATGCCGGATTCAACGGGGACGGCCATTTTTCCCCCGACCCCCTTTTGCGCCTCTGGGGCCATATCCAGGACGACGATGGGCTTTTTTCCCCGGCAGTTCAGCAGCAGCAGGCGGGTGTAGGCGGTTTTCCCCGTGTTGACGTCTCCAACGATCAGTGTCTTCAGACCATCGAAGGGGCGGCAGGTCTTCATTTCAGCCTCCCAAGGAGAGAGGCGATGAACCGAACCGCCAGGAACAGGGAGATGGCTGTGGTAATGGCCCCCAGGGCTGAGATCCAGCGGTTTTTCATACCCAGCATCGACACGCGGCGCGTGTTTAAAAGCATAAGCAGCAGGATGAGCACGAAGGGGGTGCCGCACAGACCCAGCGCCAGCATCACGATGAGGAGGGGGAAAAAGGCGCCTTTCAGGAAGGGGCCGATGAGGCTGAGGAGGACACCCGCGAGGATCGCGGCCTTGAAGCGGTTGTCTTCCGGTTTCAGCGGGAAGTGGAAAAAATCACCGATGAAGTAGGCGCCGGCCTGGAAGGTGGGCATGATGGTGGAAACGGTCGCGCCCCACAGGCCCGAAAAGAAGGCGACCGAGGCATAGGGCCCCAGCAGAGGTTTCAGGCTTTTGGCCACACCCAGGGCCCCTTTCGCGTGAATGCCATGGGCGTGCAGGGTCGCGGCGGAAACCAGAAAAATCACCACGCTGTACAGCCCGAAGGCAATCAGCATGGAGGAGATGACGTCGATGCGCATGATGGGAAAGTCCCGGATCTTCCAGTTTCGTTCCTGGACCGTATAGGAGTGCATGGAGATGATGGTGATGTGCACCGCCCCTCCCATGATACCCGCCATCATGACGGCCCCCTTGGCCCCGCCCGGCAGAGAGGGGATGATGCCTTTCGCCGCCGCGAGCCAGTCGATGGGAACCACAAAAAGGGTCGCCAGGAAACAGAGGAGGATTCCGATGACCAGCAGTTTGCAGATGGTTTCGAACAGGGGATACCCCCCCCGGATGAGCAGGAATGAAAAGGCGATGGCGTAGACCACGCCCCACCAGGGGGTCGCGATGCCGGTCAGGTAAGAGGTCACGCCCACGAGGGCCTTCATCAGGACTATGGCGGCCAGCCACGTGGCGGCCAGGGCGTCGATGGTCAGCAGAAAACCGACGGTTTTTCCGAACCGTTCCGTGACGAGCGAGATGATGCCCTTTTCGAAAATGACGCCCGTCTTGGCTGCCAGGTATTGGGCCGTGGCGCCGAAAACCGCGCTAAGGAGGACGACCCACAGGAACGCATAGCCGAAGCTGCTGCCCGAGAGGGACACGCTGGCCAGGGTGGCGGGGCCGCACGCGACGGCGCTGATGACCCAGGCGGGCCCCAGGTCACGAAACATCCGGGTGAGCTTCATGATCTTTTCCGCGCGGTCAATGAAGAACCCGAAAAACGGTGTGTGGACAAATTAGAGCAGATGATTCTGACAAACAGACCAGAAACTTTCATCGCTTCCCTCCGCTGGTATTACCCAGATCAGGTTCATGGGGTTGCCACGTAACTGTGGACTCTCAGC
>WGDA01000131.1 GCA_015493505.1 Pseudomonadota bacterium | reverse complement strand
GACTTCCACTATCTCTGGTACACTTATCTCCAACTTCATGGCGCTTCTCCTTTCTTAGGGTTTCTGTTTCTTTCATTACCCAAATCCTATTAGGAAAAGCGCCTCCTTTCTACCCCTTACCCCTTTTTACACAAAATTTTATACACTACCCGGTTTTGTCCTGGCCCGGCAGAAGTGTGTGAGATAGGGGAGTGCTGGCAGGATCACAAGATATTCATGGAGTTGGGCAAAAGGATGGGGCAGGAATGGTGGGACACTGTCGAGGATGCCCTGGATTACCCCCTGGAGCCAACCGGCCTGACCTGGGAGCAATTCAAGGAAAAAGGCTACCTGCAAGGAAAGATGGCATACTATAAATACAAAGAGAGGGGATTTTCCACATCCACGAAAAAGGTCGAGCTCTATTCCACCATCCTGGAGAAATGGGGCTATGATCCCCTTCCGAAATACACCGAACTCCCGGAGAGCCCCGTCTCCAGGCCGGATCTTTCAGAGGAGTACCCCTATATCCTGAACGCGGGGTTACGCATCCCGACCTTTTTCCACTCCGCGAACCGGAATGTTCCCTGGCTGAGGGAGATCAGGCCCGATCCCCTCGTGGAGATCCACCCGGAAACCGCGAAAAGACACGGGATCAAGGAAGGAGACTGGGTGTGGATCGAGTCCCCAAGGGGACGGGCAAAAGAGCGGGCGAAGCTGAATGACGGAATCGATCCTCGGGTCATCGTGGCGGAACATGGCTGGTGGTATCCCGAGATAAAAGACCCCGGGCACGGGTGGGAAATATCCAATATCAATCTTTTGACGGATAACGCCCATGCCAACATGGATCCGGCCATCGGGGCGACCAATCTGCGGGCCTGCTTGTGCAAAATTTATCCTGCCGGGGAACAATCATGACTCTCCGGGTGAAGAACCCCCTAAATCGGAAGGCAGCAAAAACCCGCGGTGGAACAGAAACAAAATGTCCAGGAGGCTCCTAAGATGGAAAAGGTGTCGCTGAAATTCTTTGAAAATGACTGTATCGGGTGCCATTCCTGTGAAATCGCCTGCAAATAGGAACATGTTCGGGGTTGGGCCCAGGCTGGTAAAAGTCATTGAGAAAGCCCCTGACTTTATCCCGATCTATTGCCACCATTGCGAGGATGCACCCTGCAAAAACGCCTGCGCTGCGGAGGCCATTTCGATAAATACTCAGGGGATTGTTCTCATTGATGAGGCCCTTTGTATCGGATGCAAGGCCTGCATAGAGGCCTGTCCCTTTGGCGCCATGCAGTTCGATGAGGGCAGGGAAATCGCCGTAAAGTGTGACCTGTGCATCGAACGCCTGAAGGGCAACGACGCCCCCGCCTGTGTCCTCGTCTGCCCCACCAACTGTATCCTCTATGGGGATATGAGAGAGATATAAGGATATATAGAAAGAAAAATATGATACCCCATACTTTGATCAATTTTCCCAACCGGTTATGAGTTTTCTCCATTCAGACTTAAAAATATTCATTTCCTCGTATCCACCACGATTCTGATTTTCCCGGTCCGGGGATTTCGCTCAAGTGTATCTTTCGGAACAATCTCAACAGTGATATCCTCAATTAATCCTCTCTCGTACATGGTTCTCAACTCTTTGGAACGATTGTAGAGATCTTCTTTTAACACCCCCTCCTTTTTCCGGGCATCTGAAACCTGTTCTTCCATCGCTTCCACACAGACACGGAGCCGATCCTTTCTGTTCCAGATTTCTCCAATCATCTGAAAATGATTGCTCAGTCCCCCCACGTGAAAAATGGCCTCGGCAACGACTTCCGGATGGATATTACCTCCTCCTATAATCAGGACATCATCACTCCGGCCGAGAAGTTCAAAAAGACGTGTTTTCCTGCCACATGGGCAGGAACACTCAATCCAGCGTCCCAGGTCTCCCACTTCATACCGGATCGTTGGCATTAGCCTTCGCTGAAGGTTGGTAACGACAATGCGTCCGATCTGCCCGGGCCCGCATGGATTCCCATCCTCATCAAGAATCTCTACGTAATGAAGGTCTTCGTGAACATGATGAACGCCCCGTTCGCAATAAGGGCACTGATATCCGATCGCACCCGTGTCATTCGTCGTGTATCCCGTGGAAGCAAATTTCTTAACCCCAAGCACTTTGCTCAGGTAGGCTTTAGCCTCTTCAAAAAGATGCTCGCCACCAGTGGAGACTTTCTCAATCTTCAGGTCCGAGCGGGACTGATCAACATATTCCGCGACGCTCAAGAGAACTGATGGGATGGTGATAATGCAATTTGCTTTAAAGCTTATCAGTGATTGAACAATTTCGCCGATGGGAAGGTTTCCCCCGATCGGTAGAATCCGGCATCCTGTGTGTTCCAGGGCTTGGTTGTAAGAAACAAACGAGGCCCACATGTTTCCCGAGAAAAGCAGATTGGCCACTACATCACCGTCGCCGAAAACCGAGAGGGCCAATCCCTTACCCAGTCGTACGGCGTTAAAATGCTGTTCTTCCAGGGTACGGTATACAACCTTGGGAGCCCCTGTTGTGCCTCCGCTGGAGAATACGTATCCCGTCGCCACATCATCACAAAGCAACCCATAGCCATGGGGTGGCAAATAGGTTTTGTAATCATTTCCCGTCAGCAGAGGAAACTTCCTGAATTCCTCGAAGCTTTTGAACTCCAAATCTTTATAACGCTTTTTCAACAGAGGTGAATGCTCACGGGCATACCTGACAATCCGCTGAAGACGTTTCAAGGTCAAGGCGTCGCGCTCCTCTTTTTCCAGAAAATCAAAAGTGTCTTTTTGAGGGTCATATTTTTCCCACAGCGCGCCCAGATCCCAGTCCGCTTCCACGTCATTTCTTGCGAGAGAGACCCATTTCACCAGCTCGCCCAGCCCCTTCGTTCCATCGTGGGGAGTCCCATGCTTTCGAACCGCCATCCTTCCGATTTCCACGATCCGATCTGCACCCAGGGAGCATAGGGAGGCCGCAATCTCCCTGGCCTGCTTATCCCCCGCCAGCACGGCAACGGTCTGAATATACGCCCCCATCGGCCCAACCGCCGCTAAGACCTCATCAAGGCTGTCGAGTGCTTTGACAAACAAGGTCCGGTTCAGGGAGGAAATCTGGAACTCCCTGCTGTCCTGATAAACCACGGTGCTGAGTCCCTTCCGGCCGGTCCGCAGGTCTCCTCTTCCCAGGGCCTTTTCCACCTTCGCCAGTTCTCTGACTTTGGTTATTTCAACCGCTTCATCCTCATAAACCGTCCCTTGGGGCAGTGTCTCCTGCCAAGTGTCATAAGCCTCGGCAATCGCCTCCATCAGGGTGCGGGCATTTTCTTCGCCTTCCACATAAACGACATGAGGAGAAGAGCAGGCCGACTGCTCCCACATGAGGCCATCCCGTGCGATTTGCCTGGCCACCTCGGGCACGCCTCTTTCGCGAAGTGCTCTCTCCCCAACCAGCACAAAACTGTATTTCGGACCATATTCTATCAGTTTTGTGTGCAGTCCTTGTCCCGCTCGGTAACTCCGAATTGTCTCCGCACCACCGTATACGACAATAGCATCGCACGCCTGTTTGAGGGGCTCCTCGATTCGGGCATCACCGCCTTTCCAGTGTAAGAGCGCCATCGTTTTATGCAGAATCCCCGTAGGGTCGTTTCCCTTGAGGCTCCGGGCAAACAAGACGGGAAAGAGAGGATCGGCCGTTGACATCTTCATAATGTTCACGTTTTTTGTAATCAGGCCCTGAATCAGGCTGTCCACGCCCCCAACAAAGACGTTGCCCGCGGAAACGTGGGCAACAACTCCTCGAGGCTTCGCCATCATGTATCCCTTAAACCGGGGGTGATAGGTCCACCCGTCCAGGACATGCCTTTCACCCAAGTCACAAATAATTCTTGTCTCCATGTTATCTCTTCTCAGGAGAGAACACATGGTTTTAATCCCCTCATATACCATGGGGGCGCTAAACCCAATCATTCCGGGAAGTTTCTCCAGCGCCTCACGAGTGTAGGGATAGTCCCGGTCTATCCAGAGGCGGGACAATTTATCAAAAACGTTCAGGATATCTTCGGTGGCAAGCTGCTCCGCCTCCCTTTTGAGGGAGCTTGCCACCGAAAGGGTCGCAGCCATATTTTCCCGCGTCATCCCCTCTTCAAAATTCTTCATCTCGCCAAAATAATACATCTCCATCCCAAATCCCCTTAACTCTTACCTGGTTAACAGTTCTGTGGCCGTAATGGCGCATCCCTGGTGTTTTTTTACACCGGCTCTTCCCATGAGTTCAAGATAATCGGTGGTTATGCCACATCCACAATCCTTCTGAATCACCACATAGTCTGTTGAAAGGATGGAAAGCGCCGGTTGTGCGAGATTGTAGGGGCTTATCACATGGAGAAGCCCCTTCTCTCCGTATCCAAGACGTTCCAGCGTTCCGGGCTTTCTCGCAAAGGCTCGGGCATAGACAGGCACGTGGAAATGTCCTTTGGCACAGGTGATATACGGCACCCCGTGTTCCACGAAGCCATAGACATCTCTTAACCGATCCTCACCGATGCCAAAGGTCTCTTTCAGTTCCCGCCTGAATTCCTCCAAGGGAATCTTTTTGTCTTCCTTGTCTTTCCATCCCCCCGCGGTAATCACCAGGCTTTCTTTTGGCAACCGCAGGGTCAGGCCCCGCTCTTTCAAGTGTAGCATCGTTTCATGAATAAAAGCGGGAAACCCTATCATCCTAACCGGGATCCTTTCCCGTTCGTACCCACCCAAAACCTTGACCACACTGTCCACGTCAAAAAAAGGAAGGCCACGGGCATCCGGCCGAATGGCAAAGGCCTTTCCTTTTGCGGGAGCAAACGTGGCATACATCTGATTGGCATAAGCGGCCCCCTTGCTTTCGCTGACTTCAGGGGCATAAGCAAAGATCAGGTAGTTGACGGGGACGCGGCTAATCAGGCCAAGGGTCTCCATCATCCGCTCCCGCATAAGACCCTGCCTCTGATGAGACCCTTCGTCCCAAAGGATATGGCTCTTCTGGCCGCTGGTCCCGCTTGAGGTAAATTCATAGGCAATCTCTTCTTCTTGAATTGACTTAAAGGTATGCCACTTGAAGGCGTTGACCATGATATGCGGAATTTTGGACAGCTTGGATTCATCCGTCAAATCCATTGGGGTAAACCCCTCATTTTTACAGATCTCCCGATAAACGGAACTACGTTCAAAATGGTATGCAAAGGCCTCTTTCATCGCTTTGAAGAAGATCTCTCTGCAAGGTTCCGTGTCACAGTAGGCGTCTTTTATTTCAAACAAGGCATCGAGGGATTTCATGGTTGAGCTTCCTCCACTCTTTTATCTTTCAAGCGCTTAACTTTTCCCGTAATCGGACTCCGGGGCAATGCGCCCAGCTCGACGAAATGGACCTCGAAAGTGATATATCCCAGGTCCTCTCCCACTTTGATCTCGTCGATCCGGTGTTTCATGCTCTCTTCGATCTCTTTTACCCGTCGTTTAGAGTTCTCGATATCCGAAGACTCGATTCTCAGCACAATACGCATTTTGTTTTCGCTGATATCCTCGACCTCAAGCTGATAGTTGGCACTGATTCCGTCCCGCGAGACGAAGGGCGCGATCGCCTTTTCAACCGTGCTCATGGATATAAAGGCCCCTCCCAGCTTGAAATCGTCACCGGCCCGGCCTCCAAGCGACAGGGTGGGGTTTCTGTCACCGCAGAGGCATGGAGATGTTTGCCATGTCGCCAGGTCTCCAACTCTGTAACGGATAATCGGGAAGGAAACCCGAGCCAGATTCGTTACGACAACCTCTCCCGGTTCCCCCGAATCACAGATCCTGTCCTCCTCGAAATTGTAGATCTCAATGAACTGAAAGTCGGTCGGCACATGATAAACCTTTGCATCACACTGGTCACACTGGTATCCCATCAGGCCACAATCCGCGCTCGTGTAAGCGAGGGCCCTGATCTGGACATCTTCTCCGAAGGCGTTCCGCAAGTGTTTCCGGATGTTTTCACTCATGTGTTCCCCAGCGTACCCGATCATTCTCACGTGACTGACGTTCAGCTTCTGCTGGATAATCTTATCCGCGAGAAAGACAAAAACTGTCGGCAGGCTCAACAGAACGGTGGGTTTGAACTCCAGGATGTACGCGAGAATCCGGTCAATTTCGATATTTGCGGAGATGGGCAGATGGACCGCCCCAACCTCTTTTAACACCTCATGCAAAGAGAAAAACGATGGCCAGAGGCTACCCGCCACGAAAAGATTCGCCACAAGATCCGTGGAGGTAATCCCCATCAGCTTCAGAGCCTCTGCCTGAACCCGGACAAACGCATCCCATTCGTCGTACGTAAGAACGCCATATCGGGCGAACCCGCTCGAGCCCCCCGTGGACGTTACCACCATTCCCTCTACCGGCATGGTCAGCATGGCCAAGGATCTCGGGTAGGTATGGTTATACAGGGCGTCATGGGTCATAAAGGGAATCCGCAACCAGTCTTCGTAGGTTCGGATCTCACCTAGGTCTTTATATCTTTCACCGTAGTATCTCGACTTCTGTCGGGCCACTTCAACAATTCGGTAGGCCCTTTGGAACTGTTCTTCTCTGCTTATGGCTGGCATCATTTTAACGCCCCTTTTTGACCACTCTGTGTTTTTTATCAATCTGTTTGGTATGAATGTCTCTCAGCCGTACATCGATGAGGTCTCCTCCCACGGCGTTGGCCAGTTTATCGTATTTCGCCGCAAACTCGTTGGATGACGCCTTCAGAAAATCAATCAGAGCGTGCCGATAGCGGATTTCAAGACCCTTTCTGGCTTCATCCACATAGATAGTGAATTCAAAAAGTTCCACACCTTTCTTTTCCTTCGGCTCAATCTCAAACAATCCCCCATAGGCGTACGATTCATTCAGGGAGGTAAGGAAATCGCTTACATGCGCGACATCCAGGTTCGTGCCATAAAAAACGATGGCATCCTCCACACGTCCGAAAACATAGAGAATCTCATCGGGAAGCTCCTCCAAAAAGTCCTCATCCACTCCAGCCTGACGGAGAAAGGATTTTCGGACAATCCCTCCACGGTCCTTTGTATCGTAACGGATCAGGGGAATAAACTGGTTTTTCGTGACCACAATATTCCCATGAATGGTCTCGATAAAGGCCTTAGGATTTTTTTTAAACAGCATGGGAGCGGCCGGTTCTCCGAAGATCTTTTCAGCCAGGTCATGGTTACGTTCCAGGAACTTTCTCAAACGAATCGTTTCTACCCGCTCAATCCCCAAATCCCCTGTGTCCGCGGATCCATAACCTGTTTTAACGACAAAGGGGTTATCCGCCTCATGGCCAAATTTGCGGGCAAAAGACTCCCTGAAAGACTCTGTGAAATATTCTCCAACCACAGGGAAATAAATCTTCCCTTTCAGCAGTTCGGGAGAATTCAACAGGTTAGCGTAGATGATACTGATACTTGACGGGTTGACCACCCAGAGGATCTGTTCGAAAAGCTTCCCCAGGCGCGTAGCGATATAGACCGATTCTTTCAGGTCAATCCCGGGAGTAGCCACGGTGACCCCGTCCATATCCCCTGCCAGCTTTCTAAAGGTGCAGGCAATCTGCATCCCTCCGATCCAGGTTCCAAATGCCAGAGAGACGATAATCAGTGTCCTTTTTTCGTGGATGGCATAATCACGGATGAGGAGATCTTTAACCGCTTGCAGGTAAACCTCTTCATCCTCGGCCTTTTTCAGCCAGAGAACTGTTCCCTCGCTGGAAAAACCACTCGACGCCCCGATGAGGAAGCACCTGTCCAGGGATCCTTCCCGGTAAAGCTCCTCCAGGGGGTACCGCAGCAGGTAATTCTGTTTATTACAGACTGGAATGTCCTCCCAACCCTTAATCTGCTCTTTTCCAGTATCTTTCAAGAAGCGCCGGTACGCCCTGACTGTCTCCCTGACATTCTCAAACAGGCTGAATTTGTCCGTCATCCGCAACCTCCAATTCCTTGATGAAATAGATTCTCAAAGCGCTAATCATGATAATAATCCCGCTGACAGTCAGGACCCAGGTTACCCCGATCATGTCGGCAAAGGCCCCTGTCAGGCCGTAGCTCAGCGGTTGAAGAGAAAGGGATATGGCGGTCATAAACGCCATAATGCGTCCCAGCACCTCGTTGGGCAAGACCTTTTGGTAAAGAGAGATAAGGTGAATATTGGTGAAATTCAACGTAAACCCAATTACAAACAAAGCGCCGAGGGTCACTGCAAGGGTATGAACCATGCCAAATGCGACAAACACTGCCCCCATAACGGTCAGGGCAACCGTTAGTTTTATCTTGACGGAACAGAACGCGAGTCTCGAAACACTGAGTAGTAAAGACGAGACAAACATTCCCGCGCCGAACACACCCATCATGATCCCGATCCCCTTGGCGCCCGACTGGTATATTCCTCCCGCAAAAATGGGAATGATGATGGGAATGGATGCGTAAAAAAAGTTGATAACCGCGGCTTTATCAAGCATCTTCGAGGCAATGGGATACCGCTTAAGCAGCCTGAATCCGTTGATCAGGGTTCCCCAGATACCCCCCCTTTTCTCCTCGAGAGGAGGGGCCTTGAACTGTGCCTTGATCCTTCCAATCAGGAGAGCCGAGAAGAGAAATGAAACAGAATTGATGGCAAAAGCCGTCGAAACACCAATAGCCACGATCAGAGACATCCCCACAAGAGGCCCCAGAATCATGCTGACATTTGAGCTGATTTGAGTCAGAGCGTTGGCTCGCGTCACATCTTCTCTTCGGACGACCTGCGGGAGAAACGCCATGGCCGAGGGGTTAAAATATGCGCTTGCCAGTGAAATGACGACGCTGAGAATAATCAGGGAAGTTAGTGTCAGGGCCTGTTCATAAGAAAGAAAGGCGAGAACCCCCACGCAGACAAACCGGGCCAGGTCTGCCGCCACCATGATATGGGGCCGTTTGGCCCTATCAGCGAGGTTCCCCGCGAAAGGAGAGATAAGAATCCCCGGGAGAGACACTGAGATCATGACGATCCCAACAATGAGGGAAGACTTGTAGAAGTTGTATGACAGCCACAGGATTGCCAGGGCCTGAACCCCGTCCCCGACAAGAGAAATCACGCGGGCCAGCCAAAATGGGAAGAATCCCCGATTTTTCCTGAAGATATCGATCAATTTTGTGCTTTTCTCATCATTTCAGCGCAATAGCCCAAAATTTCCTGCCCAAAGTCTGAATAAGCGTTGATCTTGGAAGTATCGATTAACGTGTTCACATATTCAAAGCGCATGGCATCTCTTCCATTCAAATGGTAAGGAGCAACGCCACAGAAGAAAAACCCCCTTTCTTCCACCTGGTCGACAATGTCATCAATCCGTCCCTCACTGATGGGCAGATGCAGCAGGATTACATCGGCTTTCGCGACATACCTCAATTGAAGCCACGCCTGGGTGAAAGCCTCACGAAAATCTTCCCCTATGGCAGTGATATCAATTGTCGCCAGCCCCCAGGAGGCGTGAAAATTCGCGTCGATTCCACTTCGTGCCTGTTTTACATAATCCGTATCCCTCAGGTTAAAAGGAACATGAATGTTCTCATATATCTTTGTGATTATTTTTCGATGGTTTTCAGGAGGAGAGATCTCTTTCCCCTCATCCACGATAAAATTCTTAAAATAGTAAAAACAGGTTTCTCGCTGTGAAAGGGGTCGGATATCCATCTTCTTGAAATTCAGAACCTCAGGGACCAGGCCGAAGGTGATTCCGCTGACTCTGGCGCCAAATTTCTCATTGACCCGTTGTGTCTTGGTATGGCTCGTAACAGACTGGGCGTAGATCCCTTTCAGACCAATGTCTCGACCAGTTTCTTCCAGCTTTTTCCTCAGCTTGATCAGCAGGCCCTTCCCACGATATTCAGGCGCGAGAACGGCCTGGCCAATTTCCGCGGTATCTGACTGGCCATATCGTTCGATCGCGTAGTGCCCCACCACATCGTTGGACTCAGTATCCACTGCCACGACAGAAACAAGATCCCCATTTTCATTGAGCTGTTTAATTACATTGGGATAATAGAGATCTTCATTGGGATACGTGTACCCATACGTCTTGTAAATGAGGCGTGAAAGCTTGCTGGCTTCTGTAAGGTTTAGCCTCCGGATGATGACATTCTCGGCCGAGGGCGTCACCTTGCTGACCTTGGGTGCAGGAATCTGGTATTGGGTAATATCCTTTACCGGCCTTGGGAATAACATCCGCAGCTCTTTCCCTTCTTTTCCCAGGCTGACCCATTTGAGGTCGCTGCAACTGGCCCGGATAATCATCAGCTCAAGCTTCTCTAAATCGTTATATTCTTCCTCCGAGTCAAAAGGAATTCCTTTATCCAGGAAAGAAATAATCAAATTTTTCTCGTCTGTTTTCGCGACCACCCTAACCTTTGATTCACTCTGATCAGCTTTCAGCAAACGGATCGTATAAACAAAGGCCTCTTCCGCGATGAGGGGAAATTTCTGAAGTTCTTTTGCTGAATAACCGCATAACTCGGCGGAATCCTTGATAAAGTTCTGAACCAGATGAAGCGCTGTTAGGTCCGCGGGAACCTCGAGGCTGAACTCAAACATCTATACCTCCTTCAAAGGCATGGCTACTATACTAATAAATCCCTGACCTTGATCAGAGGCCGGATTTGTTCCCTACTTGATGATGGTAATCGGCGTCTTTATCGTAACCGACCCGCCCCCGTGTTTGTCATTCAGGGTGGTCAGGATGAAATATTTGCCCGGTTTGATCCCCGTAAAATTGTAGGTCAGGGTCATGAAAAAATCGAACAGAGGACGGCCCTGGGTCGTGATTCCCCAGCTTCCAAAACCTTTTTTGCCGCCAAGAATGTTTCCCTTGGTATCCGTGACGGAAAAATCCGCCGTTACCCCAAAGTTAAAGGCGTCACCCTGCCTGGCGAAATGATACCCGACCGGTTCCACATAAATGAGTATAGTTTCGTTCGGTTTGAAGACGTTGTTTCCCCGGGGCTGGATCATCCCAAAGCCGGCCGGCTTGCTTTTGACCAGCACCGCCCTTTGAACACTAATGGTAGAGTGATTATACACGGTGACCAGGGCCCGCCTCAAGGCGCTGGCCGCCCCCAGAACATCCCCGGCCGCGTAACGGGATTCCGCCTGATTGACCAGAGGCGTCAGTGCCGACGCGAACGCCCCCGCCGGCATAGCCAGGCACCCCAGCAAAATTACACTGATGGCAAGTTTTCTTCCTCTCTTCATTCTCATCTCCCTTCTCTTTTTTCTGTTTAAGGTTTCAGGATGGAAAAAACTCCATTTCCATCTTTATCAGGGGCATCATATCACGTTTATCAAAGCAAAAACAGGTCCACTCCGCCTGAAAAAGACTACCGGCAACTCCCCGAATCTTCCAAATGGCAATGCCTCAAGGAATCAATGACCGCCCTTTCCCTATCCAGTTCAAATCCATCTACCTTCAACACATTCAACCCGCTGATTCCATCCACCGCGCCTCTTTCAACACTCCTGGCAATCCAGTCGGCAACCTCCGCCGGATCTGGAAGGCACGGGATTCCGGAAAGGATTTCAAGGTATCGGATCAGTCCATAGGCGCCCCAGTTGGATACCGTGGAAAGGATGAGGTATTGCACAGGAACGACACTGGATTCCACTGAAAGTTCCTCGTGAATAACGTCCCGCAAGAGCCCCATCCCCACTTCGTTCCCCCCATCGCCGATACCTACAGTCAGAACATCTTTGGGAGGGCCGAGAAACAGCGTATCGAGGGGCGCGGTAAAACGTGAAATGTCCCTCCCGTTCATGTTCCGGTATGTCCCATCAGCGGTCCGGCCGCATCGTTCCACGGCACAGAGCAAATCAGGATGAGTTTCCTCCAGGATTTCGCTCCTGAAGGCCTCCTCGTTCTCAATACGCTGCGCCGTACCTATCAGGTCGTCCGGCGGACACACACCTTCAAACAGGGGAAGGCAAATCTCATCTGTCACGATCTTTGCCGAGAAGCCGAGGGTACGCAGCGCCTTGTAGAGAAAATAGGCGCCCGGCGGCCCATCTGTCTCCGCGGCCCCGTTGACATAAAATCCGGTCACAATCAAAGCCGAAGGGGACGGCTTTTCCTGAAGGAGACGCGCCATAGCCCGCGCCGTGCGCAGGCAGAAATCATCCGGGAGATGACTCCGCAAACGGTCCATTCCCCGGAGATGGGCATCCCCAAGGATAATGTCTTCCACACTTCTCGAATCCCGCACGTCCCCCCTTACCACCTTCAGTGCTTTCCCTCTTTGCCCGACACCCTTACGCCCAGTCTTACGAGCTTTGCTGTGAGATTATGTCAATTTCAATGAAACATCTTTCACGCGGCTTGCTGCCACAGACAGATGACCTTTCGGCCGTTTCTCATTTCAGCCCGCACCTTTTCCATGTGCCGCAACGCCGCCAGTTCCCGTTGTAGATCCTTTTCTTTCATGTTCAGCTTCTCCGCCAGTGCCTCAACCTCGATCCCACCTGTTTCTCCAAGAATCCGTAAAATTTTCTGTTGCACCTCGTTGAGCAACACGTTCTTTCCTGAAAGTGACTTCGCAGTGTAAACAGCCCATGGGTCACAAACCCGAGTCGGCGATAAGGCATCCATGTAACAGTCTTCACACAGCACTTCTCCGTAATATTCGCGTTCCTCGCCCTGTTTAATCTCTGCCCCACATCTTTCACACTTCATTTCGAACACCTCCTTGCGCTTTCGAGGGAAATCCCCCTATACTTTATTTTACCGTTTCATCCAGGCTTTCGGCAAGCTGAAACAAATAATCGGAAAACAGCCAGCCAATCAAAGCCAGGCATTCCATATCCAGGTAACCGCTTGCTCGCCGCTGGAAAAGCAGGGAGCACTGGGCGGGAAATTCCTCATCCTCGTCATTAAAAAGCATCAAGACAGGCACCTTCGGAAGGGTGTCAAATCTCCTGGAGAGCTGATAAGGGAGCGTTTCGTGAGGCGGATATCCCCCCAACCGCTCACTCGCCCTTTTCAACTTGTCTATCTTTCCTGAAAAGTGTCTCGAAATGGGCAACTCAGCGTTACTTTTAAACCCCTGCACGAAGGGCGCGGCATCCCTGAAATCTTTATAGGTCACCCAGTCATCCCCCTCGGGTTCCGTTTCCGGGCATAAAAGCAGGTACTTGCACAGGACAACGGTCTCGGAATGACTCGGCCTTTTCCCATCCGGTCCGACAATTCCTTCTGCTGAAACCCTGTATGGCTTACCAAAAAAAGGAATGATGGCGGCACTGTCTTGTATCTCCACCCCCAGCATATCCGTGATGGGATCAAAATTCAGCCGCTCTAACTGGCTGAGGTAATCCTCGTAAATTTTTTCAAACGCGGGGGATTTATAATTCATGTTTTTCCTCTCGAACTCGCCAGGTCTTATTTTCTTCAGTCTGAAACGTGGTGGGGACTCTTTGCCAGGCGGCTCCCTGATGGGTTCCGCGCCTAATCAACTCTTCCCGGATCTCGCTCAAGGTTTCCTGTTTTTTTAAAATCCATTTCGGAGCGACAAGATTCTCCGACGGGGCATCTCCCGTTAGCCGTTGAATCACCACCGAAGGCGGCAGAATTTCCAGGGCGTCGCATATGAGGGATATATACTCTTCCATGGGCAAGAGCTTAAACGGCGCCTGTTCATACACCCTTGCCAGCCGGGTTCCTTTCAACACGTGAAGCATGTGAATCTTCAGGTCATCAATTCCCATTCGCGCGAGGAACCGGACCGTTTCCAGCATCATCTCAGGAGTCTCCCCGGGAAGCCCGAAGATGATATGGGCGCAAATCCGGAACGGATAGGCTCGTGTCATGGCCACCGCCCGTTTGAAGGCGTCCACACTGTGTCCACGCTGCATCCACGCCAGGCTTGATTCATGAGCTGACTGAAGCCCATACTCCATCCAGACATGCATCCCTTCGAAAACCTTCTGAATTACATCGAGTTTTAAGGGATCGACACAGTCCGGGCGGGTGGCAATGGCAACACCAACCATCCCCCCAAATCCCAGGACCTGCGAATAGATTTTTTCAAGAACGTCCGGAGATTCGTAGGTATTGGAAAAGGCCTGAAAATAGACGATGAATTTTCGCGTCTTATAGCGTTTCAGAACCCTTCGCATCCCTTCTTCAATCTGTTCGCGGACGGAACGGTCGCGCCGGACAAACGGGGCAGCGGACCCCCGGCTGTCGCAGTAGATACAGCCTCCGATCCCTTTCGTTCCGTCCCGGTTGGGGCAGGAAAACCCCGCGTCCACCGGCACGCGGTACACCTTTTCCCCGAAGGTTTCTTTCAGATAATCGCTGAAACGATAATAAGGGGTTTGAAAGTCGGTCACTTTTTCACATACACCGTCTGGATGGGAAAGGGAATCACGATCCCCTCTCTGGCAAACCGCTCGTGTATCATGGAGTTGACGCGATCCTTCGCGGCAAACATCTCTGTGTATTGGCTCACCCAGAAGATCATCAGCAGGTTCAGAGAGAAATCTCCAAAATCGGTGAAATAGACACCGGGCGGTGGGTCCTGGAGAATCGTGGGCACCTCTTTGGTTATCTCGAGCATAATACGTTTCGCCTTTTCAATATCACTTCCATAGGCGATCCCCACCCTCACCCGGGTTTTGACCTTGAAATCCGGATAGCAGTAATTCACGAGGCTGGCGTTGACCAAGGCAGAATTCGGAACGACCAGAATCGTGTTATCAAAGGTCTTGATGCGCGTGCTGCGCAACCCAATCTCCTGCACGTCCCCGATCTCTCCCGAGGCCAACTCGATTCGGTCACCGATTCGAAACGGCCGGTCGATCATGATAGAAAAACCCGAGATCATATTGGTCAGGGTTTCCTTGGCGGCGAGACCGATGGCCAGAGACCCTACCCCCATGGCGGTCAGTAGGGACCAGGCGTCATAATTGAAATGCCTGAGGGCGATAATCACTGTAATGGTAAAAAGGAAGATGCTGAAAACCCGTTTCGTCAGGGGGATGAACTCCCGAATCAGCGCCGTCGCCTCTTTTCTGTCTTCAAGCTTCTCCCCATACCAGTCAAACAGGGTCATAAAGACACGATAGACAACGACCGAAACAAGGAAGAGGCCGAAAAGGAAAATCCCACCGCGGAAGATTTTCAGAAGTTCAAAGTGAAACGGAAGGCGGGCAACAGAGACATCAAGGCCGTAGATAATGATGATATAGAAAACCGGGCGGCTGATGATGGCCAGAAGACGGTCATCCATCATCGTCTCCGTGGCGCCGGCCCACTTTCGCATCCACCGGTTGAGAAAAAACCTGATGACAAACGCAGCGCATAATAAGGCACAGAAGATACCAGTGGAGATCAAAAGCGTTTTACTCAACGCGTCAATCCGCGTCATCTGCCATTCCCAAAAACCCTTTCAAAGATGGTATCCACGTGCTTCAGGTGATACGAGATATCGAAAAGGTCCGCGAGCTCGGCGGGGGTAAGGTGGCTGCAGATATCGGAATCGTTTTCCAGAAGGCTTTTGAAATCCTCCCCCTCCTCCCATGACCGCATGGCGTTGCGCTGCACCATGATGTAAGCCTCGTCCCGGGAGACTCCTTTGTCGATGAGCGCCAGAAGCACCCGCTGGGAATAAATCAGCCCATGGGTTTTGTTCATGTTCTCCATCATGCGCTCCGGATAGACCACCAGCCCGTCAAGGAGGTTTTTCATCCGCTTGAGCATGTAATCAATTAGGATGCAACTGTCCGGGGCGATGACCCGCTCCACGGAGGAGTGGCTGATATCCCGTTCGTGCCAGAGGGCGATGTTGTCCAGAGAGGCCTGGGCGTAGCTCTTGACCAGCCGGGCCAGCCCGCAGATGTTTTCCGACCCTACCGGATTGCGCTTGTGCGGCATGGCCGAGGATCCCTTCTGCCCCTTGGCAAACCGCTCTTCCGCCTCCAGGACCTCCGTCCGCTGGAGGTGGCGTATTTCCGTGGCCATCTTTTCCAGGGTGCCAGCCAGGATCGCCAGCATGGTGAAGAAATGGGCGTGCCGGTCCCGCTGGATGATCTGCGTGGAAATCGGGGCCGGTTTGAGCCCGAGTTTCTCGCACACATAGGCCTCCACCCTTGGATCCACGTTGGCAAAGGTTCCCACGGCGCCGGAAATCTTTCCGACGGAGATATCTGCCACTGCCTCCCGGAAACGTTTCCGGTTGCGGCCCATCTCCGCGTACCAGAGGGCCAGCTTGAGGCCAAACGTGATGGGTTCCGCGTGAATGCCATGGGACCGCCCCATTTGGGGGGTATCCTTAAACTCGTAAGCCCTGCGCTTGAGGACGGCCATGATGGCGTCGATATCTTCAAGAATCAGGGTTGCCGCGCGCTTGAGCATCACGGCAAAAGCGGTATCCAGGATATCTGAGGAGGTCACACCCAGGTGGATGAACCGCGCCGAGGGGCCGACCGTCTCCCCTACCGCGCTCACGAAGGCGATGACGTCGTGGCGGGTTGTCTTCTCCAGCTCGTTGATCCGATCGACATCGACGGCAGCCTTCTCCCGAATCTCTTTCAGATCTTCATCCGGGACAACCCCCAGCCTGTTCCAGCCTTCGCAAATGGCGATCTCCACTTCCAGCCAGGCGGAAAATTTCGCCTCATCTGTCCAGAGGCTTCCCATCTCTTCACGGGTGTATCTTGGTATCATCGCCCCCTCATTTCCTTTGATTTATAAAACCTGAACCGGCCTGTCCGGCCGCGCCACCACCACCTGCTCGGCAGCCACGCGACATGGTCCCTTCTCCATGAGACATCGCAACGCCATCTCGGGGGTGTTGTTCGTTTCACTCAGGTGCGCCAGCACCACTCTCTCCAGGTCTCTGTGAAAAATTGTCTCAACGAATTTCGCGGCGGTAGGGTTGGAGAGATGCCCCCTACGCCCCTTGATCCGCTGTTTCAGGTCCCACGGGTAAGGCCCGTCCATCAACATGTCCGGGTCGTGATTGAATTCCACGATCGCGATGTGGCTTCCCCGCATGTTTTCCCGGACCAACTGGGTAATCACCCCCAGGTCCGTAGCGATTCCCACCTTCAGAGTGCCATCCGTCAGGCTGAATCCCAGCGGTTCCACGGCGTCATGGGAGACAAGAAAAGGGCTGAACCAGAATGCCCCGATTTCAAAAGGGGTATCCGGATCGATATATTCGACATGCGGCAGATGTTTCAACGCCCCCTCGGCGGCCACATAGGTCTTCTCCGTGATGTAAACCGGCAGGTTATACCGCCGCGCCAATGGCCCCACCCCCCGGATATGATCCGCGTGCTCATGGGAAACGAGAATGGCGCTCAGAGATGCGGCGGTTCGGTTCAGAAGGCTCAAGCGCTTTTCGATCTCCCTGGCGGAAAGGCCGGCGTCTATCAAAAAAGAGGTTTTTCCGGATGCCAGGTATAGGGCATTCCCCTTGCTTCCGCTCGCGAGGACAGCGATCTCCATGGGGTATGACCTACCCTGAATCCCCTGCCTTGTCAAGGGTTGGCCCCCTCTGTGTCACTCACGCGTCCGAATGGCTTTCACTCGACACATAAGGCTAATAGCTTGTCATATCAGCATGTTACACTATTTACACCGGCGGCTCTCGGGGGTTATTTCCCAAGGGGGTTCTCGACCCTCCCCATAAACAGGATGCTCCCCGTTTCTTTATGGATAATCATAAAAACAAAAGGATGGTCGGCCCTGAATACCGGGTTGCGCATCACGGCCTTGAGACGAATGACCACAGCGGTCGCCGCGGCGGCTTCCGTCCCCTTCTCGTCCACATCCACGTACGCCTGATGAATCACCTTGGAAACCCGTAACTCCTTGATCCCCGTCATACCGGAAAGGTTCGCCTTGTTTGAAAAGGCGTCAGGCATCCCCATGCGGGCAAGGGTCCTGGCCAGGTAGAATTTCGAGCTCAGTTTGAAACGGGGCAAAAAAAGATCCACCTTCCTCTTTCGCAGGGAAGTGATAAGGGTGCGCACGTCTTTTACCGTCAGGGAGTGCTCGAACCGGGCAAGCCCCTCCCCCCGTCTCGGCAGAAAAATAATCATGGAAAGGGCTTTCCCCGCGTAGGGCAGTTCGATTACCTGCACTTTTCTGTCGCGCGTTTCGAAATAAGGAAATTGTCCTCTCTGAAACATCATGGGAACTGAAACGGAATCACCACCCGTGAGATAAAAGGGGCGTGACTTCGTGTTTTTTACCTTGAACTGGGAGGCCCAGAGTCCCTTGAAATAGATGGCGTTGGTCAGAACCAGCCTCGTGAGGGGATTGATATCCCCCTTTTGAATCAGGTTTTTGATTTTTTCCTCGGTCTTTTTTTCAACCCAGCGGTTAATCCTTTGCCGCGTCTTTTCGGTCTGTTTGACGAAATCCACGGGGTAAAACCCACCCTGGTAGTATCGATTGATCGTGTTTACAAACCGGGGCAAAAAACCGTAACCCTTCTGCCCCCACATGGCGTTGGCCAGGCGAAGCGTGTAATCCTTCCCGGAGCTCTCCGGGACAATCTTCTTGATGAGGCCGGAAAAGCTGGCGTGAAACACCTTCTGAGGTCGGAAAAACCCTAACACTGCCTCCATCTGCTTTTCCGTATCGCCTCTTGCCCCCGCGTAGGTCATGGCGAGGGCATCCGAGATACTGAAAGGCGAAAAAAAGAGGTTTCCCTCTTTTCCGGAAACAGCCTGATAAAGTTTCAGGGCAAAGGCGGTGTTTCCCTGTACAAGGTCCGCCATCGATTTCGCCTGAGGCGCCTTTCCGAAGGCAAACCCATGCGAAAAAAGAGCCCCAAGAAAAACCCCTATGACTATCCAACCTTTCTTGCCTGCACTTCGTCTCATAACCATGCCTCCCTTCTGTCTATTATCCAGGCATCTTCCGATGCCTTCAAATCCGAGGCGGGCCGGAAAACTCAATCCTTCCTTTCCGCATCCGAATGACCCGGGTCGCGATTTCTCTGGTTTCTTCCCTGTCATGGGTCACGTACACCAGGGTCACACCAAGCTTTTCCTGAATCCCGACGATCTCTCTTCGCAATTTCACGTTCAACTCTTCGTCCAGGCTCGAGAGGGGCTCATCCATCAAAAGAACCCGGGGTCGCAGCGCCAGCGCGCGGATCAGGGCCACCCGTTGCTGCTGTCCCCCGGAGAGTTCAGCGGGTTTTCGGTCCGTGTACTCCTCCAGCCCGAAAAGCCGGAGCAACTCGAGTACACGCCTTTCCCGCTCGGCCCTGGGCACCCTTTTCATCTTCAGGCCAAACGCGACATTCCCCCTGACCGTCAGGTGCGGCCAGAGGGCAAGGTCCTGGAAAACCATCCCGAGGCCCCGGCGCTCCGGGGGAACGAGAATACGTGCTGCCCGGG
>WGDA01000130.1 GCA_015493505.1 Pseudomonadota bacterium | reverse complement strand
CTAAGAGCTAAGGCGGCCTTTAAACAAACTGGACCAGAACCCCCGCGAAGGTCAGGACACCAATGACAATCGCGGCGATCTCCGCGAGCAGGTGAAAAAGCCACACCAGAAGCGCCTTCCCGAAATTGGTGTCATACGCGCCTTTTATCACGAAAATCACCAGAACCAGCCCAATGAGGAAGCCAATAGGGGGCCCGATTGGCGGGAAAAAACTAAGCGAAAGAGATAAAATCCATGTCAGGAAAGCCGATCCCATGGCCGCGATAAAGGAACGCCAAAACGTTGCTTTCTCTACTCCCGCCATTTTGGCGCCCAGCCACATGAAAAAAGTGGCAATCAGCATCGCGAGGACGGCGACACCCAGAACTGCCGTCGCGAGAACGGCGAATGTGCTGAAAAGGTCTATTTTCCCCTCCTAATTTATAGTCTTAGAATTCCTTCTCCCTTCAAAGATTCATACCATGTTCCGGTGGAAAAAGCCATGGCGGTTTTCTGCTTTTTAAAATGCCCCCTTGGCCCGGAAGGCGCTGAAGACCATGAAGAGGGCCGCCAGCCAGTTGGTGTAGGCAAAAAGCCGTTTCAAGTGTTTTGGCTTTGTTTTGAGCGCAAATTTTCCTCCCACGAGGCCTCCGGCGATTGTGACGCAGGCCAGAGGGATTGCCCAGGAGGGGTTAAAGTCGCCCCTGGCAGCGTGGCCAATGAAACCCATGAGCGCGGTCGCGGCGATCAGGGAAGACGCCGTGCTGACCGCCGTGCGCATGGACGCTCCGCACGCCAGAACCATCAGCGGGACCAGAAAAGACCCTCCGGAAACCCCGACCATGCCGGAGCCAAATCCGGTGAGTAACGTGACCGGGATTACGGTGAAAAGATGGACGGTCAGGGGCTCGCTGGAGGAGGTGAGGGTGATGGTCCCGGCCCGGCTATGCGCGGGGAAGTCACGCTTTTCCCTGATGGGAATGAGCATGAGCGCGCCGGCGACGGCCAGCATAACCGCGAAGATTATTTTCAGGGAGAATCCGCTGAAGAGGTGTGAAAAGTAACCTCCGGCGAGGGCCGCGATTGCCGTCGTAACCCCAATGAGACCTGCCAGGGCCCATGAGAGAGACTTGTTTTTTTGAAAAACCAGCATGGCGGCGGCAGAGGCGGTAAAAAGGATAAATTGACCTGTCGCCGCGGCCTGGTGCATGGGGACACCCGCCAGCGCGAGGATGACCACATAGAAATTCCCCCCGCCCTTACCGACCATCGTCATCAGAACGGCGACGATGAAAATAACGAAACTCACAATAATCTTCACGAGCATGATTTTCCACCTTTTCCCATTTTTACCCTAAAGATAGGGGCTACGCGGTTTCAAGTCGAACCAGTCTCTCCTTTTCCTTGGAAATTATCCTACCGGAACCAGAAATTTTTCTCAAACAAAACCGTAAGCGATGGGCTGAGCTTTGAAGCTTGACAAAAATTAAAATATTATATAAGAAATTTAAAAATATTTAATTTTTGTTTTTATATGGAAATTATTGGAAAAAAACTGAGGGAATTTCGGAAGGCGAACCGGCTGACGCTGAAACAGGTAGCCGAAAAGGCCGGGTGTACGGAATCTTACATCTCTCAATTAGAGAATGGTAGCGCCAACCCTTCTATCGCGACACTCAAGAAGATAGCGAATGTCTTCAATGTGCAAATTGTTGATTTTTTTATCGATCAGGCGAAAGAGGATCCCGTGGTGGTCCACAAGGATGAGCGCGTGGACATTGAGTTCAAAGACGGGGGCAAAACACGTATTCAGGCCATGGTCAAGAACCCCCGGAATAAACGTATGATAGCCTTTTATGCCACGATAGAGCCCGGGGGCGGGTCTTCTGGGCTGTATACCCATATCGGCGAAGAGTTTGGACTGGTTTTGTCAGGCGAGATGGAATTGACCATCGAGGACAAAACCTATGAACTGAAAGAAGGGGACAGCTTTTATTTTTCCTCAGTCCGGCCCCATGGGTTCGCGAACAAGAGCGATAAGGAAACAGTGGTGGCTTGGATCGTGAGCCCCCCCACGTTTTAGCGGAGTATGCCAGGCCATGTCAGGTATTTTAAGGGGTTGCGGAAAGTTTGAACCGGGGCTGTTAGCGACGTTAATTTCTCACATCTGGAGGGACAACCAATGACGCGGATGAAAAGGGTGACTGCCATTTTAACGATAGTGGGGCTATTGGCCGGATTTGTGGTGGTTCCGGCGGCACGCTGCGCGGATAAGATACAGTTTGGCTTTTCGGTCCCTCTTACGGGAATTTTTGGTAAGGCGGGGAAGCTTGTTCTGGATTCCTATAAACTCTGGGCCAAAAAGATGAACGCGGAAGGGGGCATCCTGATTAAAGGGAAGCGTTATCCCGTGGAACTTGTTTATTATGATGATAAAAGTGACCCCGGGGTCAGCGCCAAGCTGGTGGAAAAGCTGATTACCGATGACAAGGTGGATCTCCTTCTGGGGGGGTATGGCAGCAGTCTGGTCTTCGCGGCGAGCGCCATCGCTGAAAAGTATAAATATCCCATGATCAGTGGAGGCGCCAGTTCAAACAAGCTGTTTGACAGGGGGTTCAGATATTACTTTGCCACCCTGGGGAAGGCCACGGAAGAGGTCAGAGGCTGCGTCGAGATGCTCAAAGGGCTTAAGCCGAAGCCCAAAACGGTGGCGATTGTCGGCTCAGACATCCTTTTCACGTCATTGGCCTGCGAAGGGTTTAAGAAATATTCCAAGGAGGCGGGATTCAAGGTTATTCATTTTGAGCTGTTTCCCATCCAGCTTCAGGATTACACTTCCATGCTGCTGAAGGTCAAAAAGGAAAACCCGGATGTTTTGCTGGTGGGGTCTCACACACTGGTGGCGATAAAAACGGTCAAGGCGTTAAAGGCGATCGACTTTTCGCCAAAAGCCGTTGCCTTCAGTTATGGCCCGACCGTGCCGGATTTCGTCAAGTCCGTTGGCAAACTGGGTGAGTATGTTTTCGCCGCTTCCGAATGGACCCCTGTCCTCCCGTACAAGGGCCCCGTGTTCGGAACTGCCGCCGCTTTTGACAAGCTCTATTACAAGACGTTTCACCGACATCCGGATTATGTCGAAGCGGCCGTCGCAGCGGCTGCCGTGACGCAGCAACTCGCCCTGCAGCAATTGGGACTCCAGCCACCCTATACGGAAGCGAAACGGGAAGCCCTGATGAAGAAGCTCCACGACATCGATATCAAGACCTTTTACGGAGAGGTGCGGTTTGGAAAGGATGGCGCCAACGTGGCGCACCCTCCAATTGCGGTCCAGATACAGCATGGCAAGGTGGTGACCGTTTACCCGAAAAACGTGAGACAGACCGCTCCGATCTATCCGATGCCGTCATGGGGACACCGCAAGTAATTTTTAAACGAAGCAGCCCCCGGGCTCGCTCGGGGGCTGGTTTTTTTGGAGATAGCGGATATCAGTGCTGATACAGGCCATCATAACCGGGTTGCTTTTGGGAGGTATCTACGCGGTATATTCCGCGGGTTTTTCCCTCATTTTTGGTGTCATGGGCGTGGTCAATATCGCCCATGGGGACCTGGTCATGCTGGGCGCCTTTACCTCCTACTGGCTGTTCACACTGGGCCATATTGACCCGTTCCTCAGCATACCCTTTTCAGCGCTGACCCTGTTCATTGTCGGTTATGGGATTCAGAGACTAATCATCAATCGCGTGGTAGAGGCCCCGCCCATCATGTCCTATATCTGCACGTTCGGCATTCACCTGATTATAGCGAACCTCGCCCTGCGGCTGTGGACCGCCGACTACCGAAGCATCACAACCTCTTATTGCGGCAGCCATCTCGAGTGCGCGGGACTGGTGATTCCCTACGCGC
Source organism: Pseudomonadota bacterium (assembly GCA_015493505.1). Lineage (GTDB taxonomy): Bacteria > Desulfobacterota > S145-22 > S145-22 > S145-22 > S145-22. Next base: position 23,656 of record WGDA01000130.1, on the reverse strand, counting down.
GGCTTGCCACGTTTGGAATGGCTGTCGTCATGGTAGGAGGACTGTATCTTTTTCTCAACCGGACAGATATCGGGCGGGCGATTCGCGCGACGGCTCAGGATCGGGAGATGGCACGGCTGATGGGGGTGCGCGCCAATCACGTTTACGCGATGACCTTTGGTATCGGAGCGGCTATCACAGGGGTGGCGGGCTCCCTGATTTCAAGCTATTTTGTCATCTATCCCCAGATGGGGCTTTCTTATACCGTGACGGCCTTTTGTGTCGTGGTCCTCGGGGGGATGGGATATATCCCGGGCGCCCTGCTCGGTGGGCTGATCCTTGGGGTGCTTGAATCACTGACAGCCACCTACTGGAACGCGGGGATGTCCAGCGCTTTGACCTTCTTTATTCTCTTTCTCATGCTGATTTTCATGCCGGCGGGAATCACGGGAAAGGGGATCGTCGAATGATCCAAACTCCACCAGGAAGGGCTTTCACGCTCCCGCGGAAGGCCGTACTGCTGGCGGCGGCTGTGTTCGTCACCCTCATCCTGGTTCCTGCCTTCTGCCATCAGGGATACGCCTTGCGGCTGATGGGGATGATATTTATGGGGATCGCCCTCGCGAGTTGCTGGAATATCATGTCGGGTTACACCGGGTATATTGATTTCGGTCCGGCTGCCTATTTCGGCATCGGGGCTTACGCAACAGCGCTGCTGATGGTTCGCGGCGGGGTTCCGTTCTTCCTCAGTATCGTGCTGGGAGGGGTGGTTGCCGTCGCCTTTGCCGTCCCGGTTGGCCTGCCGACCCTGCGATTACGAGGCGCCTACTTCGCGATAGCCACCTTCGCCTTTGCTGAAGCGACGCGACAGGCTGTCCTGGAGTGGGATCGGGTGCTTGGGGTGAATTTCTTCCAGGGAAGCCATGGGATTACCCTGCCCATCGGCCCGACTCACCAGTTTTTCTATTATACCTTTCTCGTTATCATGACGGTGCTTTTCGTTATTACGTACCTTGTCGAACGGTCCCGGATGGGATACGCCCTCAAGGCCATTCACGAGGCCGAAGACGCGGCGGAATTGATCGGCGTGAATACCCTGAAAATCAAGATTTACGCCTATGCCATCAGCGCCTTTTTTACGGCAGTTATCGGCGGCGTGGACGCCTACTGGCTGACCTATATTACGCCCAATGATGTTTTCAGCGTGCACATCACCATCAAAATGGTCATAATGTGCCTCCTTGGGGGGATGGGGACACTTCTGGGACCCGTGGTGGGGGCAAGCTTTCTGACACTCATTTCGGAGCCTTTGTGGGCGCGATTCCCCTATGATTACCTGATAATCATCGGCGTGATCATCGTGCTGGTCATTGTCGCCATGCCGAAAGGGATCGTTGGGACCCTGTTGGAATGGAAGGTTGATAGCCGTGGGACCTGAGCAAAATATCATCCTGGAAGGCCGAGGCGTTTCCAGATATTTCGGGGCGCTGGCGGCCCTGAGCGGGATTGATTTCTCGCTTTATGAAGGAGAGATCCTTGGCCTCATCGGGCCGAACGGTTCGGGGAAAACCACGCTTTTCAACGTCATCGTAGGCGTCTGCCGGCCATCGGAGGGAAAGGTATTTTTTGAGGGGCGTGACATCTCAGGGATGAGCCCCCACAGGATCTGCCAGATGGGAATCGCGAAGACCTCTCAAATTGTTCAGCCCTTTACCCGGATGACGGTGGCGGAAAATGTTCTGGTAGGGGCGATGTATGGCGGAGGACTGCCACAGAAGGAAGCCTGGGAAAAGACCCGGGAGATTCTGGCATTTGTAAATCTGGACAAGGTGATGAATACCCCTTCAGGAAAAATCAGCATTCCGGAAAGGCGCCGGCTTGAGCTGGCGCGCGCGCTCGCAACCTCCGCGAAGGTGATTCTGCTTGACGAAAATATGGCTGGTTTGAATCCTAATGAGATTGAGGAGGCGTTGGACCTTCTTCGCGCCATTCGGGAGCGTGGGGTGACCTTGATGGTTGTTGAACACATCATGCGTGCCGTGATGGGGATATCGGACCGGATGATCGTGTTCAACTACGGGGAGAAGATTGCCGAGGGAACGCCAAGGGAAGTGGCCGAAAATCCCAGTGTCATCAGGGCCTATCTTGGGGATAAGTATGCTTGAGGTGAAAAATCTTAACGCGGGCTATGGGCCGGTTCAGGTTTTATGGGATATTTCCCTCGAGGTCGGAAAGGGCCAGGTCGTGACCGTAATGGGGCCCAATGGGGCTGGTAAAAGCACGCTCCTCAAATCGATTTTGAACCTGACGACCCGCGTGAAACCGAAGGGGGAAGCGATCATTCTGGATGGAAAGGACATTACCCGCCTGCCTCCAGAGATGATGGTCAAAGAAGGCGTGGCGTTTATCCCGGAGGGAGCCAGGGTTTTCCCTGAAATGAGCGTGTTGGACAATCTCCTGATGGGAGCGTATGTGCCTCAGGCGCGACCCCACAGAGGGGAAAATCTGGAGAAGGTTTTTTCCCTTTTCCCTCACTTGAGTGAGCGCGTTCATCAGAAGGCAAAGACCTTGAGCGGCGGGGAACGGCAGGCCGTGGCCATCGGACGGGCCCTCATGTCTCATCCGAAACTTCTTTTGATGGACGAGCCTTCCCTGGGGCTGCATCCCCTGCTGGTGTCGCACACATTTAAGGCGATTGAAAAGATCAACCGTCAGGGGGTCACGGTTCTTCTTGCCGAGCAGAATGTGTTTTTTGCCTTGGAGATCAGCCACAGGGCTTATGTGCTTGAAAGTGGGAGGATAATCCTGGAGGGAGAAGGAAAGGCGTTGCTCAAGGAAGATTACATCAAAAAAGCTTATTTGGCCATGTAGAGAGGGAGACACGTGAAATATACGATGATGTTTACCGAAGGACGCATAGGAAGCTTGAAAATTCCCAACCGGCTTGTGATGGCGCCGGTGGATACGAATTTTGCCGACTATGAGGGAAAGGTGTCGGAGAAGATGCTCGCGTATTACAGCATGCGCGCGGGTGGTGGCGTGGGGATGATTATTGTTGAAAACAGCCAGGTCGAGGGCCCGAGAGGGAAGAATACCATACGCCAGCTCTGTGTCTCTGATGACCGTTTTATCCCCGGCCTCAAACGCCTCGCCTTTTCCATTCATAAACACCAGATCCCGGCTATTCTGCAGCTTCACCACGCGGGGCGCCAGACGACCCGGGAGATAACGGGCGGCCTGCAACCCGTGGCGCCTTCTCCTGTTCCCTGTAAAACCCTTCGGGAAAAACCCCGAGCGCTCACGATAGAAGAGATAGAAGAGATAGAAGACCGCTTCGCGAAGGCCGCTGTCCGGGCCCAAAAGGCCGGTTTCGATGGTGTGGAGATTCATGGGGCGCATGGATTCCTCATCGGACAGTTTATGTCTCCCTACACGAACCGGCGTACGGATATCTATGGGGGTGATTTCGAGGGACGGATGCGTTTTCCTCTTCGGATTGTCGAAAAGGTTCGGGCCGCCGTGGGAGACGATTACCCGATTTTGTTCCGCTTTAGCGCGGATGAGTTCGTGAAGGGTGGCCTGACCCTTGAAGAAAGCAAGAAGATTGCCAGGCGCCTGGAGGAGGCAGGCGTAGACGCCCTCGATGTGTCGGCGGGCATTTACGAAACCCTATTCACGATTCTGGAGCCCATGACCTATCAGGAAGGATGGCGGGTCTATCTGGCGCGAGGGATTAAGGAAGTGGTCTCCATTCCCGTCATCACGGTGGGGAATATCCGGTACCCGAACACTGTGGAACAGATTCTCGCGAGGGGAGACGCCGATTTTGTGGCCATGGGCAGGGCGCTGATCGCGGATCCCGAGTGGCCGAACAAGGCGAAAGAGGGGCGCGAAGATGAAATCCGTTACTGTATTTCCTGTAACGAGGGGTGCCTGGGGAACCGATTGACAGATTATATTGGATGTTCGATAAACCCGGAGGTCGGCCGGGAAAACCGCCTGGGAAAGCGGAAAAAGCCTGTTACGCCTCGGCACGTGACGGTGATCGGCGCCGGTCCCGCCGGGATTACCGCGGCGCTCCAGGCCGACAAGATGGGGCATACCGTTGTGTTGTATGAGCGCAAGCCGTTTATAGGGGGGCAACTGAAGCTGTTTGCCTCCATGCCTACCAAGCATCGAATCAACGACCTCCTGAGATATTTCGAGAATCAATTGGCAAAATCTCGTGTCGAGGTGAGGCTGGGAAGGGAGTTTGACCCGAATCTCCCCGACACGCCTCTTGACGTTGTTGTCATCGCGACGGGGTCCGTCCCGGCCCTTCCGATACTTCCCGGCATTCACGACGAACGAATCCTTACGCCGGTGGATTGCCTGGATGGAAGCTGCCCGAAAGGGGATGAGGACGTGCTGGTTGTGGGTGGCGGGGTAACGGGATGCGAGATGGCCCTCTTTTTGAAATCTCTTGGCAACCGTGTAATACTGATTGAGAAACAGGAACGCCTGGCGGGTGATCTGGAGGAGATTTCCCGGATTGATTTGCTCAGGCGGATAGCGAAAGAGAAGGTTCAGGTTTTTCTCAGGATTTCTCTGCGGGAGGTATCGGAAGAGGGGGCGATTCTGGCAGATGATGAAGGGAAGAAGTTCCTGGTGAAGCCTACCAAGATAGTGCTGGCGATGGGGAACCATTCACAGGCGATCCTTCGGCGGCGTTTGAAGGGGAGAGCCAACCGTCTGTTCGTTGTTGGGGACGCGAAAGAGCCCAGGACGATATATTACGCGATACATGACGCCTACAAGGCTGTCTTATCAATCACATAAGGGGATTTTGCCATGGAAGAGGCGGAATTGGGGAATGAGATCGTTGAGATTTCGATGCAGGTGAACGGTGTATCGGTGGTGCTCCGGACCCCCGCCAACAGGACACTGCTTTCCATACTGCGAGAAGACCTGCGCCTGACCGGGGCCAAGGAGGGGTGTGGGATAGGAGAATGTGGGGCCTGCACGGTTCTCATGAACGGGAAGGCGGTAAATGCCTGCATGGTGCTGGCGCCCAAGGCGGATGGGGCCAGGATTACCACCATCGAGGGTCTGGGAGATGAGGCGCGTCTTCATCCCCTGCAGGAAGCGTTCGTGAAACATGGCGCGGTGCAGTGCGGGTTCTGCACGCCGGGCATGATACTTTCGGCCAAGGCGTTGCTGGATGAAAATCCCAACCCCACGCGGCTGGAGATCCGGGAGGGGATATCCGGGAACCTTTGCCGTTGCACGGGATATCAGCAGATAGTCGACGCCATAGAAGAGGTGGCCGCCCGGAAACAGGGAGAAGAATCATGAGCTATCCCGCGTTTCGTTACACAGCCCCACGTACGACCCGCGAAGTGGTTGAAACCCTGCGTATCGCGAAAGAGAAAGGCATCCGTGCCAACGTGCTGGCGGGAGGCACGGACCTGATGCCACAGCTTCGGGAGGGGACCACGACACCGGAAGTAGTGGTCGATATTTCCAGGATACCCGTTCTCAAAAGGATAGAAAGGATGGGCAACGAAATCCGTATCGGCGCGATGGTCACCCACGCCGAGCTCGTCACCTCGGAACTGGTTCGGGAATACGCGGGTGTGCTGTCGGAAGCCGCGAAAATGGTGGGCTCCCCGCAGATCAGGAACCTGGGAACCCTGGGGGGAAACGTGGTCAACGCCTCACCCGCGGCGGATACCATCCCGGCCCTGGTCATCCTCGAAGCGAAACTGGTCCTGAAAGGCCCGGAGGGAGAAAGAATCCTCTCCGTGACGGATTTCTTCACCGCCCCTTACCAGACAGTCATCGAAGCGGATGAGCTGCTGACAGATATTGTGGTGCCCCTTCCGCCCCCTTCCGGGCGCGCCGTATTCCTCAAGCTCGCGCGGCGCAAGGCCGTGGCCATTGCCCGGATGAACCTTGCCTGCATGCTCTATTACGACCGGCAGAAAGAAACCTTTGAATGGGTCAGGCTGTGCGTCGGGTCATCCACGCCCCGGCCTGTCAGAATGACGGAAGCGGAGAAAGCCCTAATCGGAAAGCCCTTTTCAACAGAAGTCCTGCAGGAAGCCGGACGGGCCGCCGCGGAGCAGATGGTGCAGTTGAGTGGCCTGAGATCCTCCACAGCCTACAAAAAACCTGTGGTGGGAGACCTTGTCATGAGAGCCGTGAGGATGGCGGTGGAAAAAGGGTAGGGGGAGACCATGATTACCAACGTAGTCGGAAAACGGATTCAGAGGATAGGTATCCAGCAAAAAGTAACGGGAAAGACAAAATTTGCGGCGGACCTCGACATTCCTGGCGCGCTCACCCTGCGGGTGTACCGGAGCCCCGTTGCCCATGGCATCGTGCGAAAAATCGACACGAAAAAAGCGGAGGCGATCGAGGGCGTTGTCCGGATTTTTACCGCGAAAGACATCCCGGGCAAAAACCTTTATGGCATTATCAATCGGGACCAGACCGTACTGGCGGATTCCAAAGTCCGCTTCATTGGAGACCCCATCGCCCTCATTGCCGCCGAGAACGAGAAGTCCGCGGAACAGGCCCTGAAAGCCCTCGAAATTGAGATTGAAGAACTCCCGGCGGTTTTTGACCCCCTGGAGGCCCTGAAGCCGGACGCCCCCCGGATCCACGAGAAGGGAAATCTGCTTTTCACCCGTAAGATTAAACGGGGAGACGTGGAAAAAGGATTCTCCGCGTCTGATATCATCCTGGAAGAAACCTACGAAACAAACATGCTGGAGCACGCCTATATCGAGCCGGAATCGGGGATTGCCTACCGGGAGAAAGAGGGGCGTATCACCATCTTAGTAACCACGCAGAACCCTCACGCTGACCAGGCGCAACTGGCCGCCATCCTCGGAATTGGACCGGAAAACGTCCGGGTCATCCAGACTGAAACCGGGGGAGGGTTTGGCGGAAAACTCGACATGTCGGTGCAACCCTTTCTGGCCCTGGCGGCCTATTACCTGGATCGGCCTGTTCGGATGACCTACTCACGGGAAGAATCCTTCCAGGCGACCGCTAAACGGCATCCCCTGAAAATCCGGATGAAAACCGGGGCGACCCGGGAGGGAAAACTCATGGCCGTCAATGCCGAAATCATAGCGGACACGGGCGCCTATGGATCGTATGGAATTGCGGTGGCCACCCGGGCCGCGGTTCACGCGACGGGCCCCTATGAGGTTCCCAATGTTGCCATAGAGAGTAAAGCAGTCTACACGAACAACAACTGGTCGGGCGCCATGCGGGGGTTTGGGGTGCCGCAGATCGCGGTCGCCCATGAATCCCAGATGGACAAACTGGCAGACAGCCTCGGCCTGGACCCGATCTCCATCAGGATGGCCAATGCCTTCAAAGTGGGGTCTGTCACGCCCACGGGCCAGACCCTGCGGGCAAGCGTGGGGATACGGGAAACCCTGAAAAAAATCCGTCCCTATTACGAGAAATTCTCACGGGAAATCCAGGAGACCCAACACCCTCTGCCCCAGGGCGTCAAACTGGGCGTCGGCGTGGCATCCATGTGGTATGGCATCGGAAATACGGGGCACCCCAACCCTTCCAGTGCCCAGGTAGAAATTGACGAAACGGGAAAGATAACCCTTCTGACCGGGGCGGCGGACATCGGCCAGGGATCGGACACCGTGCTTCTTCAGATTGCCGCGGAGGTCTTGGGGGTCGGGACTGAAGAAATCCTTCTCGTGCGGGCGGACACGGGCCTGACGACGGATGCCGGCGCGACCTCCGCTTCCCGGCAGACCTATATTTCCGGACGGGCGGTTTATGAAGCCGCCACGAAGGCGAAAGAGGCCCTGTTGAAAAAGGCGGCGGAGATTTTCAATGCGCCTTCTTCCCTCATTGTATGTGACGGAGGATACTTCTACCCGCAATACCGTGAATATCAGAAAATTCCCTTTGGGGAAGTCGCGAAACGGGCGGTTCAGGCGGATGGGGTGATACGGGGCGAGGGGACCTTCAACCCGGAGACCAGCTCCCTTGATCCTGAAACCGGCCAGGGGATTCCCTATACCACATACGCGTTTGCCACGCAGGTCAGCCTGGTCCGGGTGGATTCCGTAACGGGCCAGGTGAGCGTGATCCGGGCCGCGAGCGCGCATGATGTGGGAAAGGCGGTCAACCCATCCAACGTGGAAGGGCAGATTTTCAGCGGGGTGGCCATGGGAATCGGGATGGGGCTGTTTGAACAGTTTTTTCCGAACAAGACGAAATCTTTCGACACCTATCTGATCCCTACCGCCCTGGATGTTCCGGAGGTGACCCCGATCATCGTGGAAGACCCGGAGCCCACGGGGCCTTTTGGGGCGAAAGGCGTGGGGGAACCCGCCCTGATTCCCACTGCGCCGGCGATTCTCAACGCGATACATCAGGCCACGGGACGCTGGGTCAACCGACTCCCCGCGGATTTGGAAACCATTCGGGGACTTGTGCCTCCAGAAGAAAAATGAGATGTCCGGTGTTACGAAGAGGTAACCCGATTTGGTGACGCGAAAAGGTGGTAGTTGAGGAGAAACCCTGTCTGAGATAAAAACCCAATCCCCTGAGAAGTTTACTTTCAGGGGGGGATTTTCTTATTACCCATTGTTCGTTTCTTAAAGTAACTGTTTTTAATATTCTCAAATAATCAAAAGGTAATACTTCCGTAAAAAATGGATAATGTTTATCTTATTCCATTGACAATTCTGAAATTAGGCTTATAGTATTAGCATTGAATTGAATAAACATTCGAAAAAGGCCCAACAGGAATGAAAAAGGGACTGAAAAAAATCAGAAACATCGGCATCATCGCCCACATCGACGCGGGTAAAACCACAGTTTCGGAAAGGATGCTCTATTACACGGGCAAGATCCACAAGATGGGCGAGGTGCATGATGGTGACACGGCCATGGACTGGATGGAGCAGGAGCAGGAACGCGGGATTACCATTACGTCGGCTGTGACCAATTTTTTCTGGAGGGACCATGAAATTCACTTGATCGATACCCCGGGCCACGTGGATTTTACCATTGAAGTGGAACGCTCGCTTCGGGTTTTGGACGGGGCGATCGTGGTCTTCTGTGGCGTGGGGGGCGTGGAACCACAGTCGGAAACCGTGTGGCATCAGGCGGACAAATACCGGGTTCCGCGGATCGCCTTTATCAACAAAATGGACCGCGTCGGCGCGGATTTTCACCACGTCATATCCATGATGAAGGAGCGGTTCAACACGCCGCCTGTGATCCTTCAGTTGCCCATCGGTCGGGAGAGCGATTTTAAGGGAGTTGTGGACCTGATACGGAAGAGGGCGCTCATCTGGTCGAAAGACGGGCCTGGAAACGAGTTTGAGGTTGTGGAGATCCCGGAGGAAATGCGGGAGGAGGTGGAACGGTACCGGGAAACGCTTCTCGAGGCCGTGGCGGAGGCGGACGACGACCTGATGGAAGCCTATCTCGAATCAGGGGATTTGCCTGAGGATAAGATTGTGTGGGGACTGCGCGAAAGGACCCTGAACCTTGAGATTGTCCCCATTCTCTGCGGGTCGGCTTTAAAGAACAAGGGGATTCAGCCCCTCATGGACGCCGTGGTGGCGTACCTCCCCTCCCCACTGGATATTCCTCCCGTTTCTGGTGTGAACCCTGAAACGGGGGAAGAGGCAACCCGTCCCGCCGATATCAAGGCGCCCCTTGCCGCCCTCGTTTTCAAGATTATGATGGATCATGGGAGAAAACTCTCTTTTGTCCGTGTTTATTCGGGACAGGTCCGCGTGGGTGAGGAGGTTTACAACCTGAACCTGAAAAAGCGGGAGAAGGTGTCGAGAATCCTGGAGATTCACGCCAACCACCGGAAGCGGATCGAGGCGGCGAAAGCGGGGGATATCGTGGGGATTATCGGGCTGAAAAAATCCTCCACCGGGAATACCCTTTGTGACGCCTCGCAGCCGATCCTGCTGGAGCCGATCGACAGTTATACCCCGGTGATTTCTGTCGCGATTGAGACGGTTTCCAACCAGGAAATGGAGCGGGTGCAGGAAGTTCTGACCCAGATAATGGAGGAAGACCCCACGTTTCAGGTCAAGACGGACGAGGAGACGGGGCAGATCGTGATTTCCGGGATGGGCGAGCTCCACCTAAACGTCGTGACCACCCGGCTTATGAAGGAGTATGGCCTCAAGGTTCACGTGGGGCAGCCTCAGGTGGTTTATCGGGAAACGATTGTGGAGCCTGCTGAGGCGGTCGGCGTGTTTGATCATGATATCGCGGGTGCCCGAGGATTCGCCCGGGTTACCCTTCTGATGGAGCCGGCCGAAAGAGGCACTGGTAACCAGTACCTGGAAGGTAAAGGCCACGAAGAGATTCCGCTGGCGTATCGGGAGGCCATCCGGGCGGGGGCGATGGATGCCCTGTCCTTTGGCCCCATGACGGGAAGCCCGATGACAGACGTGACCGTCACCCTCAAGGATGCCACTTGGGAAGAGAACGATCATGCTGTGTCCGCCCTTCGGATCGCCACGGCGACGGCGGTCCGCGAGGGGAGCCAGAAAGCGGGTGTGCTTTTGCTTGAACCTGTCATGGAGCTTGAAATCCTTACACCGGAAGAGTTTACGGGAGATGTTATCTCTGACATCAACAGCCGGAAAGGAGAGGTTCGCAGCTTGACGAACAAGGGAAAGATTACAGATATCCGGGCGCGGGTTCCGTTGAAGCAGTTGTTCGGATATTCGACTACGTTACGTTCCCTGACGCAAGGACGCGGAAATTTCAGTATGCACTATTTCCGGCATGACCAAACCACATAGGAGGAAACAGACATGGACAATGAAAAGATTATACAGATTCTGAAGGATCACGAGGGGCAGTTTGTCTCGGGCGAGATCATCAGCCAGGAAGTTGGGATAACCCGTGCCGCCATCTGGAAACGGATATCAGCGCTCAAGGAGATGGGCTATGTCATCGACGCCCGACAGAATATGGGCTACCGGCTGATGCGCGCGCCAGATATTCTAACGCCGTCGGAGCTTCAGTATCGTCTCGGCACCAAGATCGTCGGGAAAGAGATTCGGTATTATCCGGTGCTTGAATCGACCAACGCGGAGGCCTTTCGTCTGGCATCCGCGGGTGGAGAGGATGGGCTGGTCGTGGTCACGGATCACCAGACGGGCGGCAAAGGCCGTTTGAATCGAACCTGGTTTTCCTTCCGTCGGCAATCCATCTCGCTTTCCGTGGTTTTGCGGCCAAAGATTGTGCCGTATCTCGCCACCATGCTGACCTACATGACTGGCATCGCCCTCTATGAAGCCATCTACGCGCAGACAGCGATGAAGCCGGCGATCAAGTGGCCCAACGACATCCTGATGAGCGGCAAAAAGGTGGCTGGTGTCTTGTGCGAGCTGAACACGGAAACGGATGTGGTCAACTTCGCTGTTATCGGGATTGGGCTCAACCTGAATGTTCGAAAGAAACGTTTCCCTGAAGAGATTCGCGAAGTTTCCACCTCACTTTATGAGGAGACCAAAAAGCGCTTGAAGCGTGTGGCCTTCGTGAAGGAGCTGCTTCGCCAGCTCGATTACTGGTATGGCGTTTTCCTGAGAGACGGAGGCGACGGTCGAATCCTCGCGGAGTGGAAGGATCGCTCTAAGATTGTGGGGCAGGACGTAAAAATCCGCTCCTTCAACGAGGAGATCGTCGGGAAAGTGGTGGATGTGGATTCCTATGGCGCCCTGATTGTTGAATCGAAAGACGGTGAGAGGAAACGCGTGATTGCCGGGGACCTGGAGACTTTCGTCCTGACCGAGGAGTAACATGCTCTTAGCGGTTGACGTCGGCAACACGAATATCGTCTTTGGCGTTTTTGAGGGAAGAGACCTGACTGTAAGCTGGAGGGTGAGCACGCAGGCGAACCGCTCAGTCGATGAGTACCGCGTGCTCCTCTCCCGCCTGTTTGAGCTGGAAAACCTGCACCTCGAGATTATCGATTCCGCTATCGTTTCCTGTGTGGTGCCCCCTGTCTTCGAGGCGCTGCCCGCAGCCCTTGAAAAGATGTTTGGGCTGACCCCCCTGATCGTCGGGCCCGGAATCAAGACGGGGATGCCGATTTTCTACAGCAATCCCGCGGAGGTTGGGGCGGACCGTATCGTCAACGCGGTTGCGGCGTATGAGCGTTTTCATCAGCAGACGATTGTTGTCGATTTCGGAACGGCGACCACCTTCGATTGTGTCTCGAAGAAAGGGGAATACCTTGGCGGCCTGATCGCGCCCGGCATTCATATCTCCATGGAGGCGCTTTTTCAGTACGCTTCAAAACTCCCGCGCGTGGCCCTGTGCTGGCCGGAACAGGTCATCGGCAAGACCACGGTTCACAGTATTCAGTCCGGGCTGCTTTACGGCTACGTGGAGATGGTGGACGGGATCGTCCGGCGCGTGAGCCGGGAACTGGGCGGTTCTTCCAAGGTCGTCGCGACCGGTGGGCTGGCACGCCTCATCAGCCGGGAGGCAAAATCCATCCATGAAATAGACGAATTGTTAACCCTGTCCGGACTCAGAATTATTCACGAACGCAATCTTTCCTGACTTTCCCTATACCAGGCGACAAACCGCCTGATACCTTCCTCCATGGAGGTGTGAGGGTCATACCCCAGCTCCCTTTTCGCCCGTGAAATATCCGCGTAGGTGATATCCACGTCTCCCGGCTGCTGGGGCAGTTGCTGGATTTGGGCCTGTTTCCCCAGGGCCTTTTCGATTAACGTAATCAGCTCTCTCAGGGAAGTGGTATGGGATTCCCCCAGGTTATAGAGGTGGTAGCCCTCCTCGATGTCGAGGGTTCTCATCATGCCATCCACAATGTCCGCGATGTACGTATAGTCCCGCTTGGAAGTGCCGTCTCCAAACATGGGGACCGGCTTGCCCTCGTCGATCAGGCGGGTGAATTTGTGAATCGCCATCTCGGGGCGCTGCCGGGGCCCGTAAACGGTAAAGAACCTGAGTGCGACCATCGAGAAATCAAAAAGGTGGTGATAGGTATAACAGATTAATTCTCCCGCCTTTTTGGTGGCGGCATAAGGGGAGATGGGATTGTCCACGTTGTCGTCTTCCGAAAACGGAACCTTCCGATTGTTCCCGTAAACAGAGGAAGACGAGGCGAAAATCATTTTTCTCACGTTCCTTGACCGCATGGCCTCGAGGAGATTCATGGTGCCCTGGATGTTGACCTCCTGATACAGGAGCGGTTCGGCGATGGAAGGGCGGACGCCCGCCATGGCCGCCAGGTGGACCACCTCCTCTGGCCGATGCGCTTCAAAGACTTCTTCCACGAATTTCCTGTCCCGAATGTCCCCCCGGATGTCGATGAAACGCCTGCCACCCTTTTTCTGAATCTCGCGCAGATTTTGTTCCTTAATCGCGGGATCGTAAAACGGGTTGAGGTTATCGATGGAGACCACCTCATGTCCCTGCTCAAGAAGCCTTTCCGCGAAGTGTGACCCGATAAAGCCGGCGCCGCCGGTTAGAAGAATCTTCATGTCTGTTCCTTTCAAAAATAGCTGACGTTGTTTTTAAACCTTTTTTCCCATTTTATCAAACCTTTTAGAGAGGTGGAGGCAAAAACGTGGAGCGCGTCATCCACCAGGACGGCGCTGTAAGCCGGGTGGCGTTTCAGCCAGCGGGTGGCCTTTTCTTTCCCCATCACAAAGAGGGCGGTGGCCAGGGCATCCGCTTCCATGGTCCTCTTTGCCAGGACGGAAACGCTTCTCAAGCCGCGGGCGGGAAATCCGGTGGCCGGATCGAGGATGTGGTGGTAGCGGATTTTGTCCTTGATAAAATAGTTTTCGTAGTCCCCCGAAGTGGCAATGGCCCTGTCATGAAGCGGAAGGGACGCGATGATGGCCTGAGGGTGATCCGGGTCCTGGATCCCAATCCGCCAGTCGCGGCGTATGTGCCTGCCACCGCAGTAGAGGTCTCCGCCCGCGTTCACGATGAAATCATGAATTCCGTTCGAGTGAAGCACGCCGGCGGCCCGATCCACGGCGAACCCCTTGGCGATGCCACCAAGATCCAGCCCCATCCCTTTTCTCTCAAGGCGGGCCCGATGCCCCGCGGGATCGCAGGTTATCTTTTCGCTTCCCACCTCCCTGAGCGTCGCCCGGATGGCTTTTAAAGGTGGTAGGTGTGGTTTTTTTGTGTCGAACCCCCAAAGGTGGGTGAGAGGGAAGAGGCTGATATCGAAAGCGCCCCCGGTTTCCCTCCAAATCCTGAGGCCCTCGCGGATGACGGTACAGGTCAGGGGGGAAACCGTGACAAACCCCTGGCCAGCGCGCGCGTTGAGGCGCGCCAGGTCGCTTCCCGGGCTGTCCGGATTCATAAGGGCGTCAATGGCCTGAATGGCGTGATAGGCCTTTTTGATGGTGTTTGGGTGTTCAGAGGTTCCGATCCATGTGATTTCCACCACGGTGCCCATCAGCCACTTGCTTTGATGAAAGACACGCGGTTTCGCGCAGGATGACAGGAGAAATACGGTCGCGCAGGCGATGAGGCAGAGGAATAGAGGGCGGAGAAAACCATGCTTGGGGGGGAACATCAACGGATTGGGTGGCTGTTTCATTCTTTAACGGATAAAGTAGAGGTAAGAGGTTAAAAGAAACAGGAGATACAGGGTGAGCAGTATGAGTCCATGCGCCCTGCGGATTTTTTTTGTAAAAAGCAGAATGGAAAGAAAAACACCAACGATAACGACGAGGGCGCCGCAGTAAAAATGGGCCGTACGGGTTGTGGCGGTGAGGGGGTGCGCGGTGGCGGACATGCCGACAATCCAGAGAATGTTCAGGATATCCGCGCCGATGATATTCCCGGCGGCGATATCCCCCTCTTTTTTCAGCGTTGCGATGACACACGTGGTGACCTCCGGTAGAGAGGTCCCAACGGCAACCACGGTCAGCCCGATGATGATCTCCGATATGCCAAAGAGGCGGGAAATGCCCGTGGCGGCCCAAATCACGCCACGGCTGGACACGAGCACCCCCACGAGCCCTGCCGTGAACTGAAGGGCAAGGACTGTTTTGCTGGAAGAGACAGTTGGAGGGGCCAAGTCCTGTGAAGAAAGCGCGTCGATGGCGATCCGACGCTCTCTCTTCGCGTGAAAAAAGGACCATGCGAAATAGGCGGCAAGGGCGGCAAGCAGCAGAACACCGTCGATACGCGAGACCACGCCGTCGAGGGCGAGGATATACAGCGTGAGGGCCGAGCCGGCAAGGATGATGGCCGAGGGTTTCAAGAGCTTTCGGTTGACGATAAAGGGCAGGGGAGCGAGAGTGGCGGCCAGCCCGAAGGCCAGTGCGTCATCAGCCACAACGGAGCCGATGGCGTTTCCCAGGGCGAGGTTGGTGTGGCCCAGAATGGCGGACTGCACGGACACGGCCAGTTCCGGCAAGGTTGTACCAATGCTGACGAGTAAAGTGCCGAGGATAATCTTAGGAATATGGCTGCGCTCCGCGATTCCTACCGTCCCGGTCACGAAGAGGTGGCCACAGGTCAGCAGAACCGCGAAACTTACAATCAGTGCCAGCGCATACAGTAACATTCTCGTCCCGTCGGGAGATGTTTCTCCGGGCTTCTACCTAACACACGTGGTCAATCTTGAAAAGGTATAAGGTTTCCGTGAGGATTTTATCCCGGTGGCCGGTTACGGGGTCTCGGCTTTTTCGAAGAAGAGGGTGCCGTAGCCATTCTTCGTGGTGTAGGAGAGAATGAGCTGGCCTCCATAAAACCCGTAGTTGGTGACCCCCCGCAGGGCTTTGAGGTAGCGCTTTTCAGCCGATATAAATGGTGGCTTGCAGCTTTTTTTGGTGGCGGTAATAGGTGCCGTAACGGTAATCATTCCGGGCAGTTCCCCATCCTTTACAGGGACCGTGTAACGGTTACAGGCGCATTGGCCTGTCAGCCGGGTGCCGCTGAAGCGCAAGGTGATATGGATGTTTTCAGGAACCTTTTCGGATTCACCCCATTTTTTCAGAATCCATGTCGTTTTATTCAGGAAGGCAAGCGAAAGCCGGGTATGTTTGGCGGCCTGTTTCATTTCTTTTAGCCCGTGTTGTGTCCAGATCCAGGTTCGCGTAACGATGTCTCCCGGGCAGCACGACGGGTCATCGGGTCCCGCCTGCAAAAGCGTCAGGGTGATTCTCCCGGAATGAATCCCGCCATCGATTACCTGAGACCGGTCTCCGAGAAAGGCGGTTCCCGTGTTTTCAAGGGTTTTGCCCTGACGGGTAACCGCCGCGAGAAAGATATAAACGCCGGATCCCCCGAAGTTTTCGCTGAGCAGGACAATGGCATCGGGCTTACCGTCGCCATTCAGGTCACCATGCCTGATGAATGTTGGGATCAGATCGACCCGCGGCCGGGAAGCACCACCCTTCACGGCTGGGGCCCCTTTCCAGAACCCGTTACGCAGAGTCACCGGGCCCTTGATGTCTGAAAGCCCCTTGAATGTCATGTTCTTCAGATCCTGATAGGAGAGAGGCGCGGCCAGGCTTTGGCGCGCGGCAATCGGACCGATTGCAAGGATGACGCCTATGACGAGAATGAGACTTGAGCGAAGAAGTGATTTTCTGGACATACGGTTCTCCTTTCGTGGTTTACAGCCTTAAAAAATAAGGGATAATGACCAGAATGGCACCCACCAGCACGAGAATATAGACGTTTGAAATGAGGTAGGGGACGACGAACAGGGCGATGCCCACAAGAAGCGGAACGATCGCCTGCTGTTTTTTGCCGTAGGTGAAGTAGGCCAGGCCGATGACTCCGAAGATCATGCCCCAGATAAGAAGGGAAGTGCCTGCCATAGGTCAATTCTCGAGTTTTTATCATTCTTCCAGAGAGGTTTTCAGAGCCGCACGGGCAAGCAAACGGGTCGAGTCCAGGGTGGGAAGCGGGCAGTCGTCCGGGTTGACGATGAGGGGAATCTCCGTGCATCCAAGGACGGCGGCGTCACAGCCTTGGTCTTTCAGAGCCTGGATCACCTCATTGAAGTATTGTCTTGACGATTCTTTGAAGATACCGTTCACCAGCTCTTCGAAAATGATGGTATCAATCCTTTCCCGCGTATCTTTCGGGGGGATTTCGTGCGAGATGCCATAGGCGGACAGCGTTTCCGGGTAAACCGGCCCTGTCATCAGGTATTTTGTCCCCAGGATGGCCAGTTTTTGGTACCCGCGTTCCCGCGCGGTTTCCGCCACCGCTTCCGCGATGTGCAGCCAGGGGAGGGGAGATTTCTTCACCACGAGACTAAAGGCCTGGTGGATCGTGTTGTCGGGGCAGATGGCAAAGTCGGCGCCCGCCTCCGCGAGCTTTTTTGCCGATGACAGCATGAGGGATGCCACGCCCTCCCAGTCACCGGTTCGGATATACCGCATGTATTCCCCGAGGGGGTGGGTATGCATGGTGATTTCCGGGTGCATGTGTTTCCCCATGAGCCGGGGGGCTTCCGCGCAAATGGTCCGGTAACAAAGCGCGGCACCTTCCGCGCTACAGGCCACGATGCCGATATGCTTTGCCATCAGGTGCCTCCTTTCAACTGTGTTGAACAATGATTTAATCCTTTCACCTGTTTTTTTATACCAGAACCGGCCTGTTTCCTCAATGAAAACAGCCAAGGGGGCAGTCGCATGGCGCTGTTTTACAAAAACCTAATCAGTCTGTAATATAATCCTAACGAGCGCGTAGTACTTGGTTACGCAGGAATCTGGAGGCATTTTAATGGCGAAAAAGACCATCCTGGTGGTGGAAGACGACGGAGATATCCAGGAAGTGCTATCTTATAACTTTGCCCGGGAAGGGTTTAACGTTCTGAGGGCCCTGACAGGTGAGGAGGGGGTACGCATGATAAGTGAGCACCTTCCAGACCTGGTCGTGCTGGACCTGATGCTGCCAGGCATCGATGGAGTCGAGGTTTGCAGAAAGATCCGGCGTGACCCGGAAACGGAGAACATCCCGGTTGTCATGTTGACGGCGAAAGGGGAAGACGCCGATATCATTACGGGGCTGGAGATCGGCGCGGACGACTATGTGACCAAGCCTTTCAGCCCAAAGGTGCTCATCGCGAGGATTCGCGCCGTGCTGCGCCGCAAAGAGGGAAATAAGGAGAAAGAACGAAAGGACATCCACCTGGATGGGCTGGAGATTCATCTTGGCAGGCACGAAGTCAGAGTCAATGGACGCCCGGTTTCCCTGACCTTGACGGAATTCAAGATTCTCCAGTTGCTGGCGTCCCGCCCCGGGTGGGTTTACAGCCGCGGGCAGATTGTCTCTTTTGTCAGAGGGGCTGGGTATCCCGTCACGGAACGCGCGGTGGATGTGCAGATCGTTGGCTTGCGAAAAAAACTGGGCGAGTGGGGAAGTAAAATCCGCACGGTTCGGGGGGTGGGGTATAAGCTCGTTGAGGAAGAGGCATGAAGCGGCGTTCCCTGGTCTGGAGAATTTATCCCACGTATCTCCTGATTATCCTGATCTCCATCCTGGCTATCAGCTGGCTGGCTGTCACAACCATCAAGCACGTCTATATCGACCGGTTGAACGCGGACCTGAAATCCAACCTTTTGCTTTTGGAACCGGAGATTGTCCGCCAGTTCGACAAGGGAGACATCTCCGGAATAGACCGCGTCTGTAAGTCTCTCGGGTCCCGTATCGATACCCGGTTTACGGTGATTCTTCCCAACGGGAAAGTCGTGGGAGATACCAGAAAAGACCCGGCGACCATGGACAACCACGCAGATCGTCCTGAGGTGATTGCCGCGCGAAAACGGGGATGGGGCCAGTCCATTCGTTTCAGCTACACGCTGAAGCAACCTCTGATGTATGTGGCGCATCCCATTCGGAGCCACGGGAAGGTCATTGCAATCTTGCGGGCTGCCCTTCCGGTCTCAAAGCTGAACCGGATTCTGGGGGGGATCTACCGTAAAATCATATTTGGAGGGCTTCTCATCGCCGGTTTGGCCGCGTTGCTGTGCTTCCTGATAGCGGAAAAAATCGCCTATCCACTGCGCGAGATGACCCAGGTCGTCCAGGAATTCGCCAAGGGGAACCTGAATGAGCGCGTCCCTCCTCAGGAGGCGCGTGAGCTGTCCATCCTTTCCGAGGCGATGAATGAAATGGCCGGCCAGCTCAGAAAAACCATTGAAACCGTCGTTCGACAGAAGCAGGAACTGGAGGTTATCCTGTCGAGCATGAGCGAAGGTGTCATCGCCGTGGACCTGAACGATCGGGTAATGTCCATAAACGCCCGGGCCGCTGACCTGCTTAAAACGGACAGGGACAACGTGAAAGGAGAAAGTTTCTACGAGGTGGTAGGGAACTGGCGCTTGCAAAATTTCATCAAGGAAAGCCTGAACGCCTCCGAGCCGAGAGAACTGACGATTCTTTTCGGGGACGCCGGGCGCGCGCGGCTTCAGCTCCACAGCGCGCCCCTGAGAGGAGAAAAGGGGCAACGAATCGGGACGGTCGTCGTCATGAATGATGTCACCCAGTTGCATAGGCTTGAAAAAGTCCGGCGTGATTTTGTGGCCAATGTCTCACATGAGCTGAAGACCCCTATTACCGCGATCCAGGGCGCGGTCGAGACCCTTCAGGAAACCGCCCTGGAGCATCCTGAAGACGCCAGAAGGTTCCTTTCCATGCTGTCCAGGCAGGTAGAAAAGTTAAACGCCCTGATCGAGGACATTCTCAGCCTGGCTCGTGTTGAACAGGGGGTAGAAAAAAAAGATATTCCCTTTGAAAAGGTATCACTTACGCAGATCGCGCGGCACGTCACGGACGACTTCCGCCAGGCTGCTGAGCGTGCGGGTATCGCCCTGAGCTTTCTGTCCGAGAGGGATGTGCTCGTGCGTGCTAACGCAAACCTTGTGGAACAGGCGCTTGGAAACCTCCTTGACAATGCCATTAAATACACACCCCGGGGGGGAAGGGTGGATGTGATTGTCAAATCTGTGGAAAACAAGGCGGTGGTATCGGTTAAAGATACGGGTATCGGGATCCCCGAAGCCGCAATCCCCCGTATTTTTGAACGGTTTTATCGCGTGGAAAAATCCCGAAGCCGGGAGCTGGGGGGCACAGGCCTGGGGCTTTCCCTTGTCCGTAACATTATGAACGCGCTTGGAGGGCGGGTACAGGTTGCAAGCCGGGAAGGAAAAGGGTCCGTGTTTTCACTGATTTTTTCTCTGGACTGATGGTTTTCGAAAAGTATGCCTTGACATGCGTTTTATCTTAATGTATATTATTATCAATTAAAAAAAGGAGGTTTTTATGAAGAAGATTGTTTTGACATTGATTGCGTGCCTGTTTTTCGCGGGGATTGCCTTGCCAGCACTGGCGAGTGACACCCTGAACCCGGGAGACTCATTGACGCCGGGCCACGCGATAACTTCACCCAATGGCCAGTACCAGTTTACCCTGCAGTCTGACGGGAATATTGTCCTTTACAAAAAAAGTGGCAAAAAAGCGCTGTGGAATTCCGGCACAGCCGGGAAAAAGGTGACAAAGCTCCTGATGCAGGCGGATGGCAATCTGGTCCTGTATAAGGATAAAAAAGCCCTCTGGTCAACGGGCACAAGTGGGAATCAGGGTGCTTTTTTAATGATTCAGGATGACGGAAACGCTGTAATCTATACGAATCACAAGAAAAAGGCCATCTGGTCAACCAATACCGCGCAATAGCGGGTGATCGGTTAGGAATCGGCGGGGATTGGGGTTTCCTGGTCCCCGCTTTTTTGCGCGGAGGCCTTCCACGCCCGGGCAATCCCGGGGTTCTTTTCCCAAAAGCGCTTCCGGTTTTCGTCTTCAACCCTGTTCAGGGGACAGGCGAAATTCATGCATCGGGAGCAAAAGCACGCGCTGAGAGTCATAAAAAAACCCGCCGTGGTTACAAGATAGAGGAGAAGCAAAAAGGACTGAAAATCACGGATGAGAAAGTAGGCGGGATACCCCCATACCAGCAACAGGCCAGTCGCGAAGACGAGTTTTTCCCAGAAAACCATGGGACCGGGCCGGTATCGCCAGAGTTTTGGTGAGCCGTAATTCGCCCAGCACCTTAGGGATTTCCCGGTTTCAGCATAGTGGGGGCAGTGTGTGCACAAGACCCGGATTTCAACGAGCCCGAAAAACCCCAGCATTATGAAAATCCAGGGAATAAGCCACCAGCCGCCCTGATGAAAGATCCCAGCTCCCCCAACCAAAAAGGAGGGGAGGACAGCGAGAAGAAAGTGCGTCAAATCCCTGAACGTGAAATGACAGTGAAGCACCTTTGCGGCAGGGCAGCGATCACAGGTTTCTGAAACGCATGTCGCGATTGGCTGGCCTGGATCAAAAAACAGCGGCATTGAATTTCCCTGAAAGAGTCCTATGAAGCTTTTATGTTTTTTTGCTCTTCAACTGCTCTTTTATGGCGGCTTCAGCTCTTCCCCAGTCTCGATTCCGTCCCATTCAGGATTCGTCGAATGTTTGCATGATGTTTAATGATAATCAGGGCCGCCATGAGGCAAGCAAAGAGGATAAACGGGCGTGGATACCCCCATGCCCAACCCCAAAGAGGCAGTAGGGCGCTGGCCGTGATGGAGCCGACCGAGACCATCCGGGTAAGCCACGCGGCCGCGAGAAAGCAGAGAAGGGCGAGCAGCAGGGCTTTGGGCATGAGAATGAGCGTGACCCCGATGGCTGTGGCGACGCCTTTGCCGCCTTTAAATTTCAGATAGAGGGGAAACAGGTGTCCGAGAAAGGCGCTGAAGCCGACCAGGGCGACGAGGGTAAGGTTGTCGAGAGTAGATGCCGCAATGAAGGTGGGAATCAGGCCCTTGAGGATATCCAGGAATAGAGTAATAACCCCCAGCGCCTTCCCCCCACTGCGCATCACGTTAGTGGCACCAATGTTGCCACTGCCCACCTTCCGGGGGTCCGGCGCACCGGTTATCCTGGCGAGGACGAGCCCACAGGGAACAGACCCCAAAAGATACCCAAAAATGACCAGGCTAAACCCGCTTGCCGACACTATCTGTTTTCTCCCCTTGTTTTTACTGATTACTTTTCAGTTACCATCAAATGGGAACAGTTTCAAGAGAAAAGGCAGATTATGTTTATCCGTTTGATTTATAGATATTACAGCACAGGCCTCTTAGATTTGTGGAGCCGAGTTCCGGGTTGAAAGGGGGTGCTTCGTCAGTCAGGACGTTTACGTTGGCCGTGCGCCAGTCGAATTCTTCGGGGGGACCGGCCTCCGGGAACCACCACGCGTAATCGACGCCGAGAACTTTTGGATGCATTTCATCGCTGATACGCGCCGTCTGTTGGATGGTGCCCCGGGGCGTTTCAATCGTGCAGGCGTCCCCTTCATTTATTGTACCGCAGATCTTTAGCGTTGGCGTTGATGTTACTGAGCGACTGGGGGTCTGAAAAATCCTATAGAGGGGTTACTTACAAGTTCATTACTCTTACTTTCCCAGATAAGGAGAGAGAATGAATAACTCATTAAGCGCGAAGGTTTGAGATAAATATCGGAAATTGCTATATCCTATTTCAGTAAAAAGTGAAAAGGAGTAAATTTTAGGGGGCGTTTTCGCTTCTTGATTGTTTCTCTCGTCTTATCTGTTTTTGTATCTCTTGCGCCTGGTTATACCGCCTCTTTCAAACAGATCTGCGCTTTTGGAGACAGTCTTACAGACACGGGAAACCTTTATAACGCAACCTTTGGCATTACACCCGATTCCGCGCACTACTACCTTGGCCGGTTCTCTAATGGGCCTGTCTGGGTGGAGTACTTTGACCAGCTTGGGGGTGGTGTTCCCTTACAAGTCTTTGCCTATGGGGGTGCGAGAACAGGGAACGAGGCTATGCCTCTTGGACTACTCTCCCAGGTTCAGGTCTTTGTCCAGACAACCCCTATTTATCCTGAAACACTTTTGACAATTTGGGCCGGGGCGAATGACTTTTTCATGGGAGATGGCGATTTCCATAAATCAGTGAGAAATATCATGGCCGCGCTGGAACTGCTCGCGACTCACGGTGCAAAGATGATTCTTGTGATGAATCTTGTGGATCTTGGGGCAACGCCAGCGTTAAACAGGGACCCGGCCGCGGCAAATGCGGGAAGAACTTTTCCCCTCCTTTTCAATGATGACCTGAAGCGGGAAATCGCCGAATTCAGGGCGCGCCACCCATGGATAAAGCTCGACCTGTTTGATACTTTCAGCGCTTTCCGTGACCTGTTAGCTCATCCTGGAGTTTTTGGGTTCAGAAACACAACAGACCCATGCCCCTCTTATGGACATGATTTCTCAAACAGGTATGGTTATGTGTTCTGGGATGACAGGCATCCGACAACCGAGGCTCATTCCGTACTGGCCCGGATGGTGTTTAACGCCTTTTACCATGATGTGACCCAGGCGCCAGCCTCATCGTCCAGCGGCCAGAAACAGCCCCGAAAGCCTGTTCAAGATGATATGAATTCAGATATGCTGGAGGGACGATAGAATCCTTTCGACCTAAAATTGGCACCCTCGTAAAAAGTCAGGGGTCATTTATTTAGGAAAGTCAAGCATAATTCCATGGTTTGAAGCCAGAG
The DNA here is from genome assembly GCA_015493505.1 of Pseudomonadota bacterium. Lineage (GTDB taxonomy): Bacteria > Desulfobacterota > S145-22 > S145-22 > S145-22 > S145-22. Next base: position 75 of record WGDA01000130.1, on the reverse strand, counting down.
AGGAGAAAAAGAGGGTTTGAGCGCTTTCTGAAAGCGAGAAACCGGATTATGGCGCTATAAATAGCATAAACTGCG
>WGDA01000129.1 GCA_015493505.1 Pseudomonadota bacterium | reverse complement strand
TTTTTGATGTGCGCGATTCGAAAGGAATCTGGCGTTTTCAGCCCCACCGTTTGAAGCGCCGCCTCGATGGCCTCACGGTCCGACGGGAATGAAATGGGCAGGGCCGCCTTTTCCGGTGACAGGGCCGTGATGCAGTTTACGGACGTTTTTTGCCTGTCAATTTTGTCCACGCACCGCTGGGTGGTAAAATCTGCCAGCCCGATGCCCGTCGCGTTGCCCTCCGTGGCCTCCGTCAGGTCCCGCACGAAAATCCGTTTCACATGCGGGTGAATCCGGAAATCGCCGATAAGATCGCGGTGGCGGCCGGTGACTTTGGAGTCCATCCCCGTGCCGCTGATGTTTTTCCCGATTTCGTCGATAATCAGCAGGTCCAGGTTGTCGAAAGGAATCCTTGCCATCACCTTTTTTGAAAATTTCAGGAGCTGTTTCTCTCCCTCCAGCATGGCATCCGGGGGAAACGCCTCGATTTTAGTGAGGCGGTCCACGCCGTTTTCCACCAGCCCCAGCCCGAAAAGGACGGGGCATTTTTCGAGAATCATCTTTCCGGCTTCCACGATGATGGTTTCCATGCCATGATCCACCGCGGCACGGTGATAAACACTGGCCCCTTTGTGTTTTCCCATCCCAATGGCCATCATCTTGAACAGGCCGCTTTCGATTTCCCCATTGAATTTGGTGTGCGTCTTAATGCGGTTTACAATCACAAGAGCGTCCGCCTCATGGGCGTATCTGTCCAGGTAAACCGGGACTCCGCGGGATGTTTTGCCAATCTCGACCACGTCCATGGACGCGAGAATGGGCGCCCCCATGGCTTCCTCCGTGATACCATAATACCTGAGAACAGAAAGCTGGCCTTCCGGAGTTGCCCCCCCGTGGCTTCCCATGGCGGGATAGAGGAAGGGGGCGGTATCCAACTCCTTCAGGATTTCTACAATCGTTCTGAGAACCACGTCGATCCGGTCAATCCCACGGCTCCCCGCGGGAACGGCCACGCGCATTCCCGGGGATATTTCCCCCGCAAGGTTTAACCCCGCTATTGCCTCACGGACGGCCGCGGCCACGTCGGCGATCTCTTCCTGGTAAAGCTCTTGCCTCACCAGGGCCATTCTGGGAATTTCAATCGTCATGATTCCATGGGTCCATGGGCCATACAGCGCTTGAAGCCTTCCGTGATTCCCGGGTCGAAATGCGATCCGGTGAGAGAGGTGATGATTTTGATGGCCTCTTCGTGGCTCAACCTTTTCCGATAAGGACGGTCGGTTGTCAGGGCGTCAAACACATCGATCACGCACAAAAGTCGGCTTTCGAAGGGGATATCTTCTCCTTTCATCCCGTCCGGGTATCCCGTCCCGTCAAACTTTTCGTGATGGTGCCGAACAATTTTCGCGATGGTTTCCATCCCGGACACGTTTGAAAGAATGTCGTGCCCAATGGCGGGGTGGCGCCGCATGATACTTGCTTCTTGATCGTTGAAACGCCCTGGTTTGTTCAGAACTTCTTTGGGGATGCCGATTTTTCCGATATCATGCAGGTAAGCCGCCAGCTCGATCCGCTCGGTGATATCTTTTGAAAGCTCCAGGCACTCTGACAGGCGCAGTGCGTATTCCGCCACCCTTTCCGAATGCCCGCCCGTGTAAGGGTCATTGGCTTCCAGCGCGGCCACGAGGGATTTTACCGTGGAGCGGAAAAGGCGTTTCAGGTCTTCGTAGAGGCGCAGGTTTTCGATGGCCACCCCGGAGTTGATGCCGATGGCTGTCAAAAGTTTTAAGTCATCCCGGGAGAAAAGGGACGTGGGGTCCCGGGAGTCCACGTGAATCACGCCAAGGATTTTTTCATGGCTGCGAAGGGGGACAGACATGACGGATTTGATAGACTGCGTGATGATGCTTTTAGCTTCCAGAAAGCGGTTGTCGTGGAGGGTGTCCGTGGAAAGTACGGACTTCCCTTCTTCGAGGACAGTTTTCAGTACCGTGGAGGAGATTTCTGTATCTCCCACCTGTTCCGGGTAGCGGGTCGCGATGTGGAGGGTGCCGTCCTTTTCGTCGCGGATCAGGAGGAAATAGCGATCCGCCTGGATGACCCTGATAATCCGCTGGAGGATCGCTTCCAGCAGCGACTCGGAATTCCGGTACACGTTGATGATGTTGCCAATCTCGAACAGTGTGGAGAGCCGTTCGAGCATCCGCCGAAAATCGCGGCGCGTAAAATCCGCGCGGTAGAGGTCGGTCAGGTGTTCCATGCGAAAATCGTTCTTCCCGATGACGGTCATCCCGTGAGGTCTTGAGCCGTCGGTGCCTTCATCGAACTGGCGGGTATTTATGTCCAACGTTCTCTCATAGGTTAACGTGGATTCACCTATCTGAATCGTATCTCCGCCAGAAAGGGCCTTCTGGGAAACCCGCTCGCCGTTGACAAAGGTGCCATTGCTGCTGCCCAGATCCCGAATGAACATCCGGTTTCCCTCTCGTTCCAGGACGCAGTGATACCGGGAGACCTTTGGGTCTGGGACCTGAAGGTCGTTATCCTCCTCCCGACCGATGGACAGGCTTTCGCCTATCCGAAAGGAAAAAGATTGATCGCCATTCGTGAGGAGTGAAATTCTATCCATCTGTGCGGCCGAAAGTACGGTTGCCGTTTTTTTAAGGTGTCTTCTACATTTCCAATGTTACACCCAATTCGACAATTTTTGAACCCGGAAGGTGAAAAAAATCTGAGGCTTCCATGGCGTTGCGGGACATGAAGGAAAAAAGTTTGATGCGCCAGCGCCACATGCCCGGTCCTTTTCCCACGGAAAGCTTTTCCCGGCCGAGAAAATAGCTGACCTGTTCGGGGTCGAAGTCGAGCCCCTTTTCCCTGGCGAGAGAAAAGATGTTGGTGATGTTGGGCTCTTCCATATACCCATAGGTTGCGATGATTTTGTAAAATCCGCCGCCCAGTTTTTCGACCTTCACCTTGTCCTGGTTGGGGACACGGGGAATTTCACGGGTTCTGAAATTGAGGAACGCGATCTGCGTGTGCAGCACCTTGTTATGTTTCAGGTTGTGCATCAGGGCAACGGGGGTCACATCGGGGTTTCCAGTTAGAAAGACCGCCTGGCCTTCCACCCGCTGGGGAGGGTCCAGGTTGATGGATTCAAGGAATTTGTCCAGGCTCAGGGTTCGTTTTCTCAGCCTTCTCCAGAGGATTTCCCGCCCCTGTTTCCAGGTTATCATAATCACGAAAACCATTCCGCCAATAACGAGCGGGAACCAGGCCCCGTGCAGAATCTTGCTGATATTCGCCAGGAAAAAGGAGGTGTCGATGATCAGGAAGAAAACGAGGAAGGGATAGGTGAATAGAGTGGACCATTTCCACTTTTCCTTCGCCACGACGAAGAAAAGGATGGTGGAAATCAGCATGGTGGAGGTGACTGCCACACCGTACGCCGCGGCGAGGCGGCTCGAAGAGCGAAACCCCACCGCAAGTCCGATGGTGCTGATCATCAGGACCCAGTTGACCAGGGGGACATAAATCTGGCCAATCTGTTTCGCGGAGGTATGGACGATGCGGATTCGTGGGAAATAACCCAGTTGCACCGCCTGGCGGGTCAGGGAGAAGGCCCCTGAGATAACCGCCTGCGAAGCGATAATCGTTGCGGCGGTGGCCAGAAAGACCATGGGGATGACGCCCCATGTGGGAACGATGGCGAAAAACGGGTCGCGTGCGGCGCCATGGTCCGCCAGCAGCATGGCTCCCTGCCCGAAGTAATTGAGCAGTAAGGCGGGCAGAACCAGGATGCCCCAGACTAATCGGATGGGGGCTTTTCCGAAGTGCCCCATGTCCGCGTACAAGGCTTCCGCTCCTGTGACCACGAGAAACACCGCCCCAAGCACCAGAAAGCCGCGGACATGGTTGTGAGCGAGAAACCGGATACCGTGCCACGGGGCCAGGGCGTGGAAAATCCGGGGCGTTCGAATGACCTGGTGAAACCCCAGAATCCCAAGCGTGCAAAACCACACGAAGATGACGGGGCCGAAGAGGGCGCCGACGCGCCCCGTCCCCCGGGGCTGCAGCATGAAAAGCCCGAACAGGATGATAACCGTGACAGGGATGACATAGGGATCCAGCCCCCTGGTGATGACTTTCATTCCCTCTATGGCGCTCATGACGGAGATGGCGGGGGTAATCATCCCGTCGCCATACAGCAGGCAGGCGCCGAAAATGCCTATCGCGACCAGGATCCATTTTCCCTCGATTTTCATCAGGCCGCGGGGACGAATCAGGGAAGTCAGGGCGATGATGCCGCCTTCACCGTGGTTGTCTGCCCTGAGGATATAGGAGAGATATTTGACTGTAACCACGAGAATCAGTGCCCAGAAAATGAGAGACAGCACCCCAAGGATGTTTCCGGGTGTGGCGGCAATTCCGTAATCGCCGTAGAAGCATTCCCGAAGGGCGTACAGAGGGCTGGTGCCTATATCACCGAAAACAACACCGAGCGCCGCGATGGAAAGGGTGATCAGGTGCTTGTTTTTCGCTCCGGAGGGACGTGGGGGAGCAGGTTTTTTTCGGGCCGGATGTTTGATGGGTGACGCCATTGTCCTCTTTGTCGGGTGTGCCGCGAGGCGGTTTCGGGTTCTTGTCGTTTAAATCACACTACATCCTGAAAAGTCAATACGCTTATGCGGCCGCCAATCGTGTTGATTAAACACGCCTCCCTGTCTTGCATAATTCCGCGTTTCATGGAAAATAGCGCCCGTAAAGGAAGGAGAGTCATGCCGCATCTGTATCTGACACCGCCCGTGAACAATCCGACGGGGGTGGGATTTGTCAATGATGAACGAACCATCAGGCTGTTCCGGGTGGAAGAGGAGGGAGAGAACCTTTTTATCAAGTATCAGGCTTCTCCTGGGACGGTCAGGATTTCCCTCCTGAAGTCCAACCTGGATGTGATTCTCAACCGCCATAAACGCGCCCTTGTCAAATTCGCGAGGCGCCTGGGCGCGGATATCATCCAGGCCAACCTGGGAAGCTACCTGAGGGATGAAAAGGGTCTGGAATGCCTTTGGCGGGAAGAAGACATCTATCGCTTTGACTGGCAGCGTCCCGCAGTTAGGGTGCTGGAGGTTGGATCCGGGAATGGTGGATTCCTCAACCGGATGGCGGAAGAGAACCCGGATGCCTTTTTCCTGGGGGCGGAGATCAATGGTTTCGTTCTCAAGAAGGCCCTGCGCGCCGCCAGCGAACGCTCCCTGCGAAACATCCGGTACATGAAAAAGAACGCTGAACTCCTTTTGAAATATTTTATCCCCGAGGGTGCCCTGGATGCCATCTATATCAATTTTCCCGACCCCTGGTTCAAGAAACGCCATCACAAGCGAAAACTGATTAATCCCGAATCGGTGAGGCTTTTCGCAAGGGCCTTGAAAAAGGGGGGGACGCTCTTTTTCACCTCGGATGACCCCGATTATGTTACCTGGTGTGTGGATCACTTTCAGACGGTTCCCTATTTTCGCTTGAATGGCTGGGAGACCTCGGTATCACCAAGGTTTTATACGAAATACGAGCGAAAGTGGCTGTCGGAGGGGAAGGACATTCACGCCCTGGCGTTTCAGAGGGAGAGCTTGCCGGTCGCTGAGGCCGTTGCCGATCGGTTGGGGGAGTCGTTCACACTTCCCGCGCCCCATCGGCTTCAGGGGGGCGTTACCCTGAAAGAGGGGGAACTGACGGTGGTTTTTCGGGATGTCTATAGGAGCGAGGGGGAGGATATCATCGACACCATCGTCAGCCTGGGCCGGCTGACGTGGATGGTCGTCTTTACATGGGAATCCGGTGAGTTGCGCTATTCTCACGACCTCAATCATAAGTATTTGCCGCTTCAGATGAAGGATTATCTCGCTCGGTTGCTGTCGTGAAAAGGGATAGACAGGGAAGGGCAGCCCGCGCTGGTTAATAATCAAAAATCTTTTCCGCCGTCAGGAAAATCTTGGCCGCTTCGGGGATCGTCACCGGCTCGATGAAGTCCACGATATTCGATCTGTCGTTCAGGTCACTTCCGGCACCTTCGATCACATGGAATGTGGCGCAGGAAACAATCCTGACTCCCATCTTTTCGCTTAGAAACCTCCCCAGGTCCTCAAGGTTGTCCGGAAGATCCTCGGGCTTCAACCCGTCGATCTGCCCGGCGACGAGGGACTTGATGTCGTCGTTGATGCCCAATTCTTTGAGTTTCCCTTTTCTGGTCATCTCAATTCCATAGGCCCCGTAATAGATGGTCACATCTTCAATCTTTCCGATATATTTCGCCGCGAACGCCACGACATAGGCGGCATAATGGTTAAAAGGCTTGTCGGGTCCACTGTTCACCATGAACAATAGATGTTTGAGCTCCGCCATTTTCAACCCTCCTTTCGTGAAAGGCTGCCCTTCGCCAGTGGTTGTAAGGCATGTCACCGGAGGAATCAAGGAAAAAAGGAAACGGGCACATATGGTTTGGACGTGAGAGTGTATGTTTGAGGGGGCGAGGGAACGTGTTACAATAAAACAACAGGTCGGATTTGTAAATTAAGGAGGGTAGGATGTTTTTCAAACAGTTCAAGGTGGAGGGGTTGGGATGCCTGTCTTACATGGTCGGGTGCCCAAGGGTTTCCCAGGCCCTGGTTATTGATCCCAAAAGGGATATTCAGGAATACCTGGAAACCGCGAGCGCGGAGAAGATGAAGATCGTGGGCATCATCGAGACCCATGTTCACGCCGATCATGTTTCGGGGGCCCTGGAGCTTCAGAACGAAACGGGCGCTCCCGTTTATATCGGAGAGGGGACGCCCGTAACCTATCAGGCCCGGTTCCTGAGGGAGGGAGAGGTAATTTCATTTGGGTCCGTGAAGGTGGAAGTGCTCACCACGCCGGGGCACACGCCTCATGCCATTTCTCTTGCCGTGTCCGACCTGTCTCGGGGAGAAATGGTCGAGCTTTTGCTGACTGGTGATCTTCTGTTCGTGGGAAGCGTGGGTCGTCCCGACCTGGCGGGCAGGGAACTGCTTGAGGAACAGATAGATTCGCTTTACAGGAGCCTCCACGAGAAGCTTGGCAGGTTTGAAGAACAGGTGGAGGTCTATCCCGCGCACGGCGCGGGTTCCGCATGCGGAAAAGGGATCAGCGCGAAGCTCTCTTCAACCCTCGGCTACGAGCGGAAAACCAATCCGTACCTCGGGCTTGATCTGACCTCTTTCAGAAAGGAGATTAAAGAGGCGATTCCAAGACGCCCGAAGAATTTTACCCATGTCATCGAGACAAATTTGAAAGGAGCGAAATCGTTGAAAAGGCTCAACCCTGTTTATCACCTTGAAGTTTCCGATATCCGCAAGGCCATGGAGAAAGACTTTGCCCTGATCGACCTGCGGGAGGCCGCGTGTTTTGGGGGCGCCCATATCCCGGGAAGTATCAATATCGGCATGGCCCCTTCCTCGCCCTCGTGGCTGGCGGACGTGGTGGAGCCGGAGAGGCATCTCGTCCTGATCGCGACCGATGAAGCGGAGGCCCGGGAGGCGGTCACCATGTTTCGGCGGGTGGGCTATGACAATATCTATGGATATTGCGTCGGGATCATGAACTGGGTCCTGGCGGGAGAAGAGACTGGGTTCTTGCCCCAGATTTCGATCCATGGCTTGCACCGAATACTTGGAAAATACCCCAACCATACCCTTCTTGATGTGAGAACGCGCGAGGAGTGGGAGGAAGGGCATACCGAGCAGGCCCTTCACCTGCCCATTCATGACCTGCTGGAAGAAGAAGGGATTCAACACCTGCCGGAAGACAGAGACGCGCACATCAGCGTCATCTGTAAATCGGGCTACCGTTCGAACATTGCCGCTTCTTACCTGAAATCGAAGGGGTATACCAACGTTTACAGTGTCATCGGGGGGATGAGTGCCTGGATGAAGCGGTCCGATACGGCCTGACCATCAGGGCGACACCCTGGCCGGTTCCATCTCCGGTGCTTTGCCGAATCTGTAAAAGATAAAACTCCCCAGCAGACCAAACGCGAAGGCCGTGAGGAAGTTGGCGCGTGGGGAGACCTGCCATAAAAACGCCCCGCCAAAGGCGGCGACCGAGACGATGGCGTCACGTATCAGGTAGTAGAGGCCGAAGATTCCGGCCTTTTTCCCTTCCGGCGCCAGGTCCATGATCAGGGCCTTGCGGGTTGGCTCTCCGAATTCCTTCATCCCTCGGACGATAAACGCCAGGACCAGCGCGGGAAAGGTATGGGAAAAGGTCAGAATAAGGGGAAAGGCGCTGAAAAAGAGGAACGTTATAACCACGAAGGGCTTTTTCGAGTGCCTGTCCGCGAAGGTGGCGACGGGGACATAGATGAGCATGGCCGTGACCATCTCGATGGCTGTGAGAAACCCGAAATTCACGGCACTGATTCCCACGTTTTTCAGGCACCAAACTACGACGAAGGCGTAGGGAATCTGTTCACAGAACCGGACGAGAATGTCCGACAGAAGCAGGGTTTTCAGCGGGGCGTTCATCAGGGGGAACATCTTGATGGGGCTGATCTCGGCCCTCTCCGATGGGTGATCGTCTTCGATCAAAAGCTGCTGAACAATAAGAGAGATAATGCCCAGGGCGAAAGCGATTCCAAAGGCGAGGCGGATGCCTGTTTTGACGCCATAAAGGGTGATCAGCCCTCCCCCGAGAATGGGCCCCAGCGCCATGGGAACCCGCCTGACCAGGGAGTGGAGGGAGACACCCATCGTCCGTTTGTTAATGGGCAGGACACTGGAGACGAGGCTCATACTGGCGGGGAGTGAAATGGCGGTCCAGGAAAGAAAGAAGGCGGCGCCAATGATGACCGAGATCCAGTGCGGTGAGAAAATGACGATGAGATAGCCGATCAGCGCGATGATATTGAAGATAATGAGCGCGCGTTTATACCCAAACCGGTCGCTCAGGTATCCGCCGGGAAAGGCGTACAGGGCGCCCAGCAGGTTGTCCATCCCATTCAGGAGCCCAATGGTGTAGGCGCCACCTCCCAGGGCTATCAGATAGATGGGGAGGAACCTTTCGGCCATTTTCTCTCCCAGGCCCACCAGGATAACCATGACAAGAAGCGCCGAAATAGAGCGCCTGAGACCGAGAAATTCGATGATTTTCCGGGATTTTTTCACGCGGACTCCCGGGAGAGGCTAAAGGTTACTCGCGCGAGGATGAATCCCTTCTGCCCTCGGGGCCGTCCAGTTGAAACATCTTGCGGACGAGGTCCACGGCGGGGCTGCCAGTCCCGTTCTTTTCCGTCTGTTTCAGCAGGACGGAGGGCCCATGCAAGAGCTTGTTGACAATGGATTGGGTCAGCCGTTCAATGGCCTGCCGATCCTTGTCCGAAAGGTTTTTCATCTTCGTCAGGGTTTTTTGCAGCTCCGCTTTTCTGATATGATCGGCATGCTCCCTCAATTGGCGAATGGTGGGCACCACCTCCAGGTTGTCCATCCACTGGATGAAGTGCGCCACCTCCTCTTCGATAATTTTTTCCGCCTTTTTCGCCTCTTTCTCGCGCTCCTGCTGGTTGGATGTGACCACCTCTTTGAGGTCGTCGATGTCGTACAGGTACACGTTGGAAAGGTCGTGGACCTTCTCGTCGATATCTCGGGGAACGGCGATATCGATAAAGAACATGGGGCGGTTTTTCCGCCTTTTCATGGCGCGTGCGACGATGTCCGCCGTCACGATGGGTTCCGGCGCGCCGGTGGAAGAGAGAATGATGTCGACCTTTTCAAACAGGTGCCCGTAATCTTCAAAAGGGACCGCTTCTCCCCCAAAATCCTCCGCGAGGGTGATGGCGCGGCTGAAGGTCCGGTTCGTCACATAGATTTCGTAGATACCCGCGTTTATGAAGTGTTTCGCCGCCAATTCACACATTTCTCCCGCTCCGATCAGCAACACCCGGCAGGCTGACAGGTCGTCGAAAATCTTTTTTGCCAGCTCCACGGCGGCAAAGCTGATAGAAACAGCGGAATTGGCGATTCTCGTTTCGGTCCGGACCCGTTTCGCCACGGAGAAGGCCTTGTGAAACAGGCGGTTGAGAATGATCCCCGTGGCCTTGTGCTGGGCGGCGAAACCGTAGGCGTCCTTGAACTGGCCAAGGATCTGTGGCTCCCCAACGACCATGGAGTCCAGGCTGGAGGCAACCCGGAAGATATGGCGTACCGCCCGATCGTCAGAGAACTCGTAGATGCACGGTTTGAAGGCTTCAAGAGGAACGTTGTGAAAATTGGACAGGAAGGCGCAGATGTCTTCCATGTTCGAAGTTTGCGCCTTGAAGACGCTGTAAACCTCCACCCGGTTGCAGGTGGAGAGAATGGCGCTTTCCTTGATTCCGTTGATTTCACGGATCTTTTCGAAGGAGAGAGGGAGCTGGCTTTCCTGGAATGAGAGCTTTTCCCGCAGCTCCACGGGGGCTGTCTTATGGTTCATGCCGACGACTGTAATGAGATCCCTCATGACCAGCGTCCGTAGCTGTGAAGTCCGGAAAGAAGCAGGTTAACCCCCAGAAAGGTAAAGAGGACCAGCCCGAACCCCACGATGGCCACCCATGCCGCCTTTTTCCCGCGCCAGCCCACCGTCAGCCGTTGGTGGAGGAGCGCCGCGAAGACGAGCCAGGTAATGAGCGACCAGGTCTCTTTCGGGTCCCAGCTCCAGTAGGAACCCCAGGCGTATTCCGCCCAGATGGAGCCGGTGATGATTCCCAGGGTTAGGAGAGGGAAGCCGATGGACAGCAGGCGGTAATTGAGCTGGTCGAGCAGGGAAAGGGAAGGCAGCAGCCGCATCAACTTTCCCATCTTCTTCTTTTTAATGTGCCGCTCCTGAATGAGGTACATGATGCTGACGCAAAATGTCAGGGCGAAGATGGCGTCTCCGAGGAACGCCAGAATCACGTGAATCGGGAGCCAGTAACTCTTGAGAATTGGAGGCAGGGGCAACAGCCGCGAACCGGTCGTCAGGCTGAGAGCGAGAAACAGGACAACGAGGGGCGTGGCGAACGAGAACATGACCGAGATCCCAAAGCGTTTGTGCACGACGAGAATAATCAGCGCCACGCACCACGCGAAAAAGGAGAGGGATTCATGGAGGTTGGTGATGGGAAAGTGCCCGGACTGATAGAACCGGAGCCCCAGCATCACCGTATGCGCCAGAAAACCCGCGCCGAGAAGATAGGTGGCCCACTGAATCGCTCGTTCCCCAGGCCGGGAGAGGTAGAAAAACGCGAGAAGCATGCTCCCGAAATATAGGGTGAATGTTAGGAGAATCAGATATCGATACATGTCTCCTCCTCAAACGCTCCGAGGCGCGAGATGACGGGTTGGGGGGCGGGCGAGTTCAGCCCAGCGCGAAAGGCTCTTTCGAGGGCGTCACGGATGCCTGACGTGTCTTTTCGTTTCAGTTTCTCCAGAATGCCATCATTCAGGAGGTGTTCGCTCACCCGGCTGATTCGGGCGGGCGCGATGCCGTCACGTTCCAGCGCGTCCCTCAGTACCCCCATCCATTTGATGAGGGTTTCGTACTCCGGCCCAAACTCCCGTTCCAGCCGTTGCCGAAGCCATTTGGCGGTGGCGGGGCTTTTTCCGGAGGTTGAAATGGCGAGAATCAGGTCGCCCCGGGTGACCCGCGAGGGCACGAAAAAGGTGCATTTTTCCGGGTTCGTGATGTTGTTCACGGGGATCCCCCGTGCCATGGCGCGGTCGGAAATCTCGTCGTTCAGTTGCGGGTCGTCGGTGGCGGCGAACACGAGGGCGCAGTCACTCAGATCCTCAGGTTCGTAAGGGCGTGTGACGGTGGTGATCACACCTTTAGCGCTCAGCGCGCCCAGTTCGGGCGAGAACCGCTCGCTGACGACCCTGACGCGGGCGCCTGTTTCGAGCAGGGCGCGAACCTTGCGCGTCGCGACCCCGCCGCCGCCCACGATCAGAACCGGCCGGTTTTCAAGGTTTGCCATCAGGGGGTAGAGGGTCATATGCCATATTTCTCCCTGAAAGCCCGCAGCGCCTGGAGGTTCGGCAGGATATCTTCTTCCCTGTGCTGCTCCAGGGTGTAGATGGGGCGCAGTTCATGGTCTCTGATATACTGAAACAGCGGCTCAAAATCAATGGACCCCCGTCCCATGACCAGATGGTCATCGAAAATGCCGTGATTGTCGTGGAGGTGCAGCTCCTCGATGTAGGGGCCGAGGGTATCGAGCCATTCCGTCAGGGGGCACTGGGTGAAGATGGTAAGATGGCCGATATCCAGACAGATGCCGACCTTTTCGGGGCCGATTGTCTCAACCAGCCGCGCCAGGACCTCCGGGGAATCGTCAAAGATGTTTTCCAGCAGAATCCGGGTGCCGTTTTTCAGTGCCGCATCGCAGACGGCAGTCCAGCTTTCGACGGAACGGGCGAGCCACGCTTCTATCTTCTCATAATGGATCCATTTCCAGTAGCCCGTGTGGCAGACAATGGATTCCGGGTGGAAAAGCGCCGCCAGGCGGCACGTGTCGAGGAGGCGCTTCATGCTGATTTCCCTGATTTTGTCGTCGAAAGAGGCGGGACGAATGTCCTCGAACGGCGCGTGAAAGGTGCAGGGGACATGATGCTTTTCCAGCCACGCGGCGACGGCTTTGTACTCCTTCAGCGCCCGCGTGTCCAGCGTGTTGCCGTCGAAATAGATTTCCGGCATGAGGGTTTTTTCTCGAAGCTCCTCGAGGCGTTCGTAAAGCAGGTTGAAGGGGGCGTTGATAAAGGGTCCTTGGTTCATGGGCGTTCTCCTTTGGGTTACTTGATGATTTGCTCAAGGGTTTCAAGGTGTTTGGGCTCTCCGAGGACAACGAGGGTGTCTCCCGCGTGAAGGGTTTCCTCCGGCGAGGGGTTGAAAAGCATGGCTTCCGTCGGGCGTTTCATGGCGACGACAATCACCCCGAACCGCTCGCGCAGCTTCGATTCTTTCAGGGTTTTTCCCGTGAGGGACGAGCGTGAAGTCAGCAGAAATTCCTCGATCCGGAGATTTAATCCCCGTTTCTGAAAAACTGTCTCGGCGAAATCGACTACCGCGGGCCGGAGGATGATATTGGCCATGCGCAGCGCCCCCATTTTGTAGGGGGAAACGACCTTGGTAGCTCCGGCGAGAAGGAGCTTTTTCTCCGTGGATTCATCCCCCGCGCGGGAAAGGATAAAAAGGTCGGGATTGAGCCCCCGCGCCGTCAGGGTAATGAACAGGTTGTCCGCGTCTGTCTCCACCGAGGCGACCAGGGCCTTCGCCCGGCGGATGCCCGCGCGAATCAGCGTGTCGTCGTTCGTGGCGTCACCTCGTAGAAAGAGGTAGGCGTGGGACTCGATTTCGGGGAGAACCTCCTCGTTATTCTCCACGATGACAAAAGGCATGCCCGCCTGGTGAAGCTCGTGGCAGATAAAGCTGCCAATGCGACCATACCCGCAGATGATGACATGGTCTTTCAGGTTTTGAATATGTTTTTCCAATTTTTTCCTCCCGAAAAAGAGAAAGATCTCCGATTCTACGAGATGTTTGGTGAAATATCCCACGATAAAGGCCACCATGACGACGCTGTAGAGGATGAGTCCCATGGTAAAGAGCTTTCCCGCATGGCTTAGGGGGCCAATCTCCCTGTATCCCACAGTGGACGTGGTAATGATGGTCATGTAAAGGCAATCCAGCCAGTCCCATTTCTCGATGATTCTGTAGCCGATGGTCCCGGCCGCCAGCAGGATGAAGAGGAGAAGAAGCGCCAGGCCCAAGTGGGTGATGATTCTGGATCGGATGTAGGCGGGGAGCTTTTTAAACATCATGGCGGTGTCAGGGGTGGAAGCTTAATTTTCGTCGTCCAGGCCTGAAATGATTTCCGGCCCATAGAACATCTGCCCGTAAATGCGGTGGAAGGGTGACCAGTCCGTTTCGTCGCTGGCGTGTTTCCGAAGATGGTTATACACGCCAATGAGCTTGGCGTCCAGATTGTCGATAAAATGCAGGGCGATGGCCTCCAGGGTCATGGGGAGTTTGGGAGAGCCAAAGGCGTAATCTCCATGGTGGCTGAGGATGAGGTGTTGCATCTGCAGAAGTTTCTTCTCCGGGAACCCCTGAATGGCCGCTGCCTTTTTCCCTATCATTTCCGATCCCATGACCAGGTGGCCGATCAGTTTCCCGCTGGTGGTGTATTCAAAAGACGGCATGCTGGCGAGTTCCAGGGTCTTCCCTACGTCGTGGAGGATGGCGCCCGTCACAAGAAGGTCCCGGTTTATGGGAAGCCCTTCCTTGTTGTAGTATCTCGCGACCCAGTCGGCGACGCGGGCCAGGGAAACGGAGTGCTCCAGAAGGCCCCCGATCCAGGCGTGGTGCATTGATTTGGCGGCGGGTGAGCGGACAAACTGTTTAACGAATGCCTCGTCCTCAAAAAAGGCGTTCAAAAGCGCCTTGTAATCCGGGTCTTGCACGCTGCTGATAATCTTTTTCAGGGTTTGGAGCATTTCTTCGGTGTTTTTCCGCCCCACGGGAAGAAAATCGGCAGGGTTCACCTTTTCAATGGGGACCTTGTGGATAGACGAGATGTTGACCTGAAGCTCTCCCTGAAACTGGGTGATGAGGCCCTTCACGCGGACATAATCGTTGGCCTTGAAATGCCGGGCGTATTCGTTCGCCTGTTCCCAGACCCTCCCTTCGATCTCTCCCGTTTTGTCCTGAAGGCGAATCCGCAGGTAGGGCTTGCCGTTTCGCGTTTCGAGTAGCCGTTTTTCCTGCACGAGAAACAGGGTGTCGATATTCTGGTTTTCCTGAAGGTTTTGAATGAAGACCTTGTTCATGACGTTCCTTTCTGGTGAAATTGGTGACGAAACCCACCGCTTTCCATCCGGATGGGCTTCCCGTCCTTTACAACCGTGATCTCACCGGTTTCAGTGATTTTTCCGATTGCAGTCACCCGTTCGGCCACGAGAGGGGCCCGTTTCTTCAGTTCGGATGGGGCGTGAGGGGAGGTAAACAACAGCTCGTAATCCTCTCCCCCGGAAAGAATCAGCGCCTCCGGTGTGGGGTGAAACCGGGGGGCCAGCCGGGTAAAGGCGGGGGAGCGGGGAATGGCATCGTACGTGATCTCAGCGCCCAGGGTTACGCCTTCCAGCAGGTGTTCCAGGTCTCCGATCAGCCCGTCACTGATATCGATCAGGGTGGTGGCCAGGCCCTTCGCGGCAAGCATCTGCCCCAGTTCCAGGCGCGGCGTTGGGTCCAGATGGCGGCGGGTGAGATACGCCACGTCTTCTTCGTCCGAATGGGCTGCGGCCAGGGGGTCGTGATTCAGAATCGCCAGCCCCAGGGCGGCGTCTCCCAGTGTGCCGCTTACATACAGGGTCTCGTGGGCGTTTGGGGCGTGGCGTAAAAGGGGTCCCCATGGCCCACACGACCCCATGAGGGTGATAGCCACCATCACAGGACCGGGAGAGCGGGAAGTGTCTCCCCCGATGAGGGACACACCGTATTCCAGGAAGGTCATCTGGAGCCCCTCGGAAAAGTCCTCCAGCCAGCCGGCGGGCAGCGTGTCAGGCAGCGCGATGGAAAGCAGCGCGTATTCCGGCGTGCCGGCCATGGCGGCGATATCGCTGATATTGACCTTTGAGAGTTTCCTCGCCAGATTGAAGGGGGACATCCAGGATGCCCTGTAGTGGACATCCTCCACCATCATGTCATGGGTTACAAGGGTCCAGGCGTCCTTTCCGCGCTTTACGACCGCCGCGTCGTCCCCGATACCCGTTTGAATCTCTTCCGCGAAAGGGGAACCCATCCGGCTGAAAAAACGGCGGATGATTTCAAACTCGTCCCAGCTCCGGTCTCCCACGTCTCATGGCTCCCCGTCGGATTTTCGCCGAGACCGGGAGCCCGCCTTTTTGAAAACGTCTTCCGTCAGAGCGATGGGAAGGATTTCATCCATCTTTTTGACCGGTATTATCTTGAGCTTTCTCCTGATGTGAGTGGGAAGCTCCGTGAGATCCTTTTTGTTCTCGAAGGGGATGATGACGGTCTGGATGTCTCCGTGAATGGCCGCCAGGAGTTTTTCCTTCAGGCCGCCGATGGGCAGGATGCGCCCGTGCAGGGTGATCTCCCCAGTCATGGCGACATCCCATTTCACGGGGATCCCCGTCAGCGCCGAGATGAGTGACGTGGCCATGGTGACCCCGGCGGATGGGCCATCCTTGGGAATGGCACCGGCCGGGACGTGGATGTGGATGTCGTGATCCTTGAAAAGGGTTTCCTTGATACCCAGACGCTTGGCATTGGCGCGCGCGTAGGTCAACGCGGCCTGGGCGGATTCCTTCATGACGTCTCCCAGTTGGCCCGTCAGGGTCAACTGTCCCTTGCCCTTCATGATGGAGGCTTCCACGTGCAGGATCTCCCCCCCATACTGGGTCCATGCCAGGCCGGTGGTTACCCCCACCTGGTTCTGGCGGATGCCCTCTTCGTCGAGGAACTTGGGGACACCGAGGAACTTATGGAGGTTCGCGGCGGTGACCCTTGTCCTGGATTTGTGGTCCCCTTCCGCAATCTTCTTGGCCACCTTCCGGCAGATATTGGCGATTTCCCTCTCCAGGTTGCGGAGCCCCGCCTCGCGGGTGTACCGGTGAATAATCGCCATGATGGCCTTGTCGGAGATTTCGATGTCGTCTTCACTGATGCCGTTTTCCTCGATCTGCCGGGGCAGGAGATATTTCCTGGCGATCTTCAGCTTTTCCTCATCCGTGTAACCGGACAGTTGCAGCACCTCCATCCGGTCTTTCAGGGCGGAGGGGATGGGGTCGATCAGGTTTGCGGTCGTAATGAACATGACCTGGGAGAGGTCGAACGGAACGTTGAGGTAATGGTCGCTGAAGGCGTTGTTCTGCTCCGGGTCCAGGACCTCCAGAAGGGCGGATGCGGGATCGCCCCGAAAATCCATGCCGATTTTGTCGATTTCGTCCATCATGAACACGGGGTTTTTGGTTCCCGCCTGCTTGATGCCCTGGATGATCCGGCCGGGCAGGGCGCCCACATAGGTGCGTCGGTGCCCGCGTATTTCCGCCTCATCCCGCATGCCTCCGAGTGAGATCCGGACAAACTTCCGTCCCAGCGCCCGCGCGATGGATTTGCCGAGAGAGGTTTTTCCCACGCCCGGGGGGCCCACAAAACAGAGAATAGGGCCCTTCAGCTTTTTCCGCAGTTTGTTGACGCTCAGGTACTCGAGGATGCGTTCCTTGATCTTCTCCAGGTCATAGTGGTCTTCGTCCAGGACCTGTTTGGCCTTTTTGATGTCCAGGTTGTCCTTGGTGGTTTTTTTCCATGGGAGCTCCACCATCCATTCCAGGTAGGTGCGGATAATGGAGGCCTCGGCGGAGTCCGGGTGCATCTGCTCCAGGCGGGACAACTGCTTCAACGCCTCTTCCTTGACATTCTTCGGCATGCCCGCCTTGTCGATGGCCTTCTTGAACTCGTTGATTTCCTTAGTTTTTTCGTCTCCCTCGCCCAGTTCGTTCTTGATGGCTCGGAGCTGTTCCCTCAGGAAGAACTCCCGCTGCATCTTGGACATCTCTTCCTTCGCCTGGGACTGAATCTTGGCCTGCATCTCCAGGACTTCCAGCTCTTTCCCCAGAACCTCGTTCAGGCGCCGCAGCCGCTGAACGGGATCCTGTATCTCGAGGATTTCCTGGGACTTGTCGACGCTGAGGCCCAGATTCGAAGCTATGAGGTCCGCCAGACGTCCCGGGTCTTCGATATTGTCCAGGATGACGACCAAGTCGGGAGAAAGGATTTTCCCATAAGAGACAATCTTTTCCAGTTGCTCCTTGACGGCGCGCATCAGGGCCTCGATCTCGAGGGTAATCTCCGTGACCGGTGTTTCCTTTATCTTCTCGATCCGGACCATGTAGTAGGGGCGGGTCTGGATGAATTCGACGATCTTCCCCTTGGTCAGGCCCTGAACCAGGATCTTGATGCGGCCATCAGGAAGCTTCAGCATCCGCATGATGGTGGCAACAGTGCCCATGGAATAGATTTGATCCGGTTTGGGGTCTTCCTCCGTCATGTTTTTCTGCGCGGCGAGAAAAATCAGGCGGTTCTTTGAGAGGGCGTCATCCACCGACTGGATGGAGGCTTCCCGTCCCACGAACAGTGGGATAATCATGTAGGGATAAATCACAATATCCCTGACCGGGAGCAAAGGAAGCACGTCGGGAATTTCCGTCTTGGATTCCTGGGATTCTTCTTTTGATTCGGATTCAGCCGCCTCCCCACCGGTGGGGTTTTCAGTCTCAGGGGTCCCGGATGTTTCAGGTGTCTTCTCGCCCCCTTCTTCGGAAGGCGTATCCTCATTCGTGACAGGTGTTTCCTGCTCCGGCTTTTCTTCTTCTTCGAGGCGCTCTTCTATCTTGGGTGTCTGTTCAGGCTCTTTCAGGCTCAACGGTTTCAATCCTCCTTCTCTTTGATAATCGCGATTCGGTGGGGGACATTTTTCTTCTTCGGGATGGTTAGCGTCAGGGTTCCCTTGCGTATTTCCGCCCTCGCATTCTCCGGATCGAACGGCTCAGGAATGCTGATTTTTCTGAGGAATTTTCCAAACCTCCGCTCGATTCGGTGGTAGAGGAGCTTCCCCTCGATATCTTCTTGCGTTTCTACCTTCTTTCCTTCTATCAGAACCCACTGGCCTTCCACGGTCAGATTGATGTAATTTTCACTCACGCCCGGGATATCCATGACCACGACGAGGGAATCGCCCGTTTCATAGATATCCATGGGCAATTCGACAAACTGTTCTTCTTCTCCCCCTTTGTTCAACAGGTCATACATACGCTGCATCAATGTGTCTATCTCGCGATTCAACCAGTCCAATGTCCGGTTGTCTCGCTGGTATTTCGCGGACATATCGCGTCTCCCGGATTAAAATATAATCGTTTTTCGCGCCAAATCAATACAGAATAAAAATATTCGGCCTACCCCTCATAAAAGGCCTTGAAAGCCTTGAATGTCTCATAGACGTCCAGTTTGCTCGATACCTCGAAGGGGGAATGCATACCCAAAAGCGCGGTGCCGCAGTCAATCATGTCCATACCGTATTTCGCGAGGTACTTCGCGATGGTCCCGCCGCCGCCTTCATCCACCTTGCCCAGTTCCGCCATCTGCCAGATGACCCCCTTTTCGTTGAAAAGGCGCCTGATTTCACCCACGTATTCTGCCGTCGCGTCGTTGGCATTGTATTTTCCGCCGGACCCCGTGAATTTAGTCAGGCAGACACCATACCCGATCCGGGCGGCGTTCTGTTTCTCATGGACATCCTGGTAATTTGGATTGATGGCACCATTCACGTCCGCCGAAAGGGCCTTGGAGTGGAAAAGGGCCTGCCGGATGGCGTCGCTGGTGGGGGATTGCCCGGCGAGCCGGAACAGGTCGCTGAGGACAATCTCGAGAAAGGTCGATTTGGCGCCCGTGTTGCCATCGCTGCCGATTTCTTCCTTATCGAGGAAGAGGGCGATGGAGGTCTGGGTGGGACGCTCTTCAAGGGAAAGGAGGGCCTGCAGGCTGCAGTAGGCGCAGACCCGGTCGTCCTGCCCGTAGCCGCCGATCAGGCTTTCATCGAACCCGATATCCCGGGCCTTGAACGCGGGGACCACCTCGATCTCGGCACTTAAGAAGTCCTCTTCGATCAGCCCCCAGCGTTTGTTCAGCAGTTCCAGGATGTTCAGCTTGAAGCGTTCCTTGGCTTCTTCATCGGGGAACGGAATGCTGCCCGCGAGGATGGTGAGCTTCTCCCCGGCGATGGCTTCCCGCAACCGCTTGCTGTCCTGGACTTTGTGCGACAGATGGGGAAGCAGGTCGCAAATGGTGAACACCGGGTCTTTGTCGTCTTCGCCGATGGTGAGACTCAGTTTGGTGCCATCTTTTTTGATGAGGGTGCCATGGATCGCGAGGGGGATGGCGACCCAGTGGTATTTTTTGATGCCGCCATAGTAATGGGTTCGCAGCAGGGTTAACTCCACGTCTTCATAGATGGGGTTCTGTTTCAGGTCGAGCCGTGGCGCGTCGATATGGGAAACAACGATCCGGACGCCTTCCGTCAGGGGGCGCTCTCCCAAAACCGCCAGGGCGACATTCTTTTCACGGTTCGTGAGGAGATATCGCGGGGAAGCGTCAGTCATGGCCTCTGTGAAGCCTTTTTTCTTCGCGGCCGCCACAATGCTCGCTACCGCTTCCCGCTCCGTCTTGGAGGCGTCGAGGAAGGATTTGTATCCCTTGCTGAAGGTTAGCGCCTTCTTTCTTTCGCCCGCGCTGAGGCGGTCCCACACGGGTTTCGGGGTCAGTTTCAGGGTTTTTTCGAGCTCTTTCGTTTTTTTCATGATGGTCCCTTTTCACCTTTCGTTTTTTTTCGAATCTTGATGATCTTATCCAGGATGGCGTCCGCCGCGTCGTCCTTGCTCTGGAGGGGATATTTTCGGGTTTTACCGAAGCGGTCGATCAGCATGATGCGGTTGGTATCCACCTCGAAGCCCGCGTCGGGCAGGCTGACGTTGTTCACCACGATCAGGTCGAGGTTTTTGTCACGGATCTTCTGAAGGGCGTTCTCCTCGAAGTTTTCCGTTTCGGCGGCAAATCCCACCAGGGTCTGTCGCGTCTTCTCCTTCCCAAGGGTGTACAGGATATCCGGGTTTCGAACCAGCTCAAGCTGAAAGGCCTTGTCAGATTTTTTCAGCTTCTGAGGAAAGGGGGTATCCGTGCGGTAATCCGCCACGGCTGCCGCCATGATGACGATATCAGAGTAGGGGAAATGCTCCTCGATTTCCCGCTCCATCTCCAGCGCCGTTTTGACCCGTATGAGGGTGATGCCTTCCTTCGGGACGGAAAGGCTGGTGGGGCCGCTGACCAGGATGACCCTTCCCCCGCGGCGCTTGGCGGCTTTCGCGAGGGCGTATCCCATCTTTCCGCTGGAGCGGTTGGTGATGAACCGGACGGGGTCGATGGGCTCCTGCGTGGGGCCGGCCGAGATGAGGATGGTGATATCACGCAAATCCTTTTCCGTGAAGATATCCTTAACCTTTTCCACGATGCACGAAAGGTCGGCGAGCCGTCCGATCCCTTCCTCGCCACACGCCATCTCTCCTTCGTCCGGGCCGATGAAATAGTATCCAGATTCTCGCAAGGTGTTCAGGTTGCGTTTCACGATGGGGTTCAGGTACATGCGGGAATTCATGGCGGGCGCGAAGAGCACCGGTTTACGCGAGGCGGCCATGAGGAGCGTGCTGATCAAATCATCCGCGATCCCAGCCGCTGTTTTCCCAATGATGTTTCCTGTCGCGGGGGCGACCACCATCAGGTCACACCACGCGCTTGCCTCGATATGGGGGATTTTTCCACCATCCAGCAGGGTGAAATCATCCAGCAGCACAGGGCGCCCCGTCAGCGTTTCCAGTGTCAGGGGCTGGACAAAACGGCAGGCGTTTTCAGAAACCGCGGCCCACACATCACACCCCGACTTGATGAAAAGCCGGATGAGCTCCGGTGCCTTGTAGGCGGCAATCCCCCCCGTAATCGCGATAAGAATCTTTTTCCCTTTCAGGCGATCCACTTTCTCTCCTTTAAACCCAGGATCATATGTATTTTTATAGCACGAAGACCGTGGATTTACAATCAATGCCCTTTGGCAAAGAAACCTTGGAAATCTATGGCCACGACAGGGATACCGAACATGGAAAAGCCTAAAGGACCCAGATTTGCTGCGCGATCAGTTGACGGAAAGTGGCTGAGGTGTTATATTTAATTCTACGTAATAATCAATTAGAAAAGGAGATGAAGATGCAGGAAGAAGAATATCTGAAAAATCCCTTACAACCTACCACAATCGTGCTGGAAGACTTGCGGAAAAACTGGGGCTGGTTTTTCGCCCTTGGCGTGGTTTTCCTGATTCTTGGTGTGATTGGATTGGGCATGACCCCGTTTCTGACGCAGATCTCGATGATTTATTTCGGCATTCTCCTGATGTTAGGCGGTGTCATCCAGCTTGTCCGGGCCTTTCGAGCCCATGGGGCGGGGAACCTGGCACTGGCCCTTGTCATCGCGGTACTCTATGGCCTCGCAGGTGTCGTGATTCTCAGGCATCCCATGCTGGCCTCCACGTTTTTTACCGCCGTGATCGCCTTTATCCTGATTTTTGAGGGGATTCTGAAGATCTACTGGGGGATCCGTCTCCGTGACGTGGTCGGAAGCTGGTTCTGGCCCGTGATCATGGGTGTTATTTCCCTGCTTCTGGGTATTACCATCCTGGATCACTGGCCCATTTCCGGGCTGTGGGTCATTGGCCTGTTTATCGCCATCGAGCTGATTATCCAGGGATGGGCCTATATTATGGTGGCGTTGAAAGCCAAGTCGCTGGATTAATTACAAACGTCCACGAATGGACCGCCATGGCCGCCGGAGTTGGGGGTCAGGCGGTCTTTCTTCGTTCCAGGTACGTCCGAATCCGCCGGACGCCTTCCCGGATGTTTTCGAGGGAATTGGCGTAGGAAAAACGGACATGCCCCTCGCCCATGGACCCAAAATCTATTCCGGGCGTGATTCCCACGTGCGCGTTTTCGAGGATTTCGAAGGCAAACTCGTAGGCGTTGGTTGAAAACCGCTCACACCGGGCGAACAGGTAGAAAGCGCCTTCCGGCTGGTTACGGATTTCAAACCCCAGCGCCTTCAGAGCGGGATAGAGATAGTCTCGCCTTTCACGATAGGTCTGAACCATCTTTTCGACATCTTCGTCCGCCTCTTTCAGGGCGGTGACCCCGGCCCACTGGACGAAATCGGCGGCCGATATGAAGAAATTCTGTTGAATTTTTCTGAGGCTGGGGATCCAGCTCTTAGGGGCGATCAGATAACCCAGACGCCAGCCGGTCATGGCGTAGCGTTTCGAAAACCCGTTGATGACGAAGGCGTTGTCGGTGAATTCGAGGATAGAGTGGTCTTCCCCCTCGTAACGGATGCCGTGGTAGATTTCATCGGAGATGATGGGCACCTCCGTTTCCGCGAGAGACTTCATGGCCTCGGGTGTCAGAGACATCCCTGTCGGATTGGCCGGCGAGTTGATGAGAATCGCCTTCGTTTTCCGTGTGAGGGCCTGCCGGGCCCTGTCGGGCGGAAGCTGAAAGTTTTCCGCTTCCGAGACCGGGATGAGCCTTGGGACGCCGCCCACGAAGGTGACCATGTTCGCGTAACAGGGATAATAGGGGTTGGTCATGATGATCTCATCACCCGGGTCGAGCATGGCGGAAAAAATCATGAGCAGCGAGGGCGAGGTACCGGACGTGACGATAATCTGGTCGGGGTCGACCTGAACGCCATAGCGTCGGGCGTAGTCCGCGCAGATGGCCTCCCGGAGGGGGAGGATCCCCTGGCTGTGGGTGTAGTGAGTTTTGCCCTCTTTCAGGGCCTGGCACCCCGCCTGGATGACGCGTTCCGGCGTGTTGAAATCCGGTTCTCCCACCTCCATGTGAATGATGGAAATTCCCTTATTTTCCAGGACGCGGGCGCGTTCGAGGACATCCATGACGATGAAGGGGGGAATGTTCAGGGCTTTATGGGTGATATTTTCTGACATAAACCTTTTCTCCTATGTCCGCTTTAAGGATTTCCTTGGCGTTTGCATTTCGGACAAATATTTCAAGGTGTGAGGTGGAGCCTATCAGGGTGCAGGGCTCATGGGGTGGGGCCTCGGCAAAGGTCTTAAGCAGCGTGAGCACCCGGTTCCTGAAGGTGATTCTGATTTTTCCCGGTCCGGCGTTCATCAGCGGCGTGAGCCGGGAAGCGGGAATATTGGTAATCAGGTTCCCAAACCGGTCGATATGGACCACCGTGCCTTCTATCCCGTCCGTAGTTTTCACGGGAAGCCGCCCCTCAATGTCAACGAGGGTGTCGCGTGTTTCTCCCAGTTCCGGAAGAATCCGGGGGCCCAGATGGGCGAGGTGCGCCGCCACGGGGGCGAAGATGTCCCGCCCGTGGAAGGTATGGCTGACGGGGTGCCTGAAAAAGGCCGGATTGGTAAGGTGCGTGACCTGTTTGTCTGGGGCCTCAATAAGAAACCCAAAAAGGCCGTTGTCAGGTCCGATAAAGAAGGCGTTCCAGGCGCTGACCAGCACGGGGCGCCGGGAGGTGCCGACCCCAGGGTCGATGACGCACAGGAAAATCGTTCCCTCGGGAAACTGCCGAAACGTGGCAGAAAGGAGAAAGCTTCCCTGAAGGATATTCTGAGGCTGGATTTCGTGCGTCAGGTCAATGATGGCGCATTCCGGGGCAATATCCGCGATGACGCCTTTCATCACCCCCACATAGGGGTCTGCCAGGCCGAAGTCAGTCATCATGACGATGAATGGAGCTTTTTTTGTCTTCATCGTAGAGGCATCATGTCCTTTTTCGCGCCTGAATCTGCCACGCCCCTGCGCAATAACAGACTCGCGCGGGTGTGTCAATACTCGCCTTTCCGCCGCTCCGGCGTAAGCCTATCCAAACGCCGAGGTAGAGAAAACACGGGAAAGATGTTAAATAAAAATAAACACGTAACGGTTATTGTTTCTTTGACAAACTGTATTTTTTGTGAAAAGGTAAGGGCAAAACAGGAGGAGGTGCCTTATGGGGGTGATGAAGGAATTCAAGGAATTCGCGATGAGGGGGAATGTCGTCGACATGGCGGTTGGTATCGTCATTGGCGCGGCGTTTGGCAAGATTGTTTCATCGTTTGTCAAAGATGTCCTGATGCCGCCGATCGGGGCGATCCTCGGCGGGGTGGATTTTTCCAGCCTGTCCTGGACCATCAAGGAGGCGGTGGGCAAGACACCGGCCGTGACATTGCGGTATGGGGTATTCATCCAGACAGTCATCGATTTCGTGATTGTGGCCTTTGCCATCTTCCTGATGATCAAGGCGATGAATTCCCTCAAGCGGAAGGAAGAGGAAGCACCCGCGGCGCCTCCTGCCCCACCGAAAGAAGAGGTCCTGCTGACAGAGATCAGGGATTTGCTGAAGGAAAAATAACAGCTTCGTAAAAAGGAAAAAGATTCAGAATTCCAGGCGCTGTTTGAGAGAGGCGACCAGCGTTTGTGAATCGACGAACTCGATGTCACCCCCTACAGGAATACCTTGGGCAAGTCGGGTCAGCCGGACGCCCAGGGGCTGAAGGAGCTTTCTCAAATAGAGGGCCGTAGCCGTCCCGCTGGCGTTGGGGTTGGTAGCGAGGATGATTTCCCGGATGGGCTCCCGCTTGACCCGCTCTGTCAGCGCGGCGATTTTCAGCTTTTCCGGCCCCATCCCCTGAATCGGGTCGATGCTGCCATGCAAGACATGATACAGCCCGTGAAAGGCTCCCGTCTGCTCGATGGCGATCAGGTCACTGGGCGTTTCCACCACGCAGAGCACCTGGCTGTCCCGCTTTGGGCTGCGGCAGATGGCGCACAGGGGGTCGTCAGAAAGATTGAAACATCTTTCACACAGCCGCAGCGTCTCCTTGACGGCCCGGATGGCGTCAGAGAGATTCTCTCCATAGGTCTTCGGCGCGTGCAGGATGTGGAACGCCATCCGCGTGGCGCTTTTGCGGCCAATGCCGGGAAGCTCGCTCAACAGGTTGATCAGCCTGACAATCGATTTGGGATATGGTTCCAACCGAACACCTTAAAAAAGCCCGGGGATGGACATACCGCCGGTCAGTTTCTTCATCTCCTCCGCCATCATCTCCTGGGACTTGCGCAGGGCGTCGTTGACGGCGGCCACAATCAGGTCCTGGAGCATCTCCACATCCTCGGGGTCCACCACATCCGGCTCGATGACGATGGAGAGGACCTCCTGCCGGCCGTTGACCTGCACCCGGACCATCCCTCCTCCCGAGGTGGATTCAACGGTTCTTTCAGCCAGCTCCTCTTGGAGCTGGGCCATCTTGGCCTGCATTTTCTGGGCCTGTTTCATGATATCCGTCAGCTTGGGGCTCATGTTTCCTCCTTTGGTTCCTTTTTAATAGGTCTGATTTCAACAAGTTGGCCACCCAGGATGCCGAGAGTGTCCCTGACAGCCGGGTGATCCCGCAGCCCTTTTTTCTTTTCACGCGGAGCCGATTGTGCCGGTGCCGCTTTTGGGGCATCTCCCTCCCGGCAGATTACCCGTGTAATCTCTCTGCCGGAGAACTGCTCCAGGTAGCCCTTGATCTGCTCTTCCTTTTCCGGGTTTTGAAGAAGCTTTAGGGAAAAAGACTGGGGTGGGAAGAGGATTTCGGCCACGGTTCCCTTCCACCTGAAGCCCGTGGCTTCAGCGAGCTGGACGGAAAGGGCCATGGCCTTCTTTTTGACAAACTGGATAAAATCTTCCAGTAGGGTGTCTCCCGAACCTTCTGGGGTGGGATTGTGTGTTTCAGCGGGTGGTTCCGGTGCGGCAGTGGAGGCCGTGGCCGGTTTCTGCCGGGGGGGCTCTTTTCGGTCCACCGGGCGCGGTGGCCGAGCCATGAGGGACGCCGCCTGGTTCCCGATCTGGCTTTCCAGCCTCTGGATCAGGGCGTTGATGGAGATGGCCTGATTCAGGTGCACCATCCTGAGGAGGGCAGCCTCCAGGCCGATGCGCGCGAATTCACTCTGCAGGATAAACCGTTCTCTCTCATGCAGGATGTGAATCCACTGCTCAATCTGCTCGAGGGTGACCTGTCCCGCCCTTTCCCGCATCTGGGTGATCTCCTCTTCTCCCCGCTCCATGGTCACCTCCCGGTCTCCCGACGCCTTCAAGAGGAGCAGGTCATGGAGAAACTGGAGAAAAGATCGGTAAAAATAGGAAAGGTCCGTGCCGGCGTCCACCAGTTGGTGAATCAGGGTCAGGAGCGTTTCAGGATCGCGCCCTATAATCGTGTCCAGCATCTGCATCATGACGGAGCTGTCCACCACCGAAAGGACAGAGCGGGCGTCTTCCATGGTGATTTTCTTGCTTTCAGCGATGAGGAGAAGCTGATCCAGTACCACCTCGGCGTCCCGGAGGCTTCCTGTTGCCTCCCGCGCGACCAGCATCAGCGCCTTTTCATCCGCTTCATAGCCTTCCTGCTGGACGATTTTTTGAAGGTGCGCGACCATCTCCTGAAAGGGAACGCGCCGAAAATCGTACCGCTGGCAGCGAGAGATGATCGTCATGGGGATTTTGTGGGGCTCCGTGGTGGCGAGGATAAAGACCACGTGTTCCGGGGGTTCCTCCAATGTTTTCAGCAGGGCGTTGAACGCCCCTTTTGACAGCATGTGGACCTCATCGATGATATAAACCTTGGTGCGGACGCTGACGGGAAGGTAAGCGACGGTCTCTTTCAGTTTCCGAATCTCGTCCACCCCGTTGTTCGACGCGCCGTCGATCTCGTGAATGTCCAGGTTCGTGCCGTGGGCGATCTCGCGGCACGCGGGACACTCGCCACACGGTTCCGACGTGGGACCGTTCACGCAGTTCAGCGCCTTGGCGAGGATACGGGCCACGGAGGTTTTCCCGACGCCCCTGGGGCCGCAGAAGAGAAGGGCGTGCGCCACACGATTCTGCCGCAGGGCGTTCCGCAGCGTTTTCGTGATGGCCTGTTGGCCGACCACCTCTTCAAAGGTTTGTGGGCGCCATTTTCTCGCGAGGATGAGGTAGGACATGGGATTATCCGTGGAAAGGGAAAACCGACTGGATAGTCAGGCACCCCCGCGGCACACACAAGGTCCCACTACCGCTGCTTCCTTCCGGACCTGACGGGGTTTGCGGGTTTGTGTTGCGCGGGACCCGACTATCCAGGCCGTTCACCCTGAAAAACCTATGGCGGAGAGAGAGGGATTCGAACCCTCGGTACCCCTTGTGGGGGTACACACGATTTCCAATCGTGCTCCTTCGGCCAGCTCGGACATCTCTCCTCACTTCTCGTTCATTATATCACATCCCTGACAGATGTGAACCTTGCGTTGTCATGGCGGAGAGAGAGGGATTCGAACCCCCGGAGCGCGCAATGCGCTCAGTTGATTTCGAATCAACCGCCTTCGACCAGCTCGGCCATCTCTCCACGCGCGACCCTTTCTAACATAACAGGCGGAAAAGTGTCAATTCCCTGGGGGGAAATTATGATGGGAAATGCTGCTACATCCAATTGGCATGGGGCACGGAGTTACACAGATAGACACGGATCGAGAAACTTTAGCCACAGATTAACGCGGATAGACGCAGATTAAGAACAGTGAATAGTGAGAAGTGAAAAGTTTACCCCGTAGGTCCGGAAGATCGTACTGGGGCGGATTTCACAGGGGTGGAAAGACAAAGATCAAAAGCCAATGATTTTTTGACAGGATAAACAGGATTGACGGGGTTAGAAACTTATGATTTTTCTGAGCGTCCCCTCTTTTTCCCAAGTTTAATAGAATGCCAAACTCTATCCTTGACAGCACACTTGATCTTGAGGTCATCCGTACAAGAAAGGCAACTTGAATGGAAAATATCTTGAGCTTGACGTAGAGCCTATGTGATGTATAATACAGGTGTATACATCATGGGAGGTTGTGATGATAAGAACGCAAATATATCTTACGGCTCGTCAACGTGCCGAACTGGCAGAACTTTCTAAAATCCTTGGGAAAAAACAGAGTGAACTCATACGGGAGGCTGTGGATCGCCTGATCGAACAAGTGAGCAGCAGTCGACGGGAGGCCGTGCTGCGCGAAGCCGCCGGAATATGGAAGGACCGGAAGGATCTTCCTGACTTTCAGGCAATGCGGGCCGAATGGGACAGGAATTGACCATGTTCAGGGAAATCCTGCCGGACACGGATGTTCTCGTTGATTTTCTCCGAGGGTTCGACAAGGCGGTGGACTTCGTCAATGCCCACGCTCACAGGATCATCCTGTCATCCATCGTTGTTGCGGAGCTGTATGCCGGCGTGAAAGGAGACGCGGAACTCCGCGTCCTGGAGAACTTTGTTTCACTCTTTCGTGTTGTGCCGGTGAGCGCGGAGATAGCCAAAGCGGGAGGACTCTATAAACGCGATTATGGCAAATCCCATGGGGTGGGGCTTGCCGATGCCATTTTGGCAGCGACCGCTGAAATGGAGAACGCGGAGCTTAAGACCCTGAACACGAAGCATTACCCTATGCTGAAGGGCATCGAACCGGCCTATAAGAAAGGGTAAAGGGAAAAGGACTCCAGGTGGCCTCCCTGAGGAGGATTCAATTCAACGAGGCAGGCTGAGGACTGAGCGAAAAGTTCAACGTTCGACGTTCTATGTTCAAAATTTACCCCGTAAAATACTGCGCAGCAGTCAGCCAGAGGCGGATTCCGCTGGGGTGATGTGTGATAGGTGATCAGTTATCCGCAGATTGCGCAGATGAAATCGGATTGAAAAAACAAAAAACATAGGCTTCGCGCAAGGCCTCAAAGCCGCAAAGAAAGGATAAATATAATAATGAAAATAAACAGTTATCCTGTTTGTGGCGGGGCACAAAGACAGGCTTTTCCCCTTTACCCTTTTAAATAGTTAGCTTGCCAGCGAGGCATCTTGACAAATTTATAAGTTTATGATATAATATTCAATTAACAATATATAATCAACTTTTGCGATTTCAGGACAAACGCTGATGTATAATCGCTTAAAATCAAAGGCTATTACAAAACACAATAACTCGAATGTCCACTGTTCTCCTGTTAATCCAGGCAAACGCGCATGAGGATAGCCATTACATTTATTGGTAAGAGAGAGCAATCAATATCTCTCCCCATCCACTATAATGAAAAAATCCAGGGAATGATCTATCGCCACCTGTCGAAAACTCTGGCGGACTGGCTGCATGGAGCCGGCTATGAACAGGGAAAAAGGAGGTTCAGGCTCTTTACCTTCTCCCGCCTCCAGGGAAAATACAGAATTAAAAACGGAGAGATAAGCTTTTCCGGCCTCGTCAAGCTATGGGTAAGCTCGCCTAACAAGGATATCCTGGAATCCTTCGCCACGCACCTGGTCAAGGAGTCCGTTATCCGGCTGGGGCGTAATACCTGCGAATTGGTCTCCGTGGAAGTCATGATGAACCGGCCGTTAAAATCACCCGTCCGGGTCCGTGTCCTCTCCCCCATTACTGTGTATTCCACCCTTTACACACCGGAAAAGAGGAGGAAAACCTACTATTACTCCCCCCAGGAACCGGAGTTTAATACCCTGATTCTCAAAAACCTCTCTAAGAAATTGCAGGCCTTTCACAATAGCGCCGTGGAGATTCCAGAACCCGACGGTGCCTCCATTCGCCCTGTTCACGTCAACACACGTCATCTCGCGATTCTCAAATACAAGAACACAATCATCAAGGGGTGGCGGGGGATTTATGAGCTCAACATGCCGGAACCATACCTCTCCATGGCGATGGATGCCGGCCTCGGTGCCAAAAACAGCCAGGGATTCGGGATGGTAGAGGTAATGAAAAGAAGAGAGAACGGCGGAAATGATCAGGGATAAACTGAAATGTCGCCGGTTCGAGCGGGAGTTTGCCCGGAAGGAGGAACTTACGATCGAGCAGAAGTATAAAATCCTGAATGCCCTGCTTCAGAAGGCCAGGACTCTTGGCGTATTCCCCCCGAAGGATCCCTTCGAGGGTGTCGAAATAAAAATGAACTTTGTAAAGAAGAGCAGACAACTATGATTCAAGGAATAAAAAAGATTGGTAAGGACCTGCTTAACGTTGCCGATGAAATTGAGAAAAATTTCGTAGAATATCTTGTGGAGGATTTGCGTTGGGGAAACAATAAAAAGAACCCACCCCATCTCGTGACATTAAAAATTGATATAAATTGTTTTTCTCTTGAACCCGATTCGTGTGAAATTGGGCATTATGATCAAAAAAAGGGCCAGTGGGTAGTCAATGGGGAAAAGCTTAGAAAATACCTTTGGGTAGGCAACGCAGGAGCTGCCAATGATGATCAAGATCGCGTTACCACAGACCACCTTGAATACTTAGTTTCACAAACGATTCCCAACCTACTTAAAGAAGATAGACTGCCAGCAGGGGAACTTAGAATGCAGCTTCAAGAGTTCAGGAATGAATTTTATATCGATCTTGGAGATAAAAAGGATATCTTCGGAAATTCTGGTGTAGATGGCAGCTATGGGCGAAATCGTTATCTCTGGAATCTGCGAAAGATGGGGTTAGAGGATGCACCGATAAAAGATGATTTAATTTCTATAGCACAAAAGCAAGGTAAGGCCAAAGATGCAGTTGCAGAGTTAAAGAAGTTCCTCGCTGCCTGGATTTCCAAAGAGCTTGGACTTAAGTCTGGAGATATTGCCCTTTATACCTTGGAGATAAATGGAATGCTTCTCGCAGCTCATCCAGACTATAAACGATATATCTTCCAAAGGACCGTGGAAGAACTATTTATAAATGCTCCCACAGGTGTTTGTCATCTCTGCGGGCGAACTCACCCAGTCACCGCGAATACGAAGTTCTTTAAGCTCCTTAAATTCTACAACACAGATAAAATTGGATTTGCCAGTGGTTTGGACGCGAAAGAAGGTTTTTACCGGAACTACTCCCTTTGTCAGGAATGCTACATGGCCCTTTTGGCAGGTGAAACTTTTGCTCGAAAAAACCTGCGGTCTAACCTTGCGTATAATGATGTTTATGTAATACCCTCTTTCCACCTCGATCTGGAACTTTCGCCGGAAAGGCTCAAAGGTTGGGCTAAATACCTCAATAGCTATTTAGGGAAGCTCTCTAGTTTAGATGGGTGGCGCAAATTCCAAGAAAAACTTGAGGATTTTAAAGATTATGATGAACACAAGGCTTCTTTCCTACTAAATTTCCTCTTCGTTCAAAAACGTCAAGCTGAAGTTAGGATTCAGAAGTTAGTTCAGGACGTTCCCCCTTCTCGCTTGGATCTCCTGATTGAGGAAAGAAACAAGATGAGGAACTTGGGTGACCGTCTCTTAGGAGAATCTGGTTCATGGGATCTTAGCTTAGGAACGATCTTTTGGCTTTTCCCGGTGAGGAAGAGACAAAGGCAAGTCCTAAACAATGACGTTCTGGATTTCTATGAGAACC
The DNA here is from genome assembly GCA_015493505.1 of Pseudomonadota bacterium. Classification (GTDB taxonomy): domain Bacteria; phylum Desulfobacterota; class S145-22; order S145-22; family S145-22; genus S145-22. Next base: position 16,316 of record WGDA01000129.1, on the reverse strand, counting down.
TCTTTACTGGTAGAACCGTGAAATACAGTTTTCTGGTGGCAAAATTCTTGGAAGTAGCTAAAATGTACTACTATGAAAATTATGGGCAATATGTGCATAACCCGTTACAGGAAGGTTTGGATACTGCTATAGCGCGATTTCTCCTCCAGAGTGCACTCTTGATTAGATATCTACAAGCGTTGAAGATGATAAAAAAAGTTTATAAAGGAGGCAAGATGATGAATGACTTTGTAGCAGAACTACCCAAGGACATTAAAGACTACATCAGTGAAATGAGCTACGATGGGCCACAAGCGGGACTTTTTCTCTTGGGATATCTTGTCGGTCAGATCGGGATAGAGCAGCATACATCGGGTGGTAAGAAAAAGCCAATTTTGAATAAGATCAACTTCATGGGAATGTCCCTCTCTAGGTTATACCGTCTTTCTAACGAGATCTTTGAGAAGCTGGAGCAATACAAGGTCTTATCATATAACGAAGGAGTCTTCGCTACGACGAAGGCCCTTTTGGATAGGAACCGCCGTAATTGGGAACTCACCCCTCAAGAGAACGTTTATTACATCCTTAGTGGTTATGCTTATGCAACCTGGAGAGCTATAACGGGAAAGGCTCAGAAGGAAACAAAAGACTCTAACAAAGGAGGTTTAGAATGAGTAACGTAACCCAAAACTCGGAAATCCTTTATCTCTTTGATGCGCGACTGTGCAATCCCAATGGCGACCCAGATGAAGAGAATAAGCCCCGGATGGATTACGAAACGGAACGCAATCTTGTGAGTGATGTACGCCTCAAACGGTATCTTCGGGATTATTGGTTGGAAAAAGGCGAGGATATTTGGATTCGCAGGATAGAGGAGGGCGGAGAAGAGAAGACAACCTCAGCTAAACAGCGAATTGACAAGTTAGCTAAGGAATTTGGAGCAAAGAATGCCAAGGAAGCCAGTAAAAACCCTAATTTTCGTGAATGGCTTCTCAAAAGGCTCAAGGATGTTCGTTTGTTTGGTGCGACCATGCCGATAGGGGAGGAAGGATCAAGGGGGACCTCACTCACTCTTACTGGACCGGTTCAGTTCTCCTGGGGCTATTCCTTACACCCGGTTGAGATTTTACCTTCTTCCACCATTACTTCAACGTTTGCGGGAAGGGAAGAAGGTGAAAAGGGTGAATATGGAACTATGGGGAAAGACTGGCGAGTAAAATACTCTTTAATCGCCTTTTATGGCCTGATCAGCGTTTGGCGAGCGACTAAGACCAACCTGACTGAAACTGATGTAAGGGACTTAGATAACGCTCTTTTGGCGGCTCTTCCCTTACAAGCTACGACACGAAGCAAGATCGGGCAAACTCCGCGGCTGCTCCTTAGAGCGGAATATGCTGATGGCGAGACGCTATTGGGTGATTTTCGCGACTATATAGAACTCCAACCGAAGAGTGAGGGTAGCATTTCTCAGTTGAGTGACTTTGAGTTGGATGCCACCAACTTGGCTAATCTGTTCAAAAGCAACCGAGAAAAGATAAAGGCCATCTACAGTTGGAGCCATCCCAATCTGGCCTGGAAGGATGGAAAAACTTTGGAGAAACTTCTGGAAGAATCACTGGGCAAAGAAAAAGTGAGGGAGTTGCCCCATAGGGAGATCTAAATGGGTTATCCAGATAAAATCATCCTTTTTGACCTTGCTGGCCTTATGGCCCATTTCCGCAGGTTTTACTCCAATTCCTCCTCGCTATCCTATTCCTTCCCACCAAGAACCACTATCTGTGGCCTCATTGCTGGAATTTTAGGCATGCCACGGGATAGTTACTACGAGGGTTTTTCAACCAAGAGATGTGGAATTGGGGTATCGTTGAGAACACCTGTACGGAAAATAGTCCAGACGGTTAATTATGTCAGAACAAAAGGTCTTCCCGAGGTAGATGCAAGCTCTGGCCACACACAAGTCCCTTTGGAATTAGTGCAGCCTGTAGTAGGAAATAAAAAGCTCACATACCGCATCTACTTTTGGCATGAGGATGACAGACTTATGGAAAAGCTTTGGAGACAGCTACGGGAAAGAAGATTCATCTACCCGCCCTATCTCGGCATTACCGAATGCCCTGCGGAGATCCCTTGGGCGACGTTGGTGGGGAAGAGCAAGATGAGCTGGCTTTCGGAGACAAAGAAACCTCTAAAAATTGCTACAGTGGTGCCCGTGAAACGCATTAGATCAGAGAGCTTGGAGTTACAAGGCGGACTACAGCTTCTCAAAGAACGTCAACCGCTGGACTTTGCCCCAGGACGCTCTCTCGCTGCTGTTGCGGATATTCTTTATGAACGCAATGCCAGGCCCTTAGAGCTAATTCCCAATGGGAATGTCTATCAACTCTTCTATGAAGACCTGAACGGTTCGAGGAAAGAATATGGGGTATTCATGGAACCCTAAGAGATGTTGATCCCTGTCATTGGAGAAGCATTAGACCAGGTACCCCACCCCAACCTTTACGGTCAGGATCTTAGCCCGCATGGAAGATAATAACATAGAACTAAATACGCTTTTTTTCTCTCATACTCAGCCAGATAAATTGCTGAAAGAACACTTAAAAGAAGTGGGAGAAGCCTCTTATGATTTCATAAAAGGCTTACCCTTACCGAACAAGTCTTCGTTAGCGGCGGCTGCCAGATTGATCGGCCTTTGTCATGACTTTGGCAAATACACCTCTTTCTTTCAAAGCCATCTGCGCCAGGGCAAAAATTTTGGAGCAAGGCAACATCATGCTTTCATTTCTGCTCTCCTGGGGGCATGGCTCCTGCAAAAGGAGTTCCCTCCAGGGGATATGACCAAACCTGAAAATTTCCTCTCCCTCCTTGGCTACTTGGTTATCCATCGACATCATGGAGACCTCACTGCCCCTGAATTAGTAATTCCTCCTCCAAAAGCGCTTAATGACCCTCCTCACTTTATGTGTGCAGAAGGATCGATGCGTGAACATCTCAAAGCCCTCTGGAGCCAGAAAGAAGACCTTTTGCAAGAGTCGCGATTTAGTGATATGGCCGAAGAGCTTCAGAGCCTGGGAATTAAGGATATCGGGTTATTTCTTACAGAAGAAACATTTATAACCATCTTTAAATTATTATTTAGGCTCAATAGGCAAATATCCGAAGAACTTGCCTCTGAGAAACTCCGAATGACTGTGGCTCTTTGGACAATGCTTCTCTTCAGTGTCCTTATCGATGCTGATAAGCGTAGAGCTGCTAAAGTGGCCACAGTAAAAAGACGACAAATACCTCCAGACTTGGTAGATCGCTACATCAAAAAACACTTCAATGAAGAGAGAACACCCCTGGACTCGCTACGACGTCAACTCTACCACGAGGTTATGGGGAGTTTAGCAAGGTCACTAAATGATTTGCCCGGGAAAATCCTTACTCTAACCGCTCCCACCGGTTCAGGTAAGACCCTAACAGCTCTCTCTTTTGCCTTTAAGCTCAGGCGGAGGATTGACCAAGAAATGGAGTATTTGCCACGGATTATCTACGCCCTTCCTTTTATAAGTATCATCGAGCAGAACTACTCCGTTTTCTACGATGTTCTAAGTGAGCTTCCCGAATTTCCCAGAAACGAACATGCTTATCTCCTCAAGCATCATCATCTTGCAGAAATTCGCTACCGAGAAGGGAGTGAAGAACGCGGGGTAGATGAGGGCCTTTTGCTCACCGAATCTTGGGAGAGTGAGGTTATTGTTACCACATTTGTGCAGCTCCTCCATAGTATCATCGGCTTTAAAAATAGTTTCCTAAAAAAGTTCCACAACATTATTGGAAGCATCCTTATCTTGGATGAGGTGCAGAGCATCCCGGTGGAGCAGTGGCCCTTAGTAAGGAATTTCCTCAAGCTGCTTTCCAAAAAATTTGGGGTTACCGTGATCCAGATGACGGCAACCAGACCTTTAATCTTTCAGGAAGGGGAGGCTCAAGAGTTAATCCCCTCACCTGAGATGCACTTCCAGAAGCTCCATCGGACTTTGCTCAAGGCAAAGACCCAAGAAAAGATATCCCTGGATTTTTTTGAAGAAAAGATAATAGAGACTTGGGACGAAAATAACTCTTTACTCGTGGTATTAAATACTATCTCTATGTCCATAAAAGTTTATGAGGCATTGAAAGCTAAGCTAACAGATAAACTTCTTCCCTGCATCGGCTATCCCAAGACTACTCAAGAGGGAGAGATAATGCGTCTCCTTGCTCGAACTAAAAAAATGGTTCCTATTGTGTATCTTTCGACCAATATCAATCCTCTACAACGAGTAGCTCGCATCGATTTCCTCAAAGCGTGGGTTGGCCAGGGCTTACCAGTGATCGTCATCTCCACTCAGGTCATCGAGGCTGGAGTAGATCTTGATTTTCAGAGTGTTATTCGAGATATCGGTCCTTTGGATTCGATTGTTCAGGTAGCTGGTCGATGCAATCGCTCCGCTACGAAAGAAACTCCTGGAATGGTACAAGTTTATCACCTTGATGGAGGTGGCGCTGAGCATGTTTACAAAAAGCTTCATGTCTGGGGAACCTCAAAGATTCTGGGGGACGGGGTGTATCCGGAGAACACTTATATCCAGGGAGTGGAACGATTCTTCAAAAGGATACATGAGCGGATCGATACGGAGCAGTCCCAAGAGATCTGGAAAGCCTTCTTAAAGCTAGACTTCTATCGGGAAGACCTCTCGAGTGTAAGCGATTACCGTCTCATTACGGAGGGCCCTCAAGTGCCAATATTTACAGTGCTAACAGGCGAAGATGAGATCGTCTTGAAGCAGTTTAAAGAGCAGGTTCTTTATGAAAAGGATTTTAAAAAAAGAAGGGAGGCTTTTCTCACCTGGCGCAGGGTTTTCCATGAACGGCTCATTACCCCGAGGATCGAAAGAGCGATCCAAAATCTTCCACCTGTGTTAGAGGGAAGCAAAGACCTTCATTTTATTCCCAAAGATCAGGTTGAAGACTTTTATGACTTAGAAACTGGCTTTAAATGGCAACCCGGGGAGGATGCATGTGTCTGGTAGATGAACCTCCAAAGGTCACCGGCACCCTGATTTGGTATTACTACATATGCCAACGTGAAGTCTGGCTCATGGCTCACGAATTAAACCCGGAGCATGAAAATCTTTTTCTTGAGTTGGGAAGGCTTATCCATGAAGGAACGTATTCCCGAGATAAAAAGGAATTTACTTTTCCCGGGATGAAAATTGATATCCTTCAAAGGAGAGAAGGAAGGCTTATAATAGGTGAAGTCAAAAAATCCTCCAAAACAACGAAATCGGCCAAGATGCAACTCGCATATTATCTCTGGAGATTGGAGAAAATGGGGTTGCAGACCAAAGGCGAATTACTCATCCCTCGAGAGCGCAAGCGAATCTCTATTGAATTAACAGAAAGCTTAAGAATCGAATTGGAAAAAACAATTGAACATATCAAAAAAATAGTGGCATCTAAAAATCCACCCCCTCCTGTCCGTAGCCGTTTTTGCAGGAAATGTGCTTACCAGGAGTTTTGCTGGTCTTGAAAAGAACGATTTACATCTTTTCGGAAGGAGAGCTCAAAAGGAAACAAAACACCCTCTATTTTGAGGGAGCGGAGGGGAAAAAGAAATACGTTCCCATCGAGAACACGGGGGAGATCTATATTTTCGGACAGGTTACACTCAACAAAAAGCTCCTCGAGCTGCTGACAAAGGCCCAGATCGTGCTCCATTTTTTCAATTATCATGGCTACTATGTGGGCTCCTACTATCCGAGGGAATATTACAACTCAGGTTACATGATTCTGAAACAGGCGGAATTTTATCTTGAGGACGAAAAGCGCCTTGACCTCGCGAAAAGGTTTGTCCATGGGGGTGTGGCGAACATGGAAAGGGTGCTGGCCTATTATCACAATCGGGACATACCATTGGATCTCCCCCTTGGAATGATAAAAGATTTACGAGAAGAGATCGACACACAGAACAAGATATCAGAACTTATGGCGATAGAAGGAAACATTCGCGAAGCGTATTATAAAGCCTTCGGAATCATTTTGAAAAATGGGGATTTTGAGTTTCAGAAGAGAACGAAACGGCCGCCCGAAAACAGGTTGAATGCCATGATCAGTTTTGGCAACAGTGTCATCTACACGGTGGTATTGTCGGAAATTTACAAAACCCATCTCGATCCGAGGATAGGGTTCCTCCATGCCACAAATTTCAGGCGATTTACCTTAAACCTTGACGTGGCGGAAATTTTCAAACCCATCATCGTGGACAGAGTGATTTTTTATCTATTGAACAAGGGAATGATCAAGGGAAGTGACTTCTGGGACGATCTCAACGGCATCTATATGAAGGAAAATGCCAACAAGGTCTTTATTGGCGAGCTGGACAAGCGTCTTGGCACGACAATTGAGCACAAGGCGCTGGGGAGAAAGGTCTCTTATCGGCGTTTAATTCGTCTGGAACTCTACAAGCTGGAAAAACACCTTATGGATGAAAAGGCGTATCAACCTTTTGTAGCGAGGTGGTAAAATGTATGTTGTGTTGGTCTATGATATCGGAGAAAAACGGGTCAACAAGGTCCTGAAACTGGCAAGAAAATATCTCAACTGGATGCAAAACTCCGTGCTTGAGGGAGAGCTAACGAAAGCTACCTTTGAGAAATTCAAAATGGAACTAAAGCGGGTAATCCGGGAAGAAGAGGATTCAATCATTTTCTATATCCTGCCAACGAGGAAATACCTGAAGACGGAAAAAATCGGGAAAGAAAAGGGAGTGGAAGAGCTTTTTCTATAAACGTCGATCAAGGATAACGCAAAAACACCGGGGGATCGACGATCGGGTAAAATGATCAAAGGTGCTTGAAACTTTAGATAGAATCTTGTAATTTAAATTTGTAGAATGGAAACAAAATGGGGAAAGAGTGAATACGTGAAAACTGTATTTTACAAGGAGGAAAATGGATTCTTAGCCTACCTATGAGGAATTGAAACTTGTCCAGAAGATATTTTACGTGTGTCGCCAGCGCAGATTCTTAGCCTACCTATGAGGAATTGAAACTGAAGTGTGTGCTTCAGCATTTAATTTTCTCATGTAATTCTTAGCCTACCTATGAGGAATTGAAACATGAAGGATTGGACGGATTTGACTTGTACGGGAGTCATTCTTAGCCTACCTATGAGGAATTGAAACACAAGATGCGGAAGGCGTATCAGAATGCCTTAACCTTATTCTTAGCCTACCTATGAGGAATTGAAACTTGGTTACCGCGCAGGAAGGCGGCCGCGACGGAGGACAGATTCTTAGCCTACCTATGAGGAATTGAAACGTGTCTGGATTGGCGTTGGGGTTGCTGACCCGGTCCGATTCTTAGCCTACCTATGAGGAATTGAAACGCCCGTAATTGATGAACCCCGCTGGCATCGTACCTGAATTCTTAGCCTACCTATGAGGAATTGAAACGATCTCATTACGATGCCAGTCCCGTTATATTCCACAGTCCACAGATGCGAAATTGTGTGTAAAGATGGAATTTTATCCCTTAGCATACTGAAATGATTACATCCAAGTTGTAGAAATCGATCTATCGTGAAACCTGTCGGGGCGCCTTCGATTTGAGCTGTCCGGAATTTCCGGATAGTTGCCTCCGGAGCATGCTCACCCTCACGCACCTGCACCTACCTGTCGGGAGATAGCTCGGCGGTGAATCTTTCTGTTATTTCCAGATTCATGGACCAATTAACCATAAAAAATGACTCATTCCTGAATGCTGCTGATGAAGATGCTGTAACGATTGGCAGACGCCCTTTTTATGTCACGCAGGTCCTTTGTTAATGATCATAAACAAGCTTACTTTACAATTTCCTAATCACCAAAACATTATATGCCGAAAAAAACCTCAAAAAATTCTCCCCGCGATGTTTTCTGAGAATTCTTGCCGGGAGTTTGGATCCTACGAGCGATTTGATGGCTGGAGATGGTGTCCCGTTCTGATTCTGAGGCCGAATAACCTTTTACTTTTCACATTTTACTTTTTCCTGTCCGCGCGTATCCGTGGAAATCTGTGGCCAAATTGCCTCAACCGGACGTTGCATTTTTTCCGCCAGGGGAAACAGTGAGCCATTCATAAAATCATAAGCTTCTAAGAAATCCTGTCAATCCTGTCAATCCTGTCAAGAAATCATTGGTTTTTGACTTTGTCTTTCCACCTCTGTGAAATCCGCCTGCGGCTAACCACTTCGTGGTATTTCATCCCGGTTGAATAACTCGGCTTCGCCGAATTCAACAGGACTGGCGGGGTAAACTCTCCACTATTCACTGTTCTCAATCTGCGTTCATCTGCGGCTAAATAAGATTTTAGTGATACGTCGAAAGAAAATATGAGTTGTTTTTTTATATTATCTCTGCTAAAATAATATTATGAATCAGAATAGCAGGGATAAAAATTATATTAATAGAGATTTAGAGGGGAAAATCCGGAAGTTCCTGGATACGCGGGAGATTATCGCCATCTTTGGCGCCCGGCAGGTGGGGAAAACAACGCTTATGCGTCATGTCTTTGATGCCCTTCCGGAACCCAAGGTCTTCCTGGATTTTGAAGACCCGGAGCTGGTGAACTTCTTTGACGAGGATATTAAGGCATTTGCCAGGCTTTATGTGGAAGGCCAAAAATATGTGTTCATTGATGAGTTTCAATACAGCCAGTCAGGAGGTAAAAATCTCAAATTTATTTACGACCAGTATCAGGCCAAGATTTTGATCACGGGGTCCTCCAGTCTCGACCTTGCCGTCAGAACGGCGTCTTCCCTTGTCGGGAGAATCTTTCTTTTCGAACTTTACCCCCTGAGTTTCAGCGAGTTTCTCTCTTATAAAATGCCACGGATACGTTCTCTGATTCAGGAAAGAATCCCCGCTAATGAACCCTTCCCCACCAATCTACACAACCAATTTATAAAGTTAGTGCAGGAGTTCACGGTGTGGGGAGGGTATCCAAGGGTTGTTACCGCCAGGGACAGTGAGGAAAAAACGCAGGTCCTGAAAAATATCTTCATCACCTATCTTTTAAAGGACATAAAAGGGTTTTTTCGCCTGGCAACTGAATCCCACTTTCAGAAGCTCCTCAAGGCCCTGGCTCTCCAGATAGGGGGGCTTATCCGTTATGAGAGGCTTTCACAGGTTTCCGGGCTAAGCCTACCGGCGCTGAAAAAGCATCTTTCTATCCTTGAGGAAACTTATATTTTGTCCCTATCCCACCCCTTTTTTACCAACAAACGACTTGAAATCGTGAAGAACCCCAAGATCTATTTCCAGGATACTGGATTACGAAACTATCTGTGCCAGGATTTCAGGGATTGGGAATTCAGGACTGACGCGGGGATGCTCGCGGAAAATTTTGTGGCATCTGAACTGCTTAAAAAGGATGTCCGCCTGAATTTCTGGAGGACCAAATCCGGAGGAGAGGTCGATTTTGTAATCCAGAACGGAGGGGAAGTTATCCCCCTGGAGGTGAAATCGGGACGGGTGAGGGTTGTGGGAAAATCCCTTCGCAGTTTTTTAAAGAAGTATCATCCACCCCTGGCCTATATATTACATACCGGCACCCTTTTCACGCTGAAAACAGAGGATATTCCCGTTACATTCATGCCTTTCTACGGCTTTTTTACCATAAGGGAAAATTGGGAACGCTCATAAAACCATAAGTTTCTAAGAAATCCTGTCAAATAATCATTTGTACTTGGCTTTTTCTCTTTAAACCTTTTACTTCTCACATTTTGCTTCTTTTTATCCGCGTGTATCCGTGGAAATCCGTGGCCAAATTGCCTCAACCGGACGTTGCATTTATTCCGCCAGTTTTGTAAGATACCAGCAAAATCCAGAAACAGGATGGTGGCCCAATGCGAAAGAGAGCCCGGGTTTGGGGCGTTTATGTGGGGATTTTCTTTTTTATTGCCCTGTTGCTTTTTGGTATCAATACGGGAGAATATAAAACGATTCTCGAGAAGGCCACAAAAATCTGCCTGAGCTGCATAGGGCTGGGGTGATGCGGAACGTCTTGCGGCGGGTGATTCAGGTGGTGGCCACCTTTGTGACCAATTCCTCTTTTGGTTTCATTTTTACCCACAAAATATACCAGGGAACCCTGAAGTCCTTTTGTGTTCCAGGGCTGAATTGCTATTCATGCCCCGCTGCCACGTTCGCATGCCCCATCGGCGCGCTTCAGTTTCTCTTCGCGGGGGTTCGCCCCTCCCTGGCGTCCGCGCGCGTTCACATTGGGAGTTTTGTCATTGGGTTTTTGGGGAGTATCGGCATGATCGCCGGCCGTTTTCCCTGTGGCTGGCTGTGCCCGTTCGGGTTTCTGCAGGAGTTGGCCTATAAAATCAGGACGCCAAAAATCCACATCCCGAGAATCCTGAACTACCTGAAATACGTTATTCTGGCCCTGTTTGTGGTGATCCTGCCCCTGACTGTGCTGGATGCCTTCGGGTTTGGCTCAACCTGGTTTTGCAAGTATATCTGCCCGGCTGGGACGCTGGAGGCGGGGTTGCCGCTCATGTGGCTGGATCCAAACCTGCGGCACCTGATCGGGTTTATCTTTTATAACAAGCTGGCCATCCTGATTCTCTTTCTCGTTCTCATGGTCCTGACCCGTCGGCCCTTTTGCCGGACGGTCTGCCCCCTGGGGGCCATTTATTCTTTTTTCAACAAGGTCAGCCTGGTGCGCATGAGGTTTGTGGAGGAAAACTGTGTCCGCTGTAACCAGTGTTACCGAGATTGCCCCATGGAGCTGAAGTTTTACGAGGGGGCGAATCAACTCAACTGCATCCGGTGTTTCAAGTGCTACACGGATTCCTGCCGGTTTGGCGCCATCCGGCTGGAGGTGGTGGGGGTGAATCTGCCAACACAAAAAAGGAGTGAGCATGCTGTCGCGACAAAATAAAACCCTTCTGTTTATCTCTTTTCTCTGCCTGTCTTTTCTTATGACATTCGGATGCCAGAAAAAGCAGAAAGAAACGGCCAGGAAACCGCAGGAGGCCGTAAAAATGCTTTCCAAGGTGGGGTTTGAGGAGGCCCTCCGTGCCCATCGGGGGCATGTCCTCGTGGTCAATTTCTTTACGACCTGGTGTGAGCCCTGTCGGAAAGAGCTGCCCCATTTCATCGAGCTGTCAGAGTCCCTGAAGTCCAAGGGGGTGGATTTCGTTGGCGTCAGCCTGGACGCGACAAACAAGAAGGTGCTGAAGGCGTTTCTGGCGAAGGTTAAGATACCGTATCCGGTGTATCTCGCGGATTCGACGCTCAAGAATAGCCTGAAGATTCAAGCAGTTCCGACCACCTATCTCTATGACCGGGAAGGAAAGCGCGTGGGTGTCTTACAGGGGGGTGTGTCGAAAGAATTTCTGCTTGAAAAGATTCAGGCGATTCTCTGACGTGGACACGACCACATCAGTCGGCCCTCATTTGTTGAAAAGGGCATCATAAATTGCTAAGAAGGGCGAAATTGTTTCCGTTGTGGTCTGGAGGATGGCAATGAAGCGAGTTGGTATTATTTCTACCCGAATCGCTGGAACCGACGGTGTTTCGCTCGAAACCTTCAAGTGGTATCACGTTCTGGAAAGAAACGGGTATGAGTGTTACTTCTTCGCGGGGCAGTTAGAGACACCCCCGGAGCGCTCGTATGTGGAGCCAAAAGCCCATTTCGAACATCCGGAGATACAGGAAATCCAGAGCGAATGTTTTGGCCGCCGGGTCCGCCGCCCGTCACTCTCTTCCAAGGTGCACGAATTGAGGCAGTTTCTCAAGACGAAACTGTATCTCTTTTATAAGACTTTCAACCCGGATTTCCTGATTGTGGAGAATGCCCTGGCGATCCCCATGAATGTGCCCCTGGGGATGGCCATTACGGAGTTCATCGCCGAGACGGGCGTTCCAACCATCGCCCATCATCATGATTTCGCCTGGGAACGGGATCGTTTCCTCATCTGCGCCATTCAGGATTATGTTCACTATGCCTTTCCCCCGGCACACCCGAGCATCCGGCACGTAACTATCAACTCGAACGCCTCGCGGCAGTTGAGCTTCCGCCGGGGATTGAGTAACGTGGTCGTCCCCAATGTCTTCGATTTCGCCCACCCCCCCAAAGAGTCGGGGAAGAAGAATCAGCTCAGAAAGATGCTGGGGTTTGAGGACGACGAGCTCTTTATCCTTCAGCCCACGAGGGTGGTGCCCAGGAAATGGATCGAACGGGCCATCGAGCTGGTGTACCTGATGGATCTTCCCAGGCCCCGCCTGGTCATCTCGCACAAGTCCGGCGACGAGGGGACCCTGTATGAAACGCGTGTCAAGGAGTACGCGGACCGTCTGGGGGTGGATCTCATTTTTATCGGGGACCTGGTCGGTGCGGCGCGCAGCTTCAAGAGCAACAGCACCCATGAGTTCACGATTGACGATGTGTATCAGGCGGCTGATCTGGTTACGTATCCATCGGGGTATGAGGGGTTTGGGAACGCCTTTGTGGAGGCCGTCTATTTCAAAAAACCCATCGTGGTGAACCGGTATTCCATTTTTATCGAGGATATCGAGCCGATTGGGTTCGACGTCATCTCTTTTGACGGATTCGTGACGCGGGAGATCGTAGAGGAGGTGAAACGCTTTCTGGAATCCGATGCGCGCCACGCCTCTCTCGAGAAGAATTATCACCTGGGGCAAACTTATCTGTCTTATGAGGTTCTCGAGCAGAAGCTGCTTTCTATTATTCAGACATTCAAATGAGGTCGCGGTCACAAAATCGGGGGGCTACGTCAACACCGTCAAGTGAAGGAGGCATGAGGCTCTGAACCGTTCCCTGAACATTGGCTTGCTCCATTATTCCTGCCCGCCCTTGGTAGGCGGGGTGGAGGAGATCCTTCGTCACCACGCCCTGGTACTGACACGGGCGGGGCAACAGGTTTCCGTGCTGGCGGGCATGGGGGAGACCTTTACGGAGCTGTTCCCTGTCACCATTCACCCGCTGCTGGGGTCACAAAACGACCGCGTCAAATCCGCTCATGAGGCATGCCTGAAGGGGCGGTTCGGCCCCCTGAAAGAGGTGACGCGGGAGATTTACGAAGTTCTCAAGACTTGGGCCGAACCCCTCGATGTTCTGATCGCCCATAATGTGATGCACATGCCGTTCAATTTGCCCCTGACGCTGGCCTTGCGGCAACTGGCCTTTCGGGAGAAGATTCGGGTGGTGAGCTGGGCGCATGATTCCCCTTTCGTCCGGCCTGACTGCCCGGAATACCTGGCGTCTCCGCCCTGGGTAAGCCTGAAGCTGCCCCATCCCCGTGTTTCGTATGTGACGATCTCGCGTTCCCGGAAGAATGTCTTCAAAAAATACCTTCCCGGTATCATGTGGCACGTGATTCACAACGGCATCGACCCCGCCAGCTTTTTCTATCTCAGTCCCGAATCGGTGCGGCTGTTCGAGGAGCTGAACCTTTTGGAGCGTGACCTGGTGGTTGTGCAGCCATCCCGCATCACTCCCAGGAAGAACTTGGAGCTTTCACTGGAGATCGTGGACGGTATCCGGTCGCTGGGATGTAATGTCCTGTTCATCCTGACGGGGGCGTATGATCATCATGAGGGGCAGGCGGTTCAATATTACAGGATGTTGCGTGAGAGGATTGAAGAGCTTGGCCTGTCTGAGCACGTGGCCATCCTGGCGGAATACGTTTTCTCGGACGGGACGCGCCTGGTGCCGCACCGCACGTTCATCCGGGATTTGTATCTCATCGCGGACCTTCTCCTGATGACGAGCCGGGATGAGGGGTTTGGCCTGCCCCTTCTGGAGGCGGGGATGATCAAGCTTCCCATCGCCTGCTCCAGGATCGAGCCGTTTCTGGAGATCGGCGAAAACGTGTGCTTCTTCAGGATTGAGGACCCGCCGCTTTTCATCGCGGGCCGCATCATGGAATATCTCTCGCGTACCAACACGCATGAGATGTTTCGCAAAGTGATGCGGCACTATGTATGGGACACCATCTGCAGGAAATCCATCCTGCCGTTTCTCTTGAGTCTCGCTGCAACAGGCTAACCCCGCGCGGTTTTCTTGACACGCCGGGATGCCTTTGATACACAAACCCCATGGAAACGCGAAAGTTTCTCTGGGCACCCTGGCGGATGGTCTACATCAATGGCGAGCGCGAAGAAGGGTGCGTTTTTTGTAACCGGCTGCGGCGTTCCTCGGAGGATGACAGGGAGAACCTGATTCTCGCCCGGAGACCGCTGGGCTTCGTGATGATGAATAAATTTCCGTATAACAGCGGGCATCTCCTGATTATCCCCAATCGGCACCTGTCGGACCTGAGAGACCTGAACGACGAGGAACTTCTGGAGCTTCAAAGGATGCTGCAACTGTCTATTGAGGTCCTTGAAGGTCTGTATCATCCCGACGGGTTCAATATCGGGTTGAACCTGGGGAAATCGGCGGGGGCGGGGATTGAGGAGCACCTGCATTATCATCTTGTCCCCCGATGGAACGGGGACACGAATTTCATCTCGGTACTGGCGGATGTCCGGGTGGTGCCCCAACACCTGCGGACGACCTACGACCAGCTTAAAGAGGCCTTTTCAAAGAGGGAGGAGCCATGAAACTGATTAAGACCCTGATTGTTGCCATATTTTTTATCCTCGCGATTACGTTCGCGCTGCAGAATCAGCAGCCCATGACCCTTCATTACTACGGCCTGATCCCGGATTTTTCCATCCCGGTTTTCCTTCTCGTGTTCTTTGCCATCCTTTTGGGTATCCTGATCGGAGGGTTTGGTGACCTTTTTATGCGCTACTCCATGAGGATGCGCGCCCGAAGGTGTGAGAAGGAACTGAAACGCGTGAAGGAGGAGCTTGCCTCCCTGAAACGGCGCGAGGACGTGAAAGAAATCGAGGGGCCTGAAAAGGCTGAGGCCGCGAAAACGCCGGAAACCCCTTCCGATTCCTCACCTCCTGAAGGTAACTGAAAGATTGTCGGACCCTGACCCTCCACTTGTTACCCCCCGAAAACTCGCCGAGAGCCTGGCCGGAAGGCACGGGATATCCCCGAGTGAGATGGCCCTGCCGGGGACGGCTGTCGTCACACCGGTGTTTCCGCTGTTCAGGCGGCTGGTAAAACTTTTCAGGGCGGAACCGCTGGAGGCGTGGTCGTGGAAATCTCCGCCCGTTTACCATTACGTTTCGGGCGGACGAAGGGGGGTTCTGGCACATTGCCCCATGGGGGCTTCAAACGTGGCAGTCATTCTGGAAGAGTTCGCTGCCTTTGGCGTCCGGGAGGCTTTTTTCCTGGGACTGGCAGGGGGAGTCGGAACCCGCCACGCGCCAGGCGACTTGCTGCTTCCTCCCTATGCGCGCGTGGGGGAAGGGGTCAGCCGCTATTATGGAAATCGCCCGCTTTCCTTCCCGGATAAGAGGCTGTATGCTGAGTTGCTCGTGGAGTTTGGAAAGAAACGCCGGGTTTACCAAACCCCCGTGTTTTCGACCGATGGGCTTTATCGGGAAACGCGCCGGCTGGTTCACGAGGTGACGGCCCGTGGCATTGGCGCCATCGACATGGAGACTTCCGCTTTTTTCAGTGTGAGCCAATCGGTTTCCATCCGCGGGGCGGCCCTTTTGTGGGTCACGGATCTCCTGAGGGAGGAGGGCTGGGATCCGCATTTTTTTGACAAGAGGCTCAAATGGTCGTTAAACGCGCATTTCAGGCGATTCAGGGACTGGCTGCTCGAGGCCAGGGGAGAGGTATGAGATGGGGAGGGAAATCGAAATAAAGCTGCTGTGCGAGGATACGAACCTGCTGAGAAATGTCTTTGACCTGCCCCTGATCCAGCCTTACCTGGAGGCAAGCCCTTCGACAGCCGTGTTGAAAACCAGCTACATCGACACCGCTTCCCTCGACCTTGCGGCGCATGGATTTGCCTTCCGAAACCGATTGGAAGGAGATCGCTGGAAAGCGGCCATCAAGCGTGGAAAGAGTTATGACGCCGGCCTGTATGTCCGGGACGAATGGGAGGTTGACATTCCTTACCCCACCATGGACCTGGAGATTTTTGAGGACGCGACGCTGGTTGAAACCCTGAAATCGCTTGTCGGGGGCAAGAGACTCATCGTGCTGTTCGAGGTCCTGGTGGACCGGACTGGCGCGCTGCTGCGTTTTGAGGATGGTACGGAGATCGAAGCCGTGGTCGATGAGGGAAAGATTCGAAGCTATGGCCTGGAGGAGCCGGTCCTGGAGCTGGAGATTGAGCTGAAATCCGGCAGCCGGGACCGTCTCGTGGCACTGGGGGAATCCCTGAAAGAAACG
>WGDA01000128.1 GCA_015493505.1 Pseudomonadota bacterium | reverse complement strand
CCGGCGCGGAAGAGCACATCAGCTTTCGGATACAATCCACGTCGTACTTCGCCTTGACCTCATCGGGCAGGGACAGGATCATGATGTAGTGCGTCGGTACCAGGGAGGTATAGGTAATCCGTTCCTCTGAAATCACCTTCAAAAGGTGCTCGGGGTCGAAACTGGTCATGTTGTACACGCACACCCCCGCGCCGCAGTAGGTAAAAACGAAGGAGTAGAAAATGGAATTCACGTGACACATGGGCATGACCAGCAACCCGATGTCGTTTTTGTTGAACCCGAATTCCACCTCGTTAATCAGGTATTGGGCGATGTAGCTTTCATGAGAGCGCACCACCCCTTTGGGTTTTCCCGTGGTGCCAGAGGTATACATGATGGTCCAGGGATCCTTGTGATGAACCTCGATGGCTGGTTCTGCGTCCGAAGCCTTCGCGATCAGGTCTTCGTAGTGCTGGTAGCCCTCGGGAGCCGCTTTGTCGCCGAAAAAGATATAATTGTCTTTAGGGATGTTCAGGTTTCCCCGGATGCCGTCAATGGTTTCAACGAATTCTTTCGCCACGATGAAGGCCTTGGCTTCCGAGTTCTCGCAGATGTACTGAATCTCGGGTCCGGCGAGCCGGAACATAATGGGCACCACAACCAGTCCCGCCTTGGCCACCGCCGCATATAGTTCCATCCATTCCACACAGTTGTACGCGATAGCCGCCACCCTGTCTCCTTTCTCCAACCCCAGCCCCAGCAGGGCGTTTGCGAGCTGGCAGGAGCGGGCATTCCATTCCTTGAAGGTCATGGAGCGATTGAGGTCTTTCGCCCCCATTTTATCCGGGTAAAGGATCGCGTTCATCCTCAAAACGTCTCCAACTGGTAACCATCGGCTCATTATCAACCCTCCTTCAAATGTAAAAAATTTGTGTTCCTATACTTTTTAAACCTTTAAAAGCCTCTCAAAAATACACGGGTCTTTATGCGTATTACCCTAATACATCACCCGAATAAAATCAAGGAACGGGGTCGTCCCGGCTTCTTCCTTGACACCGGCCATACGCAGAGGTTAGGTAATGAGCATCGGGGGAAAAGACATGTCGAAGCCGCATCTGACTGTTTCAGCAGCCATTATTTTTAATGACGCGAGGGACCGCCTCCTGATTACCCGCCGCCGTTCTGGCGGCCCCCACGGGGGATTGTGGGAATTTCCTGGCGGAAAGGTAGAGCCCGGCGAAACCCCGCAAGACTGCCTCGGACGGGAAATACGGGAGGAGCTTGGCATTGACCTTTGCGACATCATCCCCTACATGACCGTGGATCACGAATATGAGCCCTTCACCATCACGCTCCACACCTTTTCGTGCCTGATCGCCAAGGGTGAACCTCGGCCCATCGCCTGCAGCGATTTGAAATGGGTTCAGGTTCCGGAGCTGTTGAGCTTTTCCTTTCCCGAGGCGGACCGCGCGGTTATCGATCAGCTTCTGCGGGATTTCAGCCCGGGAGCCCTCGCGGTTCCCGTCACCGACATTCTCGACCTCCATACCTTTCAGCCCAGGGATGTCAAACCCCTTCTTCAGGACTATCTCGAAAGCTGCCTGGAAAAGGGTTTCGATACTGTCCGAATCATTCATGGAAAAGGGACGGGGACCTTAAAGAGAGTCGTCCGCGGTGTTCTCAGCGCAACCCCTTTCGTCAGGTCGTTTCATGATGCTCCGGAAGAGGCCGGGGGATGGGGTGCGACTGTTGTGTACCTGGAACCTTCCGACTCATGAGTGCGACTCTCTTTTGGTACCCCTTCCACAATGCTTTCCCTCCGTCATGCGCTTTCCCGGGATGGAAGCCTGCCATCATAGTCTGTCAGTGGCGTGTAACGAAAGTCCTTTCCCACTTGCAAAGAGGATCTTATGACTGAAAAGGCTGCTCCCCATTACCCCATCTCCCTGAAAGCCGCGATTCCGCATATTCTCTTTCTCGCTTCCATCTTTTATCTCAATTTTATCGCGCGGATTATCTTCGCCCCGCTGCTGCCCACCATTGAGAAAGGGCTTTCCATCAGCCACACCGAGGCTGGTTCCTTTTTCTTTTTCATCTCCTTTGGGTATTTTTCCGGACTGCTGTTATCGGGTTTTATCAGCAAGAAAATCACACACCAGTCTCTTATCGGGCTCAGCGCCGTCCTCATCGGAGGTATCCTGCTTCTTCTGGCAACATTGACTTCTTTTCGCGAAATTGCCGCCTGCCTGGTACTCATCGGTTTTGTGGCGGGTCAGTACCTTCCTTCCGGAATCGCCACCATCACCCATCTCGTCTCCTCCAAGAACTGGGGAAAGGCCTTTTCCGTGCATGAATGGGCGCCCAACCTCGCCTTTATCACAGCGCCCCTGCTGAGCGAACTTTTTCTGCGCTGGATGACATGGCAGCACGTTTTTTACGTCATCGGGTCATTCAGCCTCTTTTTCGGAATCCTCTATCTCAAGGTGGGTAAGGGTGGCCGTTTCCATGGGCATGCCCCAAACCTGAGAACCCTGAGAATCCTGTTCCGCACCCGCGGCTTCTGGGTAATGATTTTTCTGTTCGGGATGGGGATGGGGGGCAGCCTGGGCGTCTATACCATGCTGCCCCTTTATCTGGTCTCTGGCAGGGGATTCGATCAGGCGTGGGTCAACACGATTGTGGGCCTGTCTCGGGTTTCGGGCCTTTTCATGACCCTTGTTTCAGGATGGCTGACAGACAAGATCGGGCCCAGAAAGGCAATAGGGATTATTCTCGCCGCGAGCGGGACAGTGACCATCTTCCTGGGAATCATCAAAAGGCCGCTGCTTCTGCCCCTCGTCTTTCTTCAGCCATTATTTGCCACCTGTTTTTTTCCGGCCGGGTTTGCCGCGCTGGCCAGGATTACCTCCCACGAGATGCAAAACATCACCGTTTCCTTTACCATCCCCTTCAGTTTCCTGATAGGCGGGGGCGCCATCCCCACCTTCATCGGTTTCACCGGGGATCTGGGCGCCTTCGGCGCGGGAATCAGCATCGTGGGGGCCGTCACGGTGGGAAGCATCCTTCTGCTCAGGCTCCTCAGTTTTCATGAAGAAACAACCTGATCGGGAGAAACAGATATCAGCCAAAGTTTCGCGCCGATGAACCTGAATTTTAAAAAGAGTGGGGCAGAGGTGAAGAGCAAAGAAGTCAAATGAAGACTTGATAATCATATAAAGGGCAGTACACGACATAGGATAGCAGGGGTATAAATGAATAAGAGAGGGGAAAAAGGGCACCTCCCTAACCATGACAGGAAAGTCATGGTACCATAGCAAAAATGTCAACCTTTTGGATTT
>WGDA01000127.1 GCA_015493505.1 Pseudomonadota bacterium | reverse complement strand
GCGGTCTTGTCTCCCTTGATGGCTTCTATGGCAACTTTGGCTTTGAATTCATCTGTGAATTTCCTGCGCTGTTTCATCCCTGTGAACCCCCTTTCTTTTGTCTACTCCTTTTCACTTTAACATACTGTCCCATTTCTGGGGTCCACTATAAAGTATGTATTCTTTTGCGAATCCAGCAGCTATATCTTCATCCTGCTTGGATTAACGCTTTTGTTAACCCAGACTTTTAAAATGGGGGTTTTTGCCGCATGGACGGCTTTTGCCATCAACATAGTTATTTATTCAACACTATTAGCCATGGGATTTTTTCCTACAAATGGATGAAACCTGTCGAAGTTATAGACAGCAATCAGCTTTCGCGGCCAGACTTAAACTCATGATTTTCGTTTGTTTAGTCTATACTCCTTTATTTTTCTCGCAATCGTTGGTTGGCTAACACCCAAGAGCTTTGCCATTTCCTGCTGTGTCTTGCATACTGCCAAGGCCTTTTTAAGAATATTCATTTCGTATTCGGCCAGAAGGTTTTTCAAGGTGGTTTTCAATGGACTCACCGGTGAATACCCCTCGATGGGAACAAAGATATTCTCTTTGACGTAATCAGGCAAGTCCCCCGCTTCGATTTGAGTATTTCGGGACATTACCACCAGGCGCTCCAGAATATTCGACAACTCCCGAATGTTACCAGGGAAGGAATAACGGCATAACAGGTCCACGGCTTCCGGTGAAATCGTGACATCTTTTCCATATTTCTCATCGAAGCGTTCGAGAAAATAGGCGATCAGCAGCGGGATATCTTCCTGGCGCTCCCGAAGGGGCGGGATAATGATGGGTACAATGTTGAGTCTGAAATAGAGATCCTCCCGGAAATGCTTAGCCTTGACGTATTGCGTGATGTCCCGGTTGGAAGCCGCGATAATTCGAACATTAACCTTCCGCTCCCTCGTATCCCCTACCCTCTTGATGATCCCGCTGTCGAGAAAATGTAACAGTTTTACCTGAAGATTCAGGGGTAACTCTGTAATTTCATCCAGAAAAAGGGTCCCATTGTCCGCTAACTCAACCATCCCAGGCTTGCCTTCTTTTCGCGCCCCAGTAAATGCCCCCTTTACATACCCAAACAGCTCGCTTTCTAACAGGTTTTCTGGGATTGCCCCACAGTTGACATGGATGAAAGGCCCCTTGGATCGCTCGGAGAGGGTATGGATCATCGTGGCAAGCCGGCTTTTCCCAACGCCGGATTCCCCCTGGAGGAAAACCGTGACGTCAACCTCCGAAACGTTCTGGATGGTTTCCTGGATGCTGCGCATCACCTTGCTGCAGAAGACGATGCGGTTTTCCTCATCCCGCTCCTTTTTCAGGGCATCCTGGAGTTTCCTGTAATACTTGAGGGAGGTCTTTCGGCTCTCTTCCAGCTCCTCCTTAAGATGGATCAGCTCCGTGATATCCCGGTCGTTGGTCACCACGTATTCCAGTTTCCCCTCGATGAATATGGGGTTTCCCGTCACGAGCAGGGTCTTCCCGTTGTTCAGGGTCTGCAGAATAGAGACCCGCTTCTTCCTTTTTAGAACCTCGAGAGTCACCGATTTATCGAAAAGGCCTTCCCGTACCAAATCACTCACGTTCCGGCCTATGACATCCTTCGCCTTTACCTCGTTGATCTTCTCGGAAGCCCTGTTGATTTTAAGGACTTTGCCCTTCCCGTCACAGATCCAGAGCCCATCATACGATGACTCGATAATGGCGTCCAGGACATCCGCGTGATGTTTGAGGGGCTTCAAGCTTTCCATCATTTTCCCAGGTTTTTAAAACGCTAATAGATTGTCACATGTTTTCTATCACTACGGATTTTTTTATCCGTTTTATAAGGGAGCTTCAAGCATCAACTCATACTGCGAGATGAGCCGTTGCCTGGCTCCGGATATCCAGGAATGGATTCACCTCAACCACGTCCATCCCTATAATTTTCGCGCCATTAACGGAATAAAGCAAGTCGGAGAGTTCATGAAAGAAAATCTCCTGTGCTCAGGCGGCGAAAAAGGTGAGAACGGCATCTTTTACTCCCCTGTCAGCCTTTTATCGCGACAAATAAAATTATTCCTTGGATTCAATCCCGAGTAGTTGAATTTTCTTTCGAAGGGTGTTTCGGTTAATCCCCAGAAGATCCGCCGAATGCCCCAATCTGTGACCTGTTTTCTCCAATGCCAGCTTGATTAGAATCTTTTCAACCAAGGTAATCACATCTCCCAGAATGTTTCCACTGGCATCCGGCTCAATCTTGTCTATGAGTTGTTTAAATTTGTATGTCAAAAGACTTTCGAAGCTCAAAGGATCCTGACTCCCCGTGCCACCCTCATTTTTAAACAGAAACTGAGAAACCATTTCGTCCATGTGGCGTACCAGCAAAAAGAGGGACAATTCCATCCCAAGAATTTCAAACAATCGGCGGTTTCTCCTAACGATGGACTTGTCGTGGTAGCTCCCGGCTGCAAGAACGCCAAAGTGGTAATCACAGCATCCCAAAGGAATTACAACCGGGCAATAAGGAAGGTCGCAATCCAACCTGCAAGGTTCTATCTGAATCTCGGTCAATTCAGGAACTTTTTTGCCCATGCAGCACTGATACGCGTGCGCGATGAACTTGTTGGGGAATTGTTGGTGATGGCTGATCTCGCCTTTTTGGTATGAAATCACGGAAAGTCCCGTGGGGCACCCGTTTCGGCCGGGAGAATGGGTCACCAGGTCTCCAAAATGCACCTGTGCCTGCCTGTCAAGCAGCAGCATGACGGCATAGAACCATTCCTGAACAGTTGAGACTTGCGCATGCAGGGATTTAATTTTCGATAGGATTTCCAGCAAGGCACTGTCAGGGATCTGAAATGGGAAGGCTTTCTGCATAAAAATCCCCTGGTAACAGGTTCTCTCGAAATCCAGCTACTTTTTCAATTCTTTCGGCGCCTTGGAAAGATATTGCAGAAACCAGTTGTCGGGTTCCAGCACGAGCGTGGTGTTTTTCTGAAAGGCGCGTTCGTAAGCCTGAAGGCTTCTTGTAAAGGCGTAAAATTCCGGGTCCTTTGTGTAGGCATCCGCGTAGATTTTCAAGGCGAGGGCGTCGGCTTTCCCGCGGATCGTCTCTGACTGTTTGTAGGCCTCCGCCAGGATAATTGTGCGTTCCTTATCCGCTTCCGCCTTGATCTTCAGCTCAATCTCCTTCCCCTCGGAACGGTACCGCATGGCCTCCCGCTGCCGTTCGGCGCGCATCCGCTCATACACATGCTTCTCGTTCTGAGGCGGAAGGTCCGCCCGTTTAACCCGCACATCCACCACCTGAATTCCGTAATCTCCGGCGATGGCGTTCGACTGGCGCGTCACGGCTTTCATGATGGCATCCCGTTTCAGGGACACCACATCCGTCAGCGTACTTTTCCCGAGAATCACCCGAAGCTGGGCATAAATGATGTCATCCAGGCGGGACTGGGCTCCCGTGATGTTCCGAACGGTCTGATAGAACTTCAGCGGGTCCACAATCCGCCACTTGGAGTAGTTGTCCACGACAAGATTCTTTTTATCTGATGAGAGGATCTCCGCAGGTGCCGCGTCATATTCCAGAAGCCTTTTCTCAAAGGTAATGACGTTTTGCACAAACGGAATCTTCATGTACAGGCCCGGCTCGCGTAAGACCCTGACGGGCTTTCCAAGCTGCAAGACAATCGCCTGCTTGGTCTGATCCACAACAAAAAAGGCCTGGTTCAAACCAAAAAGGGCAATCAGAATAATAACAACAATGACAATGACCCGGTTTCTCAAGACGCTATCCTATGGTTTCTTTTGAAGCCTCTGCACGGACGACGCGTCCAGGGGCAACAGGGGTAAAATTTTCTCCCCCAGGTTTGGGTCAATAATGATTTTATGGGTGTGCGTCAATACCTTTTCCATCGCCTCGATATACAAACGTTTTCGCGTGATATCTTTTGCCATTTTATAGGCGCTGTAAACCTGGAGGAAACGGTTCACATCTCCCTGGGCTTCCGCCACCTTCGATTTCAGATACGCCTGGGCGGCATTGATAACCTTTTGAGCCTGCCCCTTTGCCTTGGGGATAATATCGTTCTGGTAACCTTGCGCTTCATTGATATACTTGATCTTATCCTCTTTGGCGCTTGCCACGTCTTTGAAAGCCTGCATAACCTGTTCGGGCGGATGCACGTCCTGCAATTGAACCGCCACAACCATAATCCCTGCTTTGTATTTATCCAGAATTCTCTGAAGAAGTTTTTTGGTATCCTGCTGTACCTGATATTTACCCGTTGTCAAAATTTCGTCGATATTATTCTTCCCTACAATTTCGCGGATCGAGGCTTCCGTCGCGTCTTTTACCGTCTTTGGGATATTGTACACATTAAACAGGTAGTCCACCGGGTTTTTGACTTTATACTGGACGATCAGGTTCATGTCCACAATGTTTTCGTCCCCCGTCAGCATCAGAGACTCCTTGGGAACATCACGATATCTGGCCGGCGGGCCGGGGTCAATCGTTCTGAATCCAACCTCGATTCTTTTGACCTCGGTAACTTTAGGTTTTATGACCGTTTCAATTGGATAGGGTAAATGAAAATGCGGACCAGGTTTTGTCATATAGACGTATTTACCAAACCGCTTAACGACCCCCGCTTCATCAGGGCTCACGATGTAAATTCCGCTGGCCATCCAGATCACAATCAGAATGACCAGAATAACCCAGCCCCCGGGAATCTTTCCTTTAAATTTTTGCTTGAATTGACGGTAGGCGTCTTCCATCTGACGCATGCCATCTGAGGTCCCGTGCTCCGTTCCCTTAAACTGATCCCAATCCAAAAAGTCCCCCCTTTAACGGTGCTCTATTTTTAGCGCTTGACCTTGCTGTCTGTCAAGGCGCATCAGTACTTAAAATATCATACGTTTTCTAAAAATCATATGTAACATATTATTATCATAGTTATTACGACTTATTTTATGTAAGCCATAAAAAAAGTTCTTGACTTTTGACTGAGAGAGATTAAAATATGAATCATGATTCATAAAATGAATAATGATACACAAAAAAACAACCGGAACCGGGCCACCCTGCGCCGCAAAGAAAGGGAGCGCGCACAACGGGAACACCATATCCTGAAGGTTGCAGAAAAGGTATTCGCCAAACGAGGGTTCCAGGGAGCCACCATCCAGGAAATCGCGAACGAATCCGAGCTGGCCGTGGGAACCATTTATAACTTTTTCTCCAGCAAGGAAACGCTGTATTCCAGGATTATCACCTCACACCTGGACGAGATGCGCCAGGAGGTGATTGGCAAAACGCAAAATATCCGGGATGTGAAGGAGCGCCTCAAGACTATGCTGGAGATTCAATCTTCTTTCATTGAGAAGAACCGGGATTTTTTCATCATCTTCATCCGGGATAAAAACCGGTTTCCCTGGTCGCTTGCCAAGGAGATGGGAGATGAGGTCGCCACCCGTTACCAGCGTTATCTTGGAACCCTCAAAGAGATTTTCTCCGACGGAATTGAAAACGGTCTCTTTAAGCGGTATGACCCGGAAGACCTGGCGGAGGCGTGGGGGGGGGTGTGCAACACCTTTTTTTATAAATGGTTAACAGAAAAACCTGCGTGGAACCTTAAAAACAAGGCAATGATTATTTATGAACTTTTCATGCGAGGCGTCGAGCAATGAAAAGAGGAATTGTTTCACTTGCCATCACGGTCTGTTTTTTTATTATCGCCTGGAACACGCCAGCCTTTGCCAAAAACACGGGCTCAGCGGTCCTGACGCTTCAGGAATGCATCCAGATAGGATTGAAACGTAACCTGAACCTGCAGGCGGTTCACCTCTCCATCGAAAAGGCGAAATACCTGGAAAAGGCCGCCCACGCGGATTTTTTCCCCAAGCTAAAGGTCAACGGATCATATCGCTGGATCGATAACCCTGTAACCATCGACATTCCCGCGATCTCTATCCAAACGCCCATAGGTCCCCTCACCTCCCCTCCGACGACGGTCACGAAGGCCGCGCGAAACTCCGGAATCATGACGACGAGCATCGTGCAGCCCCTTTTTACCGGCGGCGCCCTGACGGAACGTTACCATCTCTCAAAACTGCAGGAGAAATCGGAGGAAAGCATTTATGAAAACGCCCGCCAGGCACTGATCGAAGCCATCAAGGACGCGTATTTCGGCCTGTTTAAGGCGCAAAAGATTCAGTTTCTGATGATAAAGTTTGTGAACCAACTTGCTGACCATCTGAAAATCGCCAAGGCCTTCCTGGATGAGAACATCATCCCCATGAACGATTACCTGCAGACCAAGGTTACCCTGTCCAACGCGCGGCTGAACCTGATCAAGGCCAAAAACGCCCGGAAAATCGCCCAGTCCGGGCTAAATCTGCTGCTCAACCGGGATTTAAACACCCCTGTCCAGGCGGAACTGTCGCCCCGTGTACGCCCCCTGGCCAAATCTCTCGCCTATTATCAAAACATCGCCCTCGCGTCCCGGCCCGACCTGAAGGTAGCCGAGACCAAGGTTCGTCAGGCCAGGGCCCTCGTCCGCCTGGCGAAAAGCCGCTATTACCCGCAGGTTGCCATGAGCGTCAATTACCGGGACCTCAGTGACGAATCCCTGGAAAACGACTCAGCCAGTGTTTTCGTCACCGCTAACTGGTCTATTTTCGAATGGAACAAACGCAAATGGGAGGTGGACGCAAAAAAGGCGCAGCTCGAACAAGCCGTTCTTCTGGAAAGCCAGTTGAAACAGCTTGTTCTCCAGGAGGTAAAAACCGCCTACCTGAATGTCAAGGAATCTTACAGGCGGATTCAAACCATTCAGGACGCCGTTACCCAGGCCAAGGAAAATTTGCGCATCAACAACGTCAGGTACCAGGAACAGGTCGCCACGTCCACCGATGTCATCGACGCGCAAACTCTGCTTCTCAAGACACAGGTCAATCTGACCGTGGCCCGTATTGACTATCTGAGTGCCCTCGCGCGCCTCGAAAAGGCTGTCGGGAAACCCATCACGGAGGACATGATGTGAAAAAGATTGCGCTATGCCTTCTCATTCCGGCCCTCTTCCTCACATGGGGGTGCCGGAACAAGAAAAAGGAAACCGGGAAAAAGCAGGCGGAAAAACCGGTTCCCGTCAAGGTTACGACCATCCGGACGCGATCCTTCTGGGTTACCATCTCCTCAGTAGGTACGGTAAAACCCAACCAGGTGGTCTTTATCAAGCCCAAAATCCCCGGAAAAATCATTCGCGTCCTGGTGGATGAAGGCAGCAGAATCCACAAGGGAGAGCTTCTTGTGGAGCTGAACCCAAAGGACTACAAGCTTGCCGTCGCGAACGCTCGGGACGCCCTGAGGGCGGCGGAACTTTCCCATAAGGAAGCCAGCGTGACCTTGCAGGACGTCCTGAAAGACTGGCGCCGTTACAAACGTCTGTACGAAAAGAAGGTGATCTCGAAACAGAAATGGGATCACATGGATACGGCGAAACGAAAGGCCGAAATCTTCCAGGAACTGACCCGCGCGCGCGTCTCCAGGGCGAAAGTGGCGCTGGAAATCGCCAAGACCAACCTGCAGAACACGCGTATCCTCGCACCGTTTGATGGCATCGTGACACGCCGCCTGGTGGACCCAGGCGACCGGGTCTATACCATGCCCCCCACCGTCATGATGGTCGTCATGGACATCTCGCGCGTCAAGGTCATTTCGGATATTCCCGAACGGGAGATGTCCCGGATTCACCCCGGCACGCCCACCCGCATACGGTTCGATGCCTTGTCGGGGAAGGTTTTTCAGGGGAAAGTGACGCGCGTTTATCCCCGGGTGGATCCCGTGACGCGCAATTTCACCATCGAAACAGACCTCGCCAATCCCGATTTGGCCATCAAGGCCGGCATGTTCGCGCATGTCCGGGTTCGGGTCAGGAAAATCCGGGGGCTCGTCGTCCCCAGAAGCGCCCTTCTCAAAATCCCCGGCACAGGCGTCTACTACGCATTTCGGGTCACGGGGAACACCGTTGAAAAGGTCAACTTGAAAACAGGCATCATGGAAGACACCTTCGTCCAGGTCCTGAAAGGCCTCAAGGAAGGAGACCATGTGGTCACGGTGGGTAACGCCAGCCTGCGAACCGGGACGAAAATCACCATCATCAGGCAGGAGAACCCCGCGTGAAACTCCCCGAGTTTTCCGTCCACAGACGCGTCACCATCGCCATGATCTTCCTGGCGATCCTCATTTTCGGCGTGCTGTGCCTCACGCGCCTGAAACTGGACATGCTGCCGAAGATCACGCCGCCTGTCATCAGCGTGATTACGTTCTATCCGGGCGCCAACGCCTCGGACGTGGAATCGAACGTCACCAAATACCTGGAAGACGAACTGACCACCGTGAACAACCTGGACAAGATTACCTCCATCTCCAAAGACAACCTCTCGGTGGTCAACTGCACATTCAAATGGGGAACTGATCTCGACACCGCCTCCAACGATGTTCGGGATAAGGTGGACCTCGCGCGGCCGCGCCTCCCTGACGACGTGAAAAAAAGCCTGATCTTCAAGTTCAGCAGCTCGAGCTTCCCCGTCGTGATCGCGGCCATCACGGCCAAAGAAAGCTACCCTCAACTCTACCAGATTACCGATAAGATGATCGCCGACCCCTTGAAACGGGTTCCGGGGGTGGGAACGGTCGTACTGCGGGCGGGACTGGAACGCCAGATCAACGTCTTCCTCCATGAAGACAAGCTGCAGGCCTATCACCTTTCGCTCCAAAAGATCAAAGCACTGCTGAAGGCGGAGAATATCAACCTGCCGGCGGGGGATGTGAAAACAGGCCGGATGGATTACAATATCCGGATTATCGGCCGGTTTACCAACCCGAAGCAGCTCAACAACCTTGTCATCGGGCAGCACGAAGGCCATATCCTCTATCTCCGCGACGTGGCAACCATCCAGGACGGGTTCAAGGAACAGATTGAAAAGGCCTGGGGCGATGGCCGCCCCGGAATGGTGCTGATGGTTCAGAAACAGTCCGAGGCCAACACCGTCGAGGTGGTGGACGCGGTGAAAGCGAAACTGCGGGAAATCCAGAAACGCATTCCCGCCGACGTGAAGATAAAGATTATCATCGACTCCGCCCGGGACATCCGAAACTCCATTCACGACCTGTCCCAAACCGTCTATTTTGGCGGCCTGCTCGTTATTCTCGTTACCCTGCTCTTTCTCAGGAAACTACGCGCTAGTATCATCATCGCCCTGACCATCCCTTTTTCGCTCATCATCGCCTTCATCTTTCTCTACATGTTCCATTACACCATCAACCTGATCTCCATCATGAGCCTGTCCATTGCCATCGGGATGGTGGTGGACAACGCCATCGTGGTGCTCGAAAACGTGATGCGCCATATCGAAGCGGGCGAATCCCCGCGTTTCGCCTCGATTTCCGGCTCCTCCGAGATCGGGCTGGCCATCTTCGCCTCGACCCTGACGACGGTCGTGGTCTTCATCCCGCTCATCTTCGTCAAGGGCATCAGCGGCATTATCTTCCACCAGTTGGCCGCTGTCGTGACCATCACCCTGCTGGGGTCGCTCTTTACCTCCCTCACCCTGACCCCCATGCTGGGGGCGGCGTGGCTGAATCCGGAATCCGCCACACAACCCAAAAGAAAGGGAATCGGCGCCCTGTTTTCCCTTTTCTACCGGATGGGTGAAAAGGTGCTGATATTTTTTGAAACCGTTTACCGGGGCCTCCTGTCGTTCGCCCTAAGGCATCGCCGCCTGATTATCCTGCTGGGGATTGGCATCTTCGCGGTTTCACTCAACATGCTCCGTTTCACGGGATCGGAGTTTATTCCCAGCATCGATTCGGGAGATATGGAGATCAATTTTCGACTGAAAGAAGGGACCCGCCTGGAGGAAACGGAAAAGGTCGCCAAAAAAATCATGGAGATTTTTGAAAAGGAAATTCCTGAAAAAGACAATTACTATGCTTTGGTGGGCCAGAGCCGCGAAGGGGTGGCCACGGCTTTGGGATTTGAGGAAGGAAGTTATGTTGGCCGCGTCGGTGTTAAACTCGTTCCGAAAAATCAGAGGAAACGGTCCGTCAAACAGATTGCCAACGCGGTTCGAAAGGATATCGAGAAGATACCGGGCATCAAATATCTTGGGGTTCAGGTGGTGAGCCCCGTGGAAAAAATCTTTTTCGGGGGCGGCCGGAAACCCATCTCCCTGGAGGTCTTGGGCAGCAATTCCAAAACCATTCGAAATGTGGCGCACCGACTGAAGGCGCTGGTGGAGAAGATACCGGGAGCGGTCGATGTGACCACTTCGGAACGCGGGTTCCGTCCGGAGATCTGGATTCATGTGGACCGCCAGAAGGCGGCCGTGCTGGGGCTCAATGTGGCCCTTATCGCCGACACCGTCCGGACGGCCTTCTATGGTAACGCCCCCACAAAATTCAGGGACGCGGGCGATGATTACGACATCTTTGTCCGGCTGGCGAAAAACGACCGGCGGTCTCTCAGCGATATCGGCAACCTGACGATTTATTCCGTAACGGGGAAACCCATCAAGCTGATTAACGTGGCCACCATTGCCCAGCGGTATGGCCCCATTCAGATCGATCGAAAAAACCGGCAGCGGGTCATCACAGTGGACGCCGACACGTATGGCCGATCCATGGGCCAGGTCATGAGAGATATTCGTAAGGCCATGAAGCACTTCCCTCTTCCCCCCGGTATCGAGATTCGCGAGGGATCGGAAGTGGAACAGCAGCAGAAATCCTTCCGGGACCTGAGGCTGCTCTTCCTCCTGGGGATCGTCCTGGTCTTCATGGTCATGGCCGCCCAGTTCGAATCCTTCCGGGACCCCTTTATCATCATGTTTTCCGTTCCCTTCGCCCTTGTGGGGGTCATCTGGGCCTTTTATCTGACCCACACCACTTTGAACCTCATGTCCTTCATCGGGATCATCATGCTTATCGGAATCGTGGTGAACAACGCCATCGTCCTCGTGGATTACACCAACATCCTGCGGAAACGGGGGATCGAGCTTTTCGAGGCGGTCAAGACGGCGGGAGTGCGCCGATTGCGCCCCGTCCTGATGACCACGTTTACCACCATCTTCGGAATGCTTCCCATGGCCCTCAGCAACGGCGAAGGGTCAGAGGTCTGGAAGCCCATGGGAATCACCGTCATCGGAGGCCTGACCGTGTCCACCTTCGTGACCCTCCTGATCGTCCCGGTGGTTTACACCTACTTTACACGAAAAGGCACAAGGAAGGTGTTGCGATGAAACTGATCCTGATCGTTTTTCATGCCGATAAAGAAGAAACACTGCATGAAATCCTGGGGTCCCGGTTGAACGTCGGGTTCACCACGTGGGGTCCCGTCTATGGCAAGGGCCGGAGCTCGGACCCCCGCATGGGAACCCAGATCTGGCCGGGTGAAAACCAGATACTCATGGTCGCCCTCAGAGATGAAGAAGCTGAAATCCTGAGGGAGGCCCTCCAGCAATTAGCCAATACTCCGCAGGGAGAAGGTATCAAGGCCTTTGAACTGTCCGCAACCACATGGATTTAATGAAAGGGACTCATTATGGATCGTCTTTTTTACCCGGAACGGGTTGTCGTCATCGGGGTTTCCGAACGGGAAACCAACCTTGGCAGGCTCATCGCCGAAAACCTCTTTGAATTTGGTTACCACGGCGAGATTTTTCTTGTGGGGCGTCATGGCGGCGTCCTTCTGGGGCACCGGATCCTCACCTCGCTCGCGGAACTTCCGGAGGGGATCGATCTGGCGATTGTCCTGACTCCAGCGGCTACCGTCCCTGATCTTGTTGACCAGTGCGGAGAAAAGGGGATCAAACGGATGATTATCGAAACGGGCGGATTCCGGGAGTTCTCGGAGGAAGGCGCGAAGCTGGAAGAGGAAGTCCTGAAACGGGCGCGGCGATGGGGTATCCGATTCGTGGGCCCTAACTGTATCGGGATCATCAACTTCGAAAACGGTCTCTGCTCTCCATTCGTGGGCCTCAAGGGGTTTGTTACGCACCCCGGCAGTGTGTCCGTTGTCTCGCAAAGCGGCGGCGTCGCGCTGACCTATCTTCACCAGCTTTCCAACATGAACGTGCGCCCCAACAAAATCATCAGCATGGGGAACAAGCTGGATTTAACGGAACTCGATTACCTGAAATACCTTGAAAAAGACGCCAACACGGAGATCATCGGGCTTTACCTGGAAAGCATCACGCGGGGGAAAGAACTGATGGCCTTCGCGCGCCGGTCCTCCAAAACGATTCTCCTGCACAAGTCCAACACGGGACAGGCCAGCCAAAAAATCGCCCAATTCCACACCGCCGCGCTGGCGACCGATGACCGTGTCGTGGACGCGGCCGCCC
Source organism: Pseudomonadota bacterium (assembly GCA_015493505.1). Taxonomy (GTDB): domain Bacteria; phylum Desulfobacterota; class S145-22; order S145-22; family S145-22; genus S145-22. The sequence continues at coordinate 31,843 of WGDA01000127.1, read as the reverse complement.
GCCAATCCGGGATGGTGCGGGTCAGGAACTTCCGGCAGTTCATTCACTGCGCCATGGTCTTCACGCAACCTCCCATGCGGGGCAACAACCTGGTGGTTATCTCCCGTTCCGGAGGAATCGCCATCGTGGCGGCTGATCTGGCGGAAGAACACGGTTTCAACCTGGTTCCCTTCCCGGAAATCTTCCTGAAAAAGGTGAGAGAGGTCTTTCGCGCCAAAGTCATCAACCCCACAAACCCCCTTGACCTGGGTGATCTCTTCGATTTCGAGCTTTACACGAAAATCCTTGAGTACACCATCCAGCGACGCGACGTGGATGGGATCATGTTCCTCCATGGGGCAATCAGTGACACCGAGAAGATTGCTTCCCGCCGTCTCATCAAGGCCCTTGGCCAGCTCTCGTCCCAGTACAGGAAACCCATCGCTTTTCGGTATCATACGGATGACACCGAACTGGCGGCTGTCCGTCGTGACTTCGCCTTTCCTGTCTTTTCGGAACCAGAGGATGCCATGGAGGCCCTCGCAGTCTCCCGCGACCATTATCGACGCAAGCATCGGGAGGTGCTGGCCTCACCGGAATTAGGCATCCAGTTTTCAAAGGCGCAACAGGTCCTGAACGGAAAACCCCCATTGGATATGGATAGCGGGTTCCGGCTGCTTCAGGCCTATGGCATCGAGAGTGCTCCTTACGAGGTCGCGAAAACGCCTGACGACGCCCTTGCCGCGGCGGAAGGGATAGGCTACCCGGTCGCTGTAAAAGTAGTGTCTTCGGAGCCGATCCACAAAACCGAGTCAGGCGCCTTAGCCCTCAATATCAAAACCCCCTCCGCCCTGAAAGACGCCCTGGACACACTGAGCCAGTCACCCGCTTACCGGAATGGAGGCAAAGGGTTTCTGATTCAGAAAATGGCCGAAAACGGGCTGGAAATGATTCTCGGCGCCCGCCGGGATCCCGTTTTCGGACCTGTGGTGCTCATGGGAATGGGCGGAATATTCTCGGAAATCCTTCAGGATACGGCCCTCGGTATCGCGCCCCTGACCCTGACGGATGCCATGGAGATGGTCAACGGCCTCAAGGGGCACCGCCTGTTGGAAGGGTATCGTGGCCAGCCTCCCCGGGACCGGGAAGCCCTTTACCTGGCGATTTTGAGATTATCCCGCCTCATGGAAGACTTTCCAGGTATCGGGCAGATCGACATCAACCCCCTCATCCTGTTCGAAAAGGGGAAAGGGGTTCAGGCCATCGATGTCCGGGTTGAGGTGGATTCTGATAGATAGGCTCAGGATTTATACCCGTCGCTTTTCAACTTCTTCCCGTATCGCCTCAATCAGGGCGTCAATGGTGTACTCCGGCGGTTCTATGTCCACCTTGAGCCCCACGCTCCTCAGGGTTTCAGAGGTCACAGGGCCGATGGAGGCAATCATCACCTTGTCAGGAATCGTCCGCGCGACATCCTGCCCGCCCATCATCGCAACGAAATTCCGGACCGTCGAGGAAGCGGTAAAGGTAATAATATCCACCTTCCCCTCAAGAATTTCATCCCTGTCTTCGAGTGCCGGTTCTTCCATGACCGTTTCATAAACCGGGATGACATCCACCTGATGCCCCCGCTGTCTGAGGGTCTCCGGAAGGATTTCCCGCGCCACCCTGGCACGCGGGAAGAGAATCCGTTTCGCCTCTCCTTCCGGGAAAGCGGACAAGAGCCCTTCCGCCCGATAATCATCCGGGACGAGATCCGGAACGATTCCGAAATCACGAAGTTTTTCCGCCGTCTTTGGGCCAATCGCCGAGGCAAAAAGTCCGCCGAGCGCCCGTGTATCTTTCCCCCTCGCAAAAAGCCGTTCAAAAAAGGCCTCTACCCCGTTGACACTGGAAAAAATCATCGCGTCGTAGCTGGTCAATTCCTCCAATGCCTGATCGAGACGCTGCCACGACGCCGGGGGGACAATCCGGATTGTGGGGAAGGAAATCACCTCCGCGCCGAGGGCCTCCAGACGCCGCTTCATCTCGCTGGCTTGGGCCCGGGCCCGCGTGACCACAATCCGCTTCCCGAAAAGCGGACGTGTTTCAAACCAGTTCAGCGAATCCCTCAGGGAGACCACCTGGCCCACCACCAGGATGGCGGGAGGTGTGATACCCGCCCGTTCGGCGACCTCCGGCATGGTGTCAAGCGTACCCGTTACCGTCTGCTGCCGGGGGGTTGTTCCCCATCGCACCACAGCCGCGGGCGTTTCCGGTGCCTTCCCCGCCTCTATCAGGTTTTCACAGATACGCTGAAGGTTTTTGACCCCCATGAGAAAGACGAGTGTCCCCATGGAAGAAGCCAAGCCCTTCCAGTTGATGGCGCTTTTTTCCTTGTCCGGGCGTTCATGCCCCGTCACGATCCCGATGGTTGAGGTAAAATCCCGGTGGGAAAGGGGAATCCCCGCGTAGGCTGGCGCCGCGATGGCGGATGTGATCCCGGGGACCACTTCAAAAGAAATCCCGGCTTCCTGAAGCACCTGCGCCTCTTCTCCGCCGCGTCCAAAAATATAGGGGTCCCCTCCTTTCAGCCGCGCCACAACCTTCCCTTCTTTTCCCAGTCTCACGAGGAGCTGATTAATCTCCCACTGTGAAAGGGTGTGATGGGCGCTTTTCTTCCCCACGTAAATGGTTTCGCACCCTTCCCGGATATATCCCAAAAACTCCGGGTTCGCCAGGTAATCATAAACCACGGCGTCGCACGTCTGGAGGATTTCCCGTCCCTTGATCGTCAACAGCCCCGCGTCGCCCGGACCCGCCCCGATCAGATAGACCTTTCCTGTCCTCTTTTCCCCGCTCACGTCCTCTTCCTTTTCATTCCTCACTGTTTCTCTTTCCTTTGCCGAAGCTCATTAAGTTCGCAGCACTTTTCTTTTTTCGATAATCCCTCTTCTCGAACGGGATGCCCCGCGCCTGCGCAATCCTTTTTAGCTCATTCGTTAAATCTTCCCACTGGATTACGGAATAGCCATCATCCGAAAACTGGATAGACCCATCCCAGCTTTCCAGCATATAGAGATCCTCACACGTACCTCCCGCGACGACCTTTTCAATCCTTTCCCAAGGCAGAAATGTCTTTTCACCCTTTCTTTTGATCAGTGTGAACCCGTTTTCACCGATTCTAATCTCCTTCGGTGTTCTCACCAAGTAGCGAATGAAGTAAAATCCAAAGACAAACACGCCACACCCACTCGCGTACGCCCAGGTCTTCCATCCGAGAATCAGACACATGATGAGAAACATGGCCACGCCGATCACCCCGCAGTTCACAGCAGCATTCACCCAGGAGGATCTGAAACATTTTTCCGGCAAGGCCGCGGGTTCTTGCCCGTTCTGGGTCGTAGAACCCCGCGCGTTATAATCCACACTGTCCATCCTGATAAACCTCCTTTAGGATTTCACGCGCGCCCCGTTCCAGCAAGGCTTCCGCCAGGCGCGCGCCCAGGGGTTCCGCCTCGGCTCCCTCTCCTTCGAGGCTGTCCTCAATCACTCGCTTCCCGTCCAGACTGGCGACCATCCCGTGAAGGGTGATCCGCTCCCCTTCAACCCGGGCGTAGGCGGCAATGGGCACCTGACAACCACCCTCAAGGGTTTTCAGAAAGGCGCGTTCCGCCAGCACGGCAAGCCTGGCACGCGCGTCGTTTAAGTCGGCAACCGCGTCCCGGGTGAAGGCGTCGTCTTCACGTGTTTCGATTCCCAAGACCCCCTGCCCTACCGCGGGAATAAACGTTTCCACCGACAGGTATTCGGAGACCGCCTCCTCAAAACCCATACGCCTGATTCCGGCGGCGGCCAGGATCGCTCCAGCGAGCCCCAGCTCCTGAATTTTCCGGATCCGGGTATCCAGATTCCCGCGCAGGGTGACTGTCCTGACATGGGGGAAGAAACGCATCAGGTGCGCCTGTCGCCTCAGGCTGCTGGTCCCGACAACACTTCCAGGAGGCAAGCTTTCGAGGCGCGTCCCCTTCTCTCTCCCCACGAACGCGTCCCGGGGATCCTCCCGCTTCGTGTAAACGGTAAGCGTCAATCCGTCCGGTAGCTCCGCCGGGACGTCTTTCATGCTGTGCACCGCCAGGTCGATCTTCTTTCGAAACAAGGCCTCCTCGATTTCCTTGACGAACAACCCCTTGCCGCCAACCCTTGCCAGGGGCACGTCCAGTATCTTGTCCCCGGTGGTCTTGATAATCCGGAGAGAGGCAGAAATTTCCGGATGCAGCCTTTCAATCTCTCCCTTGACCCAGTTTGCCTGCCACAGGGCCAGCTTGCTCCCCCGGGTGCCGATGACAATCTCTTTTTTCAGGTTCATCTGTTTTGTTCCGTCTGTCTCGTTTATTTCGTTTAGTTAGTTTATCTCGTTGGTTTCAATCTCAAAAATTCAAGGGGGCCTGCCAGGCCCGCTTCGCCTCATCACACGTCAGGCGGAAGAGTCTCTTCCCACCCTGGTCTTCCCAAAAAACAATTTCCCGATCCCCTCGCACGGTTCCGATGCGTGCCAGTGTCTCGTCGGCGAAAATACGCTCGAACGCGTCCGCCTCCCCCGGGGCAACGGTTACGATCAAGCGGCTCTGGGACTCGGAAAAGAGCACCTCATCCCATTCCTCACACCCTTTCGACGGGATCTTCCCGCAATCGATTTCCGCGCCAAAACCGCCCGCCAGCGCCTTTTCCACAAGCGCCACGGCCAGCCCGCCATCCGAACAGTCGTGGCAGGAACGCACAAGTCCCGCGCTGATGGTTGAAAAGAGCTTGCGATAGCGGTTCCGTGCTGCCTCCGCGTGAACTCTGGGAACCTCTCCCCCTTTACACCCATAAAATTCGTAATACTCCGAACCGCCAAGCTCCTGTGATGTCGTTCCCAGGATGTAGATAAGATCACCCGGACGCTTAAAATCCATGGAAACGGCTTTTCGCGCGTCCGGTATCACGCCAATGACGGAGACGAGCAGCGTCGGGGGTATGGAAATTTTTTTTCCCTGAACAACCACGTCGTTTTTCATGCTGTCCTTTCCGGAAATCAACGGGACACCATAAACGGGAAGAAGATCATAGAGAGCCTTGTTGGCGCGAACGAGCTGGGCCAGTTTATACGCCCCATCCGGATTCGTCTCCGAGGCAATGGGATCGCACCAGCAAAAATTGTCCAGCGCCGCCATGTGGTCGGGGTCACATCCAACGCAGATAGCGTTTCGAACCGCTTCATCCGCGGCACAGGCCGCCATCCAGTAGGTATCGTAATCGCTGTACTTGGGGCAGATCCCGTTGGCGAGCACCACCCCCTCAAGCGAACCGAGGAGAGGTCGCAGCACCGCCGCATCGGAAGGGCCATCGTTTTTCTCGCCCATCAGGGGCTTGATCACGCTCCCCCCCTGAACCTCGTGGTCGTATTGCCGAATGATTGATTCCTTGCTGCAGACATTCAGGGTGGCCATGAGGTTCAGGAGGATTTCTCGCAAATCTCCGTCTTCGGGCTTGTCGCTGACCTCGATGTGTGGTGGATCCCAACGGGCCTCCAGTTCCATGGGTGGAAGGCCATTGTGGAAAAAATCCATATCGAGATAACAGACAGTCTTTCCCTCGAAGGTTACGTGGAATACCCCCGAATCGGTAAATTGCCCCAGATCGGTTGACTCCACCCCCATCTTCTCCGACAGGGCCAGAAACGCATCTAACTTCTCCGGCGGAACCGCCACAGTCATTCGTTCCTGCGCTTCGGAGACAAGGATTTCCCACGGCCGGAGTCCCGGGTATTTGAGAGGAGCCCTTTCAAGCGCCATTTCCGCCCCACCTGACAACTGCGCCATCTCGCCGACGGAAGAGGACAGCCCTCCCGCTCCGTTGTCCGTAATGGCGTTGTAAAGTCCCCTGTCTCGGGCCTTTAACAAGAAGTCGAACATCTTTTTCTGGGTAATGGGATCTCCAATCTGAACGGCTGTAACAGGCGAGGATTCCGACAGTTCCTCTGACGAAAAGGTCGCCCCGTGGATGCCGTCGGCGCCAATCCTTCCCCCCACCATGACGATCCGATCCCCCGGATCGATCCATTTTTTGTGGGATGGGCGCCCGTTGATTTCGGTCGGCATAATCCCACAGGTTCCGCAAAAAACGAGCGGGCGTCCCAGAAAGCGTTCCTCGAACACCACCGCCCCGTTCACCGTGGGGATACCGCTCTTGTTCCCCCCGTGCTCCACGCCTTCGCGGACCCCTTCGTAAATCTTTTTGGGATGCAGAATCCCTTCAGGGATTGGCTTATTGTATCTCGGATCGGCAAAACAGAAAACATCGGTGTTGGCAATCAGTCGCGCGCCAAGCCCCGTTCCGAATGGGTCACGATTGACCCCCACAATCCCCGTCAACGCCCCGCCGTAGGGATCCAGCGCCGATGGGCTGTTGTGGGTTTCCACCTTGAAAACCAGGTTGTGCGCGTCGTCAAAACGGATGACGCCGGCGTTGTCGGTAAAAACCGACACGCAAATTTCCCGATCCCCTTTCTCCGCCCGCACTTTCTCCGTTGTTCCCCGGATATAGGTCTTGAACAGGCTATGGATGACTTCCTCTTCACCCGCTTCCTGGTATCGAATAGTTGCATTAAAGATTTTGTGTTTGCAATGTTCCGACCACGTCTGGGCGATGGCCTCCAGTTCCACGTCCGTTACACGGTGATCCAGGCCATGTCTTCGGCGCGCTTCAAGGACTTCCGGGCGCCTCAACTCATCCCGTATGGCCTGCATCTCCCGAAGGCTTAGGGCCAATACCCGCTCCTTGCTCAATTGAATTAGGGTCTCCGGAGGCTGGTTCAGGTCAAATTTCATCACGTCCCCGGTCGCGCCAAGCCTGACCACGGGCAAACGCCGTAACGCCTCGCGGTGCCTGGGAAGCTCTTCTCCCCTGAGAATCAAAAAGCGGTGGATCAGCGGGTTCCCCAACACGCGCCTGGCTAACTGTTCCGATTCATTTCGGCCCAGGTCGCCGTAAAGCAGGTAGGTCGTAGCCGTGTAAACACCCTCATCCTCACGCAAGGGACGTCCCAGATAATCCTGAATGACCTGCCGGGCCGTTTTTCCCACATTGTCCGTGACGCCGGGCTTAAATCCCACCTCTACCACAAAATCGGCGTCATCCCGCAATGGCGCGTCGATGGCGATATCTTGAACCACGGGATCGTAAAAGGCTTCCCGGACCATCTGTTCAAAATCCGTTGGGGATAAATCAATGCTGATCAGGTAGGTGGAAAGGACCCGTACTTCTTTAAGCGACAGGCTCATTTCCTCGGCAATACGCTTCCGGATTCTGTCTCCCGGCCCGTCAGGAACCTCTCTTCTGAATCCGACTTCAACGCGGGTAATCACAACTCCGCCCCCTCTTCGTATGGCGGGAAACTACCATGTTACGCGTGGGTTTTCAATATAACCGAAGGGGAAGGTAGAAGGTCGAAGGCAAAAGGTAAAGGATAAAGGACTGAGTTCTGAGGACTGTGGACTGAGTGTGTAGTGAATAGTGATAAGAGACAAGTGACGAGTGACGAGTAAGAGCTGAAAGCTCAAAGATAAAGGTAAATGGTGGAAGGGAAATTCAGGTTTCGCGAGAATGCTACAACATATTGATATCTATGGATTTTTTGCGTTATTTGCAGCTTTGCTCGGCACTAAAAGCGATGGAAATGTTCTTGTTGAATCCACGCTCATATAGGTTTTAATGCCGGGGCTTTGCGTGATCCATAAAATGCAACTTTTTTACATTTTATATTTTCCAAAATCCTCCGGATCTAATTCCTGCAGAATTTCTTTCAGTTTTTCTTTGTCTCTCGTGGTGACGGCGTGAGTGGTGTCTTTGGCCTCCTTTTCGTTCTCCCCTTCCTTTCTGGATTTGGCCAGAACCTCGTCTAACACAAAAATTGGCGCCCCGCTTCTCAAGGCAATCGCGATGGCGTCGCTGGGGCGGGAGTCTATCTGGATACATTCCCCCTCCCGCTCAAGATGCAGCAAGGCGTAGTAGGTATTATTCCGCAAATCACAGATTTCTACCCTCAGGATCCGAGCCCCCAGGTTTGAAACAATGGTTTTCAGGAGGTCATGGGTCATGGGCCGCCCCACATCTATCTTTTCAAGGACGGTAGCAATGGAGGTCGCTTCGAGAACCCCTATCCAGATTGGTAATGTCTGCTCCCCTTTCAGGTCTTTCAGGATGAGCACCGGTGAGTTCGTTAATGGATCAATGGTCAATCCGCCTACCACCATTTCAATGTACATGGCCGTCCTCCAATTTCCCCAAAAGGGAATTCTGAAATCCCTTGACGATTCTGACCTTGACCTCCCTGCCTTTCAATGACAGAGGTGCCTCGAAGTGCACGATGCGGTTGTCCCTCGCCCGTCCCATCATATATTGCTCGGGGTACCGGCTGGGCTTCTCCACCAGGATCTGTTTGATTTTTCCTTCCTGTTCCCTGTTCTTTTCAAGGGTGATCCGCGACTGTAAAGCCTGTAAGGCCTGGAGGCGCTTCAGCTTTTCATCTTCATCCACCTGTCTTGGGTAAGCGGCCGCCCGCGTTATGGGTCGCGGGGTAAATCGAAAGGAAAAAAGCGTATCGAACCGTACCCTCTCAATCAGTGAGAGGGTATCCGAAAAATCCTTCTCCGTCTCTCCCGGGAAGCCCACCATGACATCCGCCGATATGGCAATCTCGGGGCACGCCTCCCGAAGCCGGTCAATTCTGTCCAGATACATTTCCCGCGTATATCCCCTTCCCATCAGCTCAAGGATCCTGTCTGAGCCCGACTGAAAAGGCAGATGGATGGTTTCACACAGGTGTTTGAGTTCCCTGAAAAGCCGGATTGTTTCATCATTCAAACTCGCGGGGTGAGAGGTGACAAAGCGTATTCTCCTGATCCCTGAAATCCTGTCAATTTTACGTAAAAGGCCTGGAAATGTCAAATCTTGTTTTCGGTCCATCCCGTAACGATTCACATTTTGCCCCAGAAGAACAACCTCGGTAACCCCTTTCGCGACAAGCCCTTGTATTTCGTTCAGGATTTCCTTCGACGGGCGGCTTCGCTCCCGGCCGCGCACGAAGGGAACGATGCAATACGCGCAGAACCGGTCACACCCCTGCATAATCGATACAAAGGCGCTGCTCCCCGGTTCAGCAAGCGGTTCACGAAATATGGTCAGGGAATCTTCCGGATCCATAAAGGGGGTGGCGGCTATCCTGCTTCTATTTCGGAGAACCTGGGAAACGATTTCCGGAACCCGGTGAAGGGCTTGTGTCCCCACCACGAAATCAACCGCCGGTTCCCTGCTCAGAAGCTCCCGTCCGTGTTGCTGGGCCACACAGCCCATCACGCCGATGGTTTTTCCCGGCGTTTTGACCCTGCCAATGAACGAGAAGACCTTTTTTTCTGGTTTTTCCCGGACGCTGCACGTGTTCACGAGGATCAGGGTCGCTTCCTCCGGAGAAGGAGCCTCCTGGAAACCCCGGCCGCGAAGCAGGGCCGCCACCTTCTGTGATTCGTTCACATTCATCTGGCAGCCGAAGGTATGGATATAAAATTTCATGGCTTGCACGGCCCCATACAGACATGGCCCCGCGCGTTCAGTTCACACGGGGCCAATGTCGCGTCAGGTTTTGTCTTTACCTTTTAACGGACGGTAAATTTCCCATCCAGCTTCTTCATCTTCTCCACGATGCCCCCGTATTCCAGCTCTCCATAAGGAAGCATGGCACATCCTGAGAAACCCTGTTGACGAATCTCAGTGGCTTTCCGGGAGATCTGGTTGCGAATGTAATCCCAATAAGGATGATCGAAGGCATCCGCCGGTTCGGTCAGTTTGCCCTCATGCACACAATAGGCGCTGCACGAAACAACCGGTGGTCCATCGAAAAAGGAAATGGTCGAATTCCGTTTGACAGGCATCAGGGGCCCCGTGTGGCTTCCGCGCATGAATCCTGCCACGTAATGGCCGATATTAAACGGTGACAGGACTTCTCCTGTGGCTGGGAAGGCGCCCTGCACGCGCACGAGCATAATGGGGTCATCTTTCCCCGTATATTTTCCGGCAATGTTGTGAAGGCGGGTGGTGCTGACCGCGGCGGCGATATCGCCGGTGGTACGGGAGTAAATGGATTCAACGACAAAGCGCTGATTGTCACGAAGCAGCGCGGCGATGTCATACATGTCTTCCGGGGCGTTCAGTTCGATAATGCGATCCCCCTCGGTGTACGCCACATCCATGATAACGAACTTAAAACCATCCTTCATGGAAGGGCTCAACATGAGGCCGGCGTTGTGCATGGGGTCCGCGAACGCGAGAAAGAGGGGGAGATTGTAAGCACCGGGATCTGTCTTGTCCGCCGCGAAGAAGAGAAATGGCTCATTGGGACGTTCATCGAATTCCAGCTCCGACACGGCAGGGCCCATGCCTTTCACATTTCCAGAAAAGGAATCTTTCAGAAGATCCTGCCCGGCACCATACAGCCCCTGCCCTTTCGCCACCTCGGTTCCTGCCAGAAAGGCGTCCCAGGCCAGCTTGTGAATCTGCGCGTTGCCCTTTCCCTGGGTATGGGACATGAGAATGGCGATATCATCCCCCGTGTGGCTCACATTAAAATCAAGAATGAGCCCCTTGTCCTGGCCATTCTCCTTTACGTAGGCTACCACGGCCTCCATCTGGGCCTTGCTCGGCGCGATATGTCCTCCGATACTTCCCACATCCGCTTTGATGACTGACAGTGTTGTCCTCATTTTCTACCTCCTTTTTTTGTTAGAAATTCCATTGTTTCAGTTTTTCAACCATCTCGTAATCCGTCAAATCCAGCTTCAGGGGCGTCACTGAGATCTTGTGACGGCTGATAGCGTCAAAATCGCTGCCTGGTAAGCGACGGTATCCCAGGATATCACCGCCAATCCAGTAATACTTTTTCCCCCTGGGATCGGTCTTCTCCACGACCGCGTCGCCGTAGACACGTTTCCCCTGCCGCGTAACTTCCACCCCCTGAATGTCTTCCATGGGAAGATTAGGGACGTTGACGTTTAAAAGGGTATCCTGAGGCAATCCATGCTCCAGAACCAGGCTGACAATCTTCCGCGCGAAGGCGGCGGCGGACTCGAAGATGAAGTTTTCGCGGGCTACCAGAGAAATCGCGATTGATGGAATGCCGATCAATGTTCCCTCGATCGCCGCCGATACGGTCCCGGAGTAAGTCACGTCATCCCCCAGGTTTTCACCCTTGTTGATCCCGGAAACAAGGATCTTCGGGCGGTTCTTCAGAATCCCGTTGATACTCAGATTGACGCAGTCCGCCGGGGTACCATCCACGGCGCAGGCATCCTCGGAAACCCAGTGGACCCGAAGGGGACGATGCAGGGTGATGGCGTGGCTCATTGTACTTTTTTCCCGGTCGGGAGCCACGACCGCCACGGTTCCGAGTGGGGCCAGGGCATCTCGCAGGGCCTTGAGCCCTTCCGACTGAATTCCGTCATCATTTGTAATCAGAATATCGATGTTCCGCATACCAACCCCGCCCGGCACGTTACGCGCCGCGCCATCTCGTCATTTCCCCTTTATTATTGAAAGTTTTATCAGGATATGAAATCTGGTCGGGGCGAGAGGATTCGAACCTCCGACCACCTGAACCCCATTCAGGTACGCTACCAGACTGCGCTACGCCCCGATATTTGACATATCTTATGACAAAATTTTCTTTATTTCAAGAAGTTCCTTCTTTATATCCCTCAACTGGGCCTTGTAATTCTCCTGATAAAACTTGAAATAGAGCTGCCTGTCCCGCCCGCTCGCCTCCTGGTCTTTCATCCTCTTCAAAACCTGCCGTGCCCCCGCGATGGTATACATATCCTCCTGCAGAAGCTTCTTAATCATCAGCAAAAGCCGCAAATCGCGTTTCCGGTACAATCGCTGCTTTGAATCCTTTTTGTAGGGTTTGATCATGGGAAATTCCGATTCCCAGTACCGCAGCACGTGCGGTTTCACCCCAACGATTTGACTTACCTCTCCAATTTTATAGTACAGCCTGTCCGGAATGTTTGAAAGATCAATATTACTTTGATCCATTGAGCAATCGTCTCAAAACATTGCTGGGTTTAAAGGTTAGAATCCTTCTTCCCTCAATGGTAATCTGCTCTCCCGTCTGGGGATTCCTTCCTCTTCGTGGCTTTTTGGTTCGCACCACAAAATTCCCGAACCCGGAAATCTTGATTTTTTCCCCTTTCTCTAAACGTGATTTCATGATTTCCAACACATTTTCAACGATCTCAAGGGAATCTTTTTTGGAAAACCCTACCTTGGAATAAATGCTGTTCACCAAATCCATCTTTGTCATAATTCCCCCCTACCTGAGTTGAATGTCCCCCGTTTTTGTTATAAATGACGCCAGATTATGGTGAATCTTATCCACCTCTTTGTCCTTCAATGTTTTCTGAAGGGCCTGGTAAGTCACCCTGAAAGCCACGCTCTTTTTTCCTTCCGGGATTCCCTTCCCTTCGTATATATCAAATAATTCCACCTGTTTCAAATATTTATTTCGAAAGGCGTATATTCGTTGAATTATTTCTCCCACCGGCATGACCTTTTCCACCACAACGGCCAGATCCCGCGTCACGGGGGGATACTTGGAAATCTCTTCCACGGTGATTTCCTCGCGAACACCTTGAATGAGGGAGAAGAAATCCACCTCAAAACAATAGACATTTTCGTCAATCTTGAACGACTCCGTAACGACGGGATTCAGTTTTCCCACAAACCCACAATAAGTATCCCCCTGCAAGATATCAGCGGAAATACCCGGGTGCAGAAACGGCTTGGGACGCGCCGGAGAAGCGAAATGTAGCGAATCGATTTTAAGCATCTCGCATAAATTTTCCACGTCTCCTTTGATATCAAAGAAATCGAACGGATTCCTTTCAAACCCGAATGCGTACGGGTTCCTTCCCATCACAAGGCCGGCCAGATGAAGTCTTTCCTCGGGAAGCTCTCTGCCGATTGAAAGATATGTATTGCGTAGTTCAAATATTTTAATGTCTTGCACCTTATAGTTAAAGTTGTTTCGAGCCGTATTTATAAGAGAAGGAATCAAAAAGGTTCGTAACACGGCCATGTCTTCGCTGATTGGGTTTCGCAAACGTACCATTTTCCGTAAGGGATCGTCCTCGGAAATCAGAAAGGCGTCCATCCACCGTTCGTCCACGAAACTATAGTTAACCGCTTCAAAATATCCGAGCCCTACCAGAACATTTCTGGCAAGGGTTTCCGCCTTTTTAGCCGTGGGGACCGGTTTCGTGTCCATCTCCCGGAACGGCAACGTGGGAGGTATCTGGTCAAACCCCACGATACGGCCCACTTCCTCTATCAGATCGATGGGACGCCACACGTCCCTCCGGAAACTCGGGACCGTAACCATCAACTTTCCCGTTTCTCGCCTGCTTGTTTTCATCTGGAGGCGCTTCAGGGTTTTCTCGATGGCTTCATCGGTCAACTGAATTCCCAGGGTGGCATTGACCTTTTCTGTCTGCAGCGCAATGATATGCTCTTCTTTTTCCCTGTAATCTTTGTCGATGATCCCGGTGGCGACTTCACCACCTGCCAGGTCCACCATCAGGGAGGCCGCCAAATCCGCGGCGCGAACAAGCCCTTCCGGGTCCACCTCCCGTTCAAAACGATAAGAGGCCTCTGTGGGCAGCCCCAGCTTTTTGGCTGTCTGCCGGATGGCGCCCGGACGGAAATAGGCACTTTCAATCAGCACGTTGACGGTCTTTTCCGTTACCTCTGAATTCAGTCCGCCCATGACCCCCGCGATGGCAACGGGACCTTCCGCGTCACAGATGAGGAGGTCTTCTTTCCTGAGAATCCTCTCTTTTTCATCGAGGGTGGTAAAACGCTCACCTTCAGATGCTGAGCGGATTACTATCTTGTGCCCTCGAAGCATGTCGTAGTCGAACGCGTGCAGGGGCTGCCCCAGGCCCAGCAGGACATAATTCGTGATGTCCACGACGTTGTTGATGGACCGAAACCCCAACTTGACCAGGCGTTCCTTGAGCCAGAGGGGAGATGGGCCAATAGTCACGTTTCGCACGAGACGCGCAACATACCGTGGGCAGTCCTCACGGTTGATCGTTTCAATCTCTATGGCTTTATCAATGCCTTCCCCTGTCTCTCTCAGGTGAATATCAAGAGGCTTCAGGGGAAGGTCATAGACCGCCGCCACCTCCCGGGCGATTCCGAGAACAGAGAGACAATCCCCACGGTTGGGGGTAATCTCAAAATCGATCACCGCGTCTTCAAGCCCCGTCACCCTGAAAAAGGGTTCACCCAACGGGAGGTCTTCGGGAAGCAGCATGATGCCAGAGGAATGTTCCGCCAACCCTAATTCCTCCTCGGAGCAAATCATCCCTTCGGACAGGACACCCCGAATCTTGGAACGTTTGATCTTTGGCCCGGTCGGGAGCGTCTCGCCCACAAGGATGACGGGAACCACCGCCCCTTCATAGATGTTTTTCGCTCCACAGATAATGGAAAGGGGTTCCGTTCCTCCCACGGTCACCTCACAGAGTGAGAGCTTCTCCGCGTCAGGGTGGCGCGCGATCTTGAGGATTTTTCCGATAACAATCTTATCGTAACCCACCCCGTAAGGTTCAATCCCCGCCGCTTCCAACCCTACCATCGTCAGGCGTTCGGCAATCCCTTCCGGGGTGTCTGTTACGTCCACCCATTCTTTCAGCCAGTTTAAACTTACCTTCATAGCCTCTAAAATTGAGAAAGAAAACGTAAATCGTTTTCAAAAAAGGAACGGAGGTCATTGATGCCGTATTTTAACATGGCAACCCGCTCGACCCCCAATCCCCACGCGAAACCGGAAACGGTTTCCGGGTCATAATCCACAAATCCATAAACCGCGGGATCCACCATCCCACATCCAAGAATCTCTAACCAGCCGGTGTTTCCACACACCCGGCACCCTTTCCCCTTGCAGATCACACACTGAATATCCACTTCCGCGCTGGGTTCCGTGAAGGGGAAATAGCTGGGCCGGAACCGTACGCCCACGTCTTTTCCAAACATCAGGTGCACGAAACGGGTCAATACCCCTTTCAAATCTCCCATGGTGATGTTTTTATCCACCAACAGGCCCTCCACCTGATGAAACATGGGGGTATGGGTCACATCTGAATCACACCGATATACCACACCCAGGGCGATGACCCGGACGGGCGGGCGCTGTTTCTCCATGGTCCGCACCTGAACCGGAGAGGTGTGGGTTCGCAGCACCACATTATCAGAAATGTAAAAGGTATCCTGCATGTCGCGCGCGGGGTGATCTTTCGGGATATTCAGGGCTTCGAAATTGTAGTAATCCAGCTCTACCTCGGGGCCTTCGACAGCCTCGAACCCCATGCCGACAAAAATATCCGTGATCTCCCTGGAAACGAGGGTAATCGGATGGTCCCGCCCCCTCGGAACACGGCGCCCGGGAAGGGTGATATCCACCCTCTCTTCCGCGAGTCTTTTTTGACGCAATGCCTCCTTGACCGTGTGGGTCTTCCGTTCCAGTTCTGCCTCTACCCACGCCTTGAGCCGATTTATCTCTTTACCGGCTTCAGGACGTTCCTCTCGGGGGAGCGTCCCCAACCGCTTGGTCAAAAGGGTCACTTTACCCTTTTTTCCCAGGTAACCAACGCGGAATCGTTCCAGCCCCTCCAACGTCTCTATGGTCGAAAGATGCCCCCTGACCTCTTCCTCAAGGGCGGAAATTTCCTGTTTCAAATCCATGAACGTCTTTTTATTGCGCGATCTGTTTTTTCGCCAGAGCGACCAGCTCTGAAAAGGCTTCCGGATCCCAGATCGCCATCTCTGACAGGGTTTTCCTGTCGAGCTCCACATCGGCTTTTTTAAGGCCATCCATGAAACGGCTGTAGGACAGACCCTGTTCACGGGTTGCCGCGTTGATTCTCGCGATCCACAATTTTCTGAATTCACGTTTTCTAACGCGACGATCACGATAGGAATAGGCCCACGCGCGATGGACCGCTTCCGTTGCGCTCCTGATGAGATTTCCCCGGCCACCCCAGTATCCTTTGGCAGCCTTCAGAATTTTCTTTCTGCGCCTCCTTGACGCCACACTGCTTTTTACCCTTGCCATGGTTTTCCTCCACGCTTACTTGAATGGAATCAAGCGCCGTACTCTTTTGGTGTCCGCGGCGGCAATCAAGCCGTCCTGTCTCAGGTTCCGTTTTCTTTTAGGGCTTTTTTTCGTAAGGATATGGCTGTGATAAGCCTTCTGCCGCACGATTTTTCCGCTCCCTGTCGTCCGAAAACGTTTGGCCGCCCCACGATTCGTTTTTAACTTAGGCACGCTGTATCCTCCTTTGTCCTTAATTCGCCTTGATCGGCGCCATCATCATGGTCATGTTTCGCCCCTCCATCTTGGGAGGCTGCTCAATCGTGCCAAGGTCTTTTAACTTCTCCGCCACGATTTTCAAGACTCTCTCTCCCAGTTCCGTGCGGTGCATCTCGCGCCCTCGAAACATCACGGTGACCTTGACCTTGTTTCCTTCCTTCAAAAACTTCTCCAGGTGCCGCACCTTGAAATTCAGGTCATGCTCCTCCGTTTTAGGCCTGAACTTCATCTCCTTTACGACAATTACACTCTGCTTTTTCTTCGATTCATGGGCTTTTTTGCTCTGCTCATACTTGTACTTGCCGTAGTCCATGATACGGCAGACGGGGGGATCCGACTTGGAGGAGACCTCGACGAGATCCAGTCCCCTCTCTTCCGCCAGTTTCAGCGCCGCGTCAAGCATGTAAATCCCCAGTTGTGTGCCATCAACATCTATGACCCTAACCTTTTCCGCCCGGATATTCTTGTTAACCGCTACCCTTTTATCGATTGCTGCTCTCCTCCCTAAAGGATGGTTTGTCCCATCACCTGACTCTCCTCGCGAATCCTGGATATGAAGGTCTCCACATCCATGGATGGAAGGGTCAGGTTGCCTCTCCCCCGTGGGGACACCTGCCGGTTTTCAACTTCCCGGTCTCCAATCACAAGGGCGTAGGGAATCTTCTGCACCTGCGCCTCGCGAATTTTGAAGCCAAGCTTTTCATTTCTGAAATCAGCCTCCGCCCGGATACGCGCCTTTTTCAGGCTCTCCAGTACTTCCGCGGCAAATGCCTTCTGTTTGTCCGTGATGGTCATAACCCGCACCTGCACCGGCGCCAGCCAGAGAGGGAACGCGCCGGCGTAATGCTCCACCAAAATGCCAAAAAAACGCTCAATTGAACCAAGCAGGGCCCGATGAACCATGTAGGGCCGGTGTTTCTCTCCATCCGCCCCCGTAAATGTCATGTCGAAGCGCTCCGGGAGGTTAAAATCGAACTGAATCGTCGTGGTCTGCCATTCCCTGCCGATGGCGTCCCGAATCTTGAGGTCGATTTTCGGGCCATAAAACGCGCCCCCACCCTCGTCAATCTCACAGGAAAGGCCTTCGGCCTCCACGGCCTTTTCAAGGGATTTCATGGCCTGTTCCCATCGTTTGGGGTCTCCCACCGCCTTTTCCGGGCGTGTGGCCAGATAAGCCGTGATGTCTTCGAACCCGAAACAGCGCCACAGGTAGAGGCTGAACCTCAAGACCTCCAGGATTTCGTCCTCAATCTGTTCCGGCGTACAGAAGATGTGGGCGTCATCCTGGGTAAAGCCGCGCACGCGCAACAGGCCATGCAGGACGCCCCCCTTCTCATAGCGATACACCGTCCCCAGTTCAGCCCATCGAAGGGGAAGGTCCCGGTATGAGCGGAGCTGGCTGTTGTAAATCTGGATATGGAAGGGACAGTTCATGGGTTTGACGAAATAATTGTTTTCGTCAATGTTCATGGGCGCGTACATGCTCTCACGGTAGAAATCCAGGTGGCCGCTTCGCTGCCAGAGTTCAGACCGCCCGATGTGTGGGGTATAGAGCAGTTCGTACCCGTTGTCGTAATGCGCCTGGCGCCAGAAAGTCTCGATGATATTCCGCACGCGGGCCCCTTTTGGATGCCAATGAATCAATCCGGGCCCCACATCTTCGCTAATGCTGTAAAGGTCCAGCTCCTTGCCCAACTTCCGGTGGTCGCGTTTCTTGGCCTCTTCCAGGTGGCGCAGGTACTGACGCAGGGATTTTTTGTCGAAAAAAGCCGTCCCGTAAATCCGCTGGAGCATCTTGTTGCGCTCATCGCCGCGCCAGTAGGCGCCCGCCAGACTCAACAGCTTAAACGCGCCGATTTTCCCTGTCGAAGGGACATGGGGACCCCGGCAGAGATCCACGAAATCCCCCTGACTATACAGGGATACCGTCTCATCTTCCATCTCCTCGAGCAACTCGACCTTGTATGGTTCGCCCCGTTTCCTGAAAAACTCGATGGCCTCCTCCCGGGGCATCTCCTGACGCTCGAACGGAAGATCTTCCCTGACGATCTCAGCCATGCGTTTTTCGATTTTCTCGAGGTCGTCTTCCGAGAAACGCTCCGTGGCATCAAAATCATAATAAAAACCATCCTCGATGGCGGGGCCGATAGCCAGTTTCACGTCTCTATAGAGATCCTTGACAGCCTGCGCCATCACGTGGGCTGTGCTGTGTCTCAAAACCTCTAAAGTTATTCCATTTTTTTCTTTCATGTCACGCCGCGTCCTTTGCAAACACTCCTAAACCCACACGATGCCCCGGTCGCATCACCCAGTTTCGTCATTCACAGGCTTTTAAATTTAAAAATTCATCAGGATAAAGAGGGAAATGGTAGGCACGGGCGGGATTGAACCGCCGACTTCTACCGCGTCAAGGTAGCGCTCTCCCACTGAGCTACGTGCCTGCATACCTTTCATTCTTGAACGTCCTTTCATTTCACAGCCATCCATAAAGCGAGTGTCATTTATCAACTTTTTATCGCCTTGTCAAGGGATTGATGGGCCTAACGAAACAAATTTTTTAGCTTTTTGACGCAGAAAACGCGGAGGTGTTCACGCGGGATTCCGCCTCCACAAAAACCCGCTTGACCAAGACATGCCTCTGTTTGATCCGCCGATCCAGTTCCTGAATCACCTGCTCCACCCTTCCCGCCGGAATGGCATCCCTGAAATCCACGCTGATAGTCACCAGAATATATTCAGGCCCCATGTGCAGGGTCAGGACTTCATTGACATGCTCAATCTCCGGAAACCCTTCCGCCAATGTCCGAATATCCCGGACAACCTCCGGCAGGGCACTCTCGCCGATCAGCAGGCCTTTCGTTTCCACGGCCAGCCAGATAGCGGTACCGCCAAGTATCAGCCCAATCACAATGGAAGCGAGGCCATCATACCGGGAGCTCCCCGTCACCTGCCCCAGGAAGACACCTAAAAACGCGACCAGCAGCCCCAGTGTGGCTGCGGAATCCTCGAAAAGAACCATAAAAATGGAAGGATTCTTCCCCTCGTGAACGGCTTCCAGATATCCACGTCTTCCCTTGACCCTGGAAAACTCCCGCAGGGCAAAAATCCAGGACGCCCCTTCGAACAGAAAGGACAACGCGAGTACCACGTAATTAACCGCGGGATTCTCAAGTGGGTGGGGGTGAAGCAGACGATGAATCCCCTCGAAAACCGACACGCCCGCGCCGAGGGCAAAAACCAGCAGGGCGACCACGAAACTCCAGAAATAGACCTCTTTCCCATAGCCGAAGGGAAAGTTTTCATCCGGCGGGCGTTTGGACCGGTGAATGCCATACAGAAGCAGAAACTGGTTCCCTGTGTCCACTGTCGAGTGAATCCCCTCGGAAAGCATGGCGGAACTCCCCGTGATAAACGCGGCGGCATACTTGGTCACGGCGATACACAGGTTTCCTATCAGCGCGGCGTAGATCACCTTTTTGGAGGAAGACGCCATGGGAAAAGTTATTTACTCATCAGATGGGCGACCGCCTTTTCCAGACCGTCCAGTGTCAGCTCGAACATGGGAAAAATCTGCCGGATAATCAGGATACTACGGGTATAAGCCCATTCTTCCTCGAACTTGGGGTTCAGCCAGACGGTGTGGCGAAAGGTCCGGGCGATGAACCGCAGCCGTTCGATACTGGGGATTTTATTGTATTCATCAAAATAGATTGTTCCGCCCGGTGTCATCAGCTCCCAGTTGGCCATGCTGGCGTCTCCAACGATAATAACTCTTGACTCCGGATCCATCCTGGCGAAATCTTCTACCTTCACAGGTTTCGCATACCGCCTCGGATCCTCCCAGACCTGATCATAAATCGTGTTGTGAAAAAAATAGGTCTTCAGGTCTCTGAACTGGTAACGGGCGTGGTTGAACAGGAGCTGCACCACCGGGATATAGGGATCCATGGACCAGCCCCCGTTATCAATCATCAGAATAACCTTCAGCTTGTCCTTGAGACTGCGGTCAAAAACAATCTCGATTTCTCCGGCGTTCCGCATGGTTTCATAAATCGTCTTATCCACATTGACCTGATCCTTTGGCCCCACGGGAACCAGCCGCCGAAGTCTTTTCAGTGCCTCCCCCATCTGTGCCTGGGACAGGTGGCTGTCCGCGGAATAGTCCCGGTAACGCCGCTCCATCGCCACCTTGATGGCGCTCTTATTCCTGGATTGTCCCCCGACCCGCATGCCACCTGGGTGATATCCGGAGTGGCCCACGGGTGAAGTTCCCCCCGTCCCGATCCACTTGTGCCCGCCGTGATGCTGGCCCGTCTGCTCTTTGAGGCGCTCCATGAAATACTTAACCAGCTCTTCAGGAGTATATTGTTTGAGCTTTTTCGCGTCCATCCCAAGGGCCTCGGCCACCCATTCCGGACGTTTCAGCCATTCCTGAAGCAAAAGCTTGGCCGCCTCGGTCAGATCCGCCTGTTCGGGATCGGGCAGGTCAGCCCCTTCGAAATAATGGGCGAAGACGCGGTCGTAGAGGTCGAAGTAGCGCTCGCTCTTGATAAGAATGGCCCGTGCCGTGGTGTAGAAATCGTTGAGATTCCGCACCAGTCCCATGGACAGTGCCTTCTGCAGGCGCAGGAATGAGGTGGGACTGACGGGAATCCCCATTTCCTTGAGTTGATAAAAAAATTCGGTGAACAAAACCCGCTAAACCCTCCGAGCCCTGGCCGTCCTGGAAAGGGCCACGGCGTAATCGGCGCTCTTCTTGAACAAAACACCCAGGTAGGGAACATGACCCTTCTGCAGAGATTCGATGTGAAACTCCGGATCCATCTTCAGGGCGCGAATCCAGTTGATCAGCTCCCGCGTGGCCGGTTTCTTTTCGATGGCCGGCAGGTCCCGCAGTTTGTAAAAGGTGTCGATGCAAATCTGCGCCAGGCGTTCTTCCAGGTCGGGAAAATGGACCTGGACAATCTCGCGCATCATTTCCCGGTCCGGGAAGGCAATATGGTGGAAGTTACACCGCCCCAGGAAGGGATCGGAGAGATCTTTCTTTGAATTCGAGGTGATGATAATCACCGGCCGGTGCTTTGCCTTGATGGTTTTGTCGATCTCGATGATGTCAAACTGCATCTGCTCCAGGATATCCAGCATGTCATCCTGAAAATCGGTATCCGCCTTGTCTATCTCGTCGATCAGCAGAACGACCCGCTCATCCGAGACGAAGGCCTGGCCGATCTTCCCCATGCGGATATATTCCTCAATATTGCTCACGTCACGTGACGAATCACCAAACCGGCTGTCATTCAGGCGCGTCAGGGTATCGTATTGGTACAGGGCGTCGATCAGCTTCATGCTCGACTTCACGTTCAGCACGATGAGGGGCATGTGCAGGCTTTCCGCGATGGCGTAGGCCAGCATGGTCTTCCCTGTCCCCGGCTCCCCCTTCAGCAAAAGCGGCATCTCCAGAGCCATGGAGACGTTGACAATCTGTTTCAGATCCGGGTCGAGGATATACTTTGCGCCGCCCTCAAACTGAACTCTCTCTTCTGTTTCGTTCACAAGCAAACTCCTTGTTCTTTTTATCACAAGTATTATTAGCCATTTTTTACATGAAGTCAATGGAAGGGGGAGAAGGTTTTAGGTGGAAGGTGCAAAGCGTAGAGGTTGTTGATTAAATCGCCCGTCAATGATAATTTTATCGGCATGAAACCACAAGCCGATGGATTTCATTGATGATTCGAAAGTATCGAGTCAAATATTACAACGCCTTTTCCCACGTCTACGACCGGTTCATCGCCCTGCACTCGAAGGACCTTCAACAAGCGGCACGGAACTTTCTCATTTCAACGGTTAACCCCTCCCCGGGTGACACCATTGTCGATATCTGCACGGGGACGGGAGCCCTGCTGCCACATTATTCCGAGAGAGTCGGGGAACAGGGGCGCGTTATCGGGGTCGACTTCTCGCCTGGCATGTTGAAGGTTGCCCGCCGGAAAACCAGGCATCTGAAAAATGTCTTCCTCGTTTTGGCGGACGTGGCCGCCCTGCCATTCCGGTCCGAGACTGCGGACGCTGTAAGCTGTTCCCACGCGTTCTATGAGCTAAAAATGGACACGGCTGACTGCTGCCTGAGGGAGGTAAAACGCTGCCTGAAAAAAAACCGCGCGTTTTTCATGATGGAGCATGAGGTTCCCCAGAACCGCTTCATCCGGGGATTGTATTACCTGCGGCTTCTCTCCATGGGTTCGGACCGCATGAAAGAAATCCTGCGGAACGAAACCCGCCGGTTTGAAGCCATTTTTGATTCCGTCGAAAAGGTGGTGTCCCCCAGCGGGAAATCAAAAATTATCATTGGCAGAAAAAAAGAAGGGGATCTCAACCGTGAAGGCAAATAGCACACGATTCACACGAATAGTTCGTGTCGCCCTTTTGGCCTTAGGCTTCCTTTCCCTTCTCTGGGGATGTGCCAAACGGGTTCCGCCCCCTCCGCCGCCGATCCAGCCACTGGTTGGGAGTCGTCAGATTGGTGTTGCGTCCTGGTATGGCAAGGATTTTCATGGGAAGCCCACTGCCAGTGGGGAAATCTACAATATGTATGACATGACGGCGGCGCACAAGACCCTTCCACTGGGCACACAGGTGATGGTCACAAACCTGGAAAATGGCCGATCCGTAAAGGTCACCATCAACGACCGGGGACCCTTCGTGAAAAACCGCATCATTGATCTGAGCTACGCCGCCGCGAAGGCCATCGGAATGGTTGGGCCCGGCACGGCCAAGGTCATGATTGAGGTCCTGAAAACGCCCGGGAGCAGAAAGGTTTCTTACCATCCCTCAGGGGGACTTTATACCCTGCAGGTGGCCTCCTTCATCAACAAAGCGCATGCCGATCACCTTGCCGCCACACTCAGTCACCTTGTGGATAATGTTTACATTGTGTTATATAAAACGGGAGAGACAATCTATTATCGTGTGCGAGTAGGGACCTTTAAGACCCGTGAACAGGCAATCGAAAAGGGAAAGTTGCTGACCAGACATGGCTACAATATCATCATCACAAGATACGAATAACACGCCCTTCCACCGCTCGTTTGCACAGAGCCCCCCACCATCAGGCGTGAAAAATTATTTTGTCTCCCGCTTTACGGCAACCCTGAACAGTAAAAGGGCACGCCTCTCTGACACGGTGAAATACGGGGCCGTCGCGTATGCCGCCTCCGTGGACAGAGAATTTCTTCGGACGGTACAAAAGACGGCGGAATCGAGTGATCTTTGCGGTGTCGTGAATGTGGTATTATGGGTGCTTCTGGGCATTATCATCCTCGGGGTGGGCCTTTACCTCCTGAATCGCTTCTACCTGCATAAAAATGACGCGCTGGCCCCCATGGAGCATTTTGAGATACGGGATCCGCAGAAGATCTACGAGATATTCGAAGAAGCGGATGCCAGGAAAAGCGTCATGGAACTGAATGTCCCCGAATACCGATACGAAAGTTTTAAATGTCTTATGTTAGATTTTAAACGCAATGAGCACACCATTCTCGTGGAAGACCCCCCCGAACGCGGCCCCTCTCATAACTTCGAAGGGGAAAGGGTCAACGTGACCTTTGCCATCAACTACCGTGACAAACAGAAATTTTACTCTTTCGTGACGCAATCAAAGGGTATTATTCCCATCAACATGCGCGGCTTCAAGCGGGCGATTGTCCTGAGAACCCCGCAACGCGTCGAAATCAAACAGCGAAGAAATTCCGTTCGAATCGAACTTCCTCTGGACCATGAATTCTCCGTTGATTTGATAAAAAACAAGAGGTATCACGGTATCCCTCTTGACGAAATTGAATTCTCTGAAGAAATCAAGGTTGAAGACATCAGCCGGGACGGAATGCGCCTGTCCTATGAAAAGGGCAGCGTTCTCGAAACCATGAAAAAGGGAGATACCTTCGCCATTAGATTCTTTCTCGACCCCACAGGCCTTTCATTGGATGGCATCTTGCAGGACTACATATACATGGAAGTGGAAGTTGCTCATAACATGTTTCAGAGGGCAGAACGCCACTTTCTGGGAATCCGTTTTGTTCGAAGGGGAACCATCAAGGAGGGTAAACTCTTTTTCGAACGGCTCAAGGCCCTGACGAATGAAGATATTCACAAATGGGTGACCGCCTTGTATGCACGTCAGCTCCGCCGGGAAAGAGGCATGGAGCGGGTGAAATTTGAATACCTCTCACACGACGGAGAAGATGAGGAAGCCTAATTCACTATATAAACACGCGCTGTCTCGATGATACTGGACCAGACTGAACTCATAAGGATTCTTGGAAAGATTGACCACCAGGGCTACAAACGTTACAAGGAGCTCCGGGGGGGATACCGCTTTCCCGGATACATCCTTTATATCGACCACGTTCAGGGGGACCCCTTCGCAGCACCGTCCCGTGTCTGTGTA
Organism: Pseudomonadota bacterium; assembly: GCA_015493505.1. Taxonomy (GTDB): domain Bacteria; phylum Desulfobacterota; class S145-22; order S145-22; family S145-22; genus S145-22. The sequence goes on along the minus strand of WGDA01000127.1, from coordinate 6,977 downwards.
AAGGCCCCGATTGCCCGACAAATCCCGGATAAAATCCTTTCTGACCCCATCGAGAAAATGGCAGCGGAGGACTTTCTCGGAAGGCGCTTCAAGGCCCTAAAAAGAAGTATCGCAAAGGGACAGAGGGGCATTGGCAAGAGCGGCATGATCGACATAGACGCAGGGTCTCAGAAGGTTCTCAAACGGAATGCCGTGGTTATTTCCGATGGACAGATCGAGTTCCGCTTCGTCGTCGGACTCCCCGCCTCGGGACGGACGATTCTGGGTAGAGAAGCGATGGCCATGTTTGGCAGCGAAATTCCGGAGATTATTCGCGAGACCCTTCAAATTCCTCAGGATGACCTGGCGCGTTTCGTGCGCTGCGTTGCGGATCAGGAAGCCCTGCGTCGTTCCCTTTCCGATAAGGGGCTTGTGGCTTTTGTGGCGGATGGCGCCCTCCTGCCTCGCCGCAGCGGGGTGGATGATCGCCCCCTTGATCATGGTATTCCCTTCGACCCTCCTCAAGCGCTGCAGGTCAGGATTCCAACGCCTTACTCTGGTGAGATCACGGGAATGGGCATCCCGGAAGGGGTGACACTGATTGTGGGCGGGGGGTTTCACGGAAAATCGACCCTGCTCAATGCCCTGCAGATGGGTGTTTACAACCATATCCCAGGAGATGGGCGGGAACGGGTGGTCACGTTGCCAGAAGCCATCAAAATCCGCGCCGCGGACGGCCGGTACGTGGAAAAGGTGGACATTTCTCCCTTTATCCGCACCCTCCCCTTCGGGAATGAAACGTCGCAGTTTTCCACGGAGAATGCCAGCGGCAGCACTTCTCAGGCGACGGGAATTATGGAGGCCCTGGAGTCTGGATGCCGCGTCCTGCTGATGGACGAAGATACCTCTGCCACCAACTTTATGATCCGGGATGAACGGATGCAGCACCTTGTCCCCAGGGAGAAAGAGCCTATTACACCGTTCGTGGATAAAGTCCGGCAGCTCTACACGGATCACGGTGTCTCCACCATCCTTGTCATGGGGGGATCGGGAGACTATTTCGACGTGGCCGATACGGTGATCATGATGGACACCTATAAGCCGAAGGATGTTACCCCTTCAGTTAAAGAAATTATCCGGCGCTACCCCACACGGCGCGCCCATGAGGGCGGAGAGTCTTTCGGAGAGATCCGGCACCGTGTTCCCCTTAGCAATTCCTTTAACCCTTCCCGCGGCAAACGGGATGTCAAGATCGACGCCAAAGACCTGTTCACAATCCTGTTCGGGCAAACCAGGATAGACCTGCAGGACCTGGAACAGCTTGTCGATATCGCCCAGACGCGCAGTATCGGGGCCATCATTCATTATGCGGCGCAAAAATATGTGGACGGGAAGAAACCGATTTCCGAAATCCTCGATCTCGTTTTTAAAAACCTTTCACTGAACGGCCTGGACATCCTTCTCCCATACCGGGCCGGAAACCTTGCCATGCCCCGGAAACTGGAAGTGGCACAGGCTATCAACCGGATGCGCTCCCTTCACATCGCATCCTGAAAAGGAGTCCATCATGCCGGAAACAGCTCTGTATGAAACAGATTTCCCCGGCCTTTCGCTCTTTTCCCGTGGAAAGGTCCGTGACATCTACGATCTGGGAGATTCTCTCCTCATGGTGGCGACTGACCGAATTTCAGCCTTTGACGTCATCATGGGCCAGCCCGTTCCGGAAAAAGGAATCATCCTGACGCAAATGACCCTTTTTTGGCTGGAGCAGATCAAAGACATCGTTCCGAATCACCTCATTTCCGCAGACGCGAATGAATTCCCGGAAGCCTGCCAACCCTATAAGGATGTTTTGAAAGGGCGAAGCCTGTGGGTCAAAAAGGCCCGGCCTTTCCCTTTTGAGTGCGTGGTGCGCGGGTATCTGGCCGGTTCCGGATGGCGCGAATACCAGCAGAGCGGAAAAATCTGCGGTATCACACTCCCTTCTGGTCTCCGGGAGGCTGATCGTCTGCCGGAACCCATTTTCACCCCCGCCACCAAGGCCGAGCAGGGGACCCACGACGAGAATGTCTCTTTTGCCACCATGGCGAACACCCTGGGGAAGGAAACGGCAGAAAGGCTCAGAGACCTCAGTCTCGCAATCTATGTGCGCGCGCGGCAGATCGCGGAAAACCGGGGCATCATCGTAGCGGATACCAAGATGGAGTTCGGCCTTTTAGATGGGGACATCATTCTGATCGACGAACTTCTGACACCCGATTCTTCCCGCTTCTGGCCGGCTGACGCCTATGAACCGGGACACGCGCAGGTCAGTTTTGACAAGCAGTTTCTCAGGGATTACCTTGACAGCCTTGACTGGGACAAAACCCCGCCTCCCCCAGTTATCCCAGAGGAGATTATTGAAAAAACCAGCCGGAAATATAAAGAAGCCTATAATCGCCTGACAAGCTAACCCGAAAGAACAAGGAACCACCATGCCAGAAACGGAACCCCTGAATGTCCAATCCCTGATGGAAACCATCAAACAACGGGTGCGGGAGCGCATCGAAAAGGGAGAGATTTCGGAAGAGGAAATCAGAACGGTTGAGGAAACGGAGCTTTCTATTCAACCCAACGTCGAAGACCTGCTGGACGAGATTAAATCGCTCTCACAGTCATTTGACGCTCTGGTGGCCCCTCTGAACGATCTGTGGATCCCCCATCAACCCCATCCGCAACCCGGCATCAAGGGAAAAATAACCACCCTGATCCAAAAGCTTTTCTCACCATTGACCCGGATTCTGTTAGCGAGGCAGATGGCATTCAATTCGCAGGTGGTTCGATCCTTCAATGACCTCAAGGTTTATCTCGCGAGAATTACAGATTTAACTATCAATATGGTTTATCTTCATCATTCGCACCTGTCCAAATTGAATGGCAAGACAGATGACCTGGAGGAAACCGAGCGAAGACTTTTCAGGCTTATCCTGCGGGCCATGGATCAGCATCGAAACATCCGTAAAGACCTGCGCACTGTCAAAAGCGGCGCGATCCTAAAGTCCGCGAACCGGGTGCTCATCAGTCCGGAGACCTCTTCCTCCGGCGTCTCGGCGGAGGAAGATAAGAACCTGGAAGAATCCCTCTACATCTCTTTTGAAGACCTTCACCGTGGAAACCGGGAAGAAATCAAGCAACGGCAAAAAAAGTACCTCCCCCATTTCAAAGGCTGTAAGCAGGTGCTGGACATCGGATGTGGCCGGGGGGAGTTTCTGGAATTATTGAAAGATGCGGGCATCGACGCGACGGGTATCGACATCAACGCCGCCATGGTCCAGTACTGTCAGAAGCACGGCCTGAACGCCCTGAAAGGGGATGCGATCACGCACCTGTCTGAAACCCCCGAAGGCCACTATGACGGCATTTTCTGCGCACAGGTCGTGGAACATCTGAACTGGGCACAGATCCTTTCACTCATCAGGATTGCCTATCAAAAGCTGAGGCCCGGGGGAAAAATTCTCATGGAAACCATCAATCCCCAATGCCTGACCACCTTCAGCGGGCTTTTCTACCTCGACCCGACCCATGTTAAACCGGTGCATCCCCTGACCCTTCAGTTTGCGTGCCAGGCCATTGGCTTTGAAACGGCGGAGATTCTCTACACTTCTCCCATCCCGGATGAAATGAAGCTGAAAGAGGTGGACTTTTTTCGCAGAACCGGGGACATCTCGGATAAACTCATTAACGTCCTGAACGACAATGTCATGCAATTGAACGAGCTCCTCTACGCCCCCCAGGATTATGCCATTCTGGCCGCCAAGGGAGACACCCCCGCTTCATGAAATGGTATTTCGTCATACCGTGGTATGGGACCAGCATTCCCGGCGGGGCAGAGGCCGAATGCCGGGGAGCGGTAACCCATCTGCGGCAGGCTGGCGTCGAGGCGGAAGTCCTGACGACAACGATCCGGGATTTCATGTCTGACTGGACAGAAAACGCCTACGCGCCCGGAACCTACGATGAAGAAGGTGTGCCCGTCCACCGCTTTGGTGTCCAAAAAACCTATTGGGACATCTTTGGCTATATCAACGACCGCCTGTTGAGAAAGGAGAAAATCCGCCCGGAGGAAGAAACCTATTTTTTCCGTGAGATGCTTCGATCCGATGACCTGATGGATTTCATTCGTCAGAATCAGGGACCGGACATCTTTATTTTCATCCCTTATCTCTTTTCCACAACCGTTTACGGCGCCACCATCCATCCGGAGCGCTCCCTCCTACTTCCCTGCCTTCACGACGAGCCTTACGCGACCCTGTCACTTGTCAAACGGGCCTTCGAAGGATGCGCGGGAATCCTTTACAACGTGGAGGAGGAAAAGGAGCTGGCGAACCGCCTCTATCACCTCAATCCGGATCGCCAACGGGTCATGGGGATCGGCCTTGACACCTCTCTAAAAGGGGACGCGGAACGCTTCAAGGAAAAATATCATATCCAAGACCCCTTCATCCTTTATGCAGGACGAAAAGACAGGGGTAAAAACACTCCGCTCATGATTCAGTATTTTCATAAATTTTTACAGGGTTACACAGATAACCTCATGCTCATTCTCATTGGGAACGGAGAGATCTCCATCCCGGACACCCTTCAGGAACGCGTGCTCGATCTGGGGTTCGTTCCCGTACAGGATAAGATCGATGCCTATAAGGCTGCAACGGTTTTCTGCCAGCCCTCGGTCAATGAAAGTTTTTCCCTAGTCATAATGGAATCATGGCTTCAGGAAACCCCCGTCATGGTTCATGGGGGGTGTCCCGTCACCCGCGGCCACTGTATTCGAAGCAACGGGGGGCTCTACTTTGAAAACTACCCGGAATTTGAAGAGGCCCTCACGCTTCTGTTGGACAATGAATCCCTGAGGAACCGGCTGGGCGCGGCGGGACGCGATTACGTCCTCCAAAACTATCAGTGGAATATTATCGTGGAGCGGTACAAGCAGGCCATTCACGATTTTTTCGGGGAGGTCTGAGTCATGTTTATCCAGGTCGTCCCGGAGTTTTACCAGTATGACGCCATCTCGCAACACGCCCGGCATATCCGGGAAATGCTTGCAGATCTGGGGATAAATTCCAGGATTTGCGCTCAAAGGATCGTCCCTGAAGGGCTCCCCGGTGTAAGTGGTATGGAGGCTTGCCTTGAAAATATCAGGGAACAGGACGTCATTCTGTTCCATTTTTCCATCTTTACGCCTCTCCTTTCAAAAATCGCCGCCCTCCCCTGCCGCAAGGTCATGATCTATCACAACATCACACCGGCCAGATTCTTCGAGAGGGTCAGCAGAAAAACGGCTGTGGCCTGCCGAAAGGGACGGGAACAACTCTCCGGGGCCGCAACGGTTTTTGACCTGGCTCTCGGCGTTTCCCGCTTTAACGAACAGGAGCTGAAGGCGGCGGGGCACTCCCATACGGAGGTCCTGCCCCTCGTGGTCGAAACGAACGTGAAAGACAATCAAAATTTCCGCAGCCTTTACTACCTGAGCGAAAAAATCACGCTTCTCCACGTGGGGAAATGGGCCCCCAACAAGAGGATTGAAGACCTCATCAAGGTGTTTCACTGGGTTCATCACATTAATCCGGAAAGCCGCCTGGTCCTGGTGGGACGGAACTGGGAATGGGAAAACTACACGGCCGCCATTCTGGCGCTGATTCACCGTTTCAACCTGCAGAAAGATATCAGAATTATCCCCCATATTTCTTCAACTGACCTTGCCGCACTCTACCGTGCCAGCGACCTCTACCTCAGCATGAGCGAACACGAGGGCTTTTGCGTGCCCCTAATCGAAGCTATGGCCTCCCGTTGCCCGGTGATTGCTTACAGGGCCGGCGCTATCCCGGAAACCGTTCATGATGCCGGTATCCTCTACGAGGAGAAAAGATTCCTCGAGATAGCGGAGGGGATCGAGGCCCTGATGGAGAACGAGGCACTTCAGGAACAGCTCAGGGAAAAGGGGGTGAACAGGGCCTCCCAATTCTCATACAAAAACGTTTTCAAACAATTTAAAACTCTCTTACCCCATATCCTTGGAGAAACGAGAAACTGACCATGGAAATTCACCAGTTCGTCCCGGACTTCAGCTACGGCGATGCCATCGGAAATGATGCCATCGGAATCCAGCGGATCCTCAGGAGCTGGGGCTTCGAGTCCAGGATATTCAGCAAGGTTATCCACCCCAGGTATCGGAACAAAGCGGAATTCTACCTCTACTATCGGTATTTTCATAATCCTGATAACCTGTTGATTTTCCATTATTCAACTGGAACGGAACTTATCGAGTTCGTTAGAGAATTTACCGAGAGGAAAATCCTCATCTATCACAACATCACACCGGCCAGATTCTTCGAGGGTATCAATCAAAAAGTTGCGCAACGGTGTAAAGAAGGACGTGAAGACCTTACTTCCCTGACAGGCATGTTTCACCTGGCGCTGGGAGATTCCACGTTCAACCGGGAAGAACTGGATGCCATGGGGTTTAAAAACACAGGGGTGCTTCCCATCATTGTGGATGTCTCCATGTATAAAAGAAGCCTGAAAAAGATTCCCCGATTTCCTTATATCAAAAAGCATTTTCCCACGCTTCTGCACGTGGGCCGCATCGCTCCCAATAAAAAAATCGAAGATATTATCAAGGTCTTTTATTTCTGTAAAAAGATACGGCCCGACCTTCGTCTTTTCCTGGTGGGAAGCCACTATGATACAGGAACCTACGTCGAGGCATTAAAGACACTTATTCGCCATTTGAAGTTGAATGATGTCCTGCTTCCCGGGCACCTCTCCACGGACACCCTGTCGGAAATCTACTCTCACGCGTCCGCCTATCTCTGCATGAGCGAGCACGAGGGATTCTGTGTCCCGCTCGTTGAGGCCATGTACTTTGACCTTCCCATTGTGGCCTACACCGCCGCCGCCGTTCCCGAAACGCTTGGAGACGCGGGGCTACTCTTCGGCCAAAAGGATTATCCCACCATCGC
>WGDA01000126.1 GCA_015493505.1 Pseudomonadota bacterium | reverse complement strand
TCATACATCTTTCAGCGGATTGGCCTTACGAGACGGAATTATCATTGGCCAGGACGGGCACTTGTATGCCTTGAGCGTATTGAGCCCTTCCACGCGAGAAGCGATAAAATCAAGCAGACAATTTCCTGTCGAGAAGATACAGGTTTTGAAGTTTCCTGAAACCACCTGGACCCGATTGAGGGTAAAGAAACGTCTTTTTGTCAAAGATTCTTTGACGGGGAAGAGGTATTTTTTATACGCCATTCCTCTAAAAGCAGAGGGAATCTATCTTTTTCACAGTCTTCCGGAAACGGTAATGAGTTCTCTTTTCGCAAATGTTATGCGCCCCATCTATGCGATTCTGGGTGTGATGTTCCTGACAATTTTAGGGATAGGGATTCTTTACAATGAAAGAACTGTTAGCAGCCGAAAACTTCTGGCGGCAAATCAGGAGATACGCAAAGAGCATGCGGAGTTCAGGCGGCTTTATTCACGATATCAGGCGATTATTCAGTCGGCTTCGGAAGGGTTTTGGGTAGTAGATCCCGAAAATTTTGAAATCCTTGAAGTAAATGACGCGTTGTGCCGTATCCTTGGTTTTACCAGGGAAGAGTTGGTGGGCAAGACCCCCTTCGATCTGGTGGACAGGGAAAATTTGCAGATATTAAATCGGGAGGCCCAAAAGAAGCACCAGAAACATTGCGCCTTTGAGATCGAACTGCTTACAAAGAATGGGGAAAAAAGGTATGTTCATATTAGTTCCAATCTTGTGGCACTCGATAGTGGAGAGGCAGATTTTCGTTTTGCCTTTATCACTGACCTCACAGAAATCATAAAAACCCGTGAGGAAATCCGCCAGCTTTCCAAGGCGATTGAACAGGTGGCGAGTACCGTCGTGATTACCGATAAAACCGGAAAAATCATCTATGTAAATCCCTTTTTTACGCAAGAAACCGGTTATACCCGGGAAGAAGCTATCGGAAACAATCCCAGGGTTCTAAAATCCGGGTTTCACCCCCCCGAATTCTATCAGAATCTCTGGAAAACGATTTCATCGGGCAAGGTCTGGAGAGGAACTTTCCGCAATAGAGCAAAAGATGGGACCCTGTTCTGGGAGAAAGCGATTATAACACCATTGAAAAATCAACAGGGAGAGATAACCCACTATATTGCTGTAAAAGAAGATATTACAGAAAGGATTGAGTTGGAGCGTCGTCTGAACAGGACGGCCAGCCAACTCAACCTGATTGTACGAAATGCGCCGATTGGCATAGCTTATGTAAAGGACAGAAAGATCGTTGAAATTAACCCTGCCATGGCGCATCTTTATGGAACGGAACCAGAGGATCTCATCGGAAAAGATACATCATTTATTTATCCCACAAAAGAGGCATTCAAAGAATTTGGTAAAAAAGTATACGCGCAGTTGGCCCGGGGGAAAACAGCACGGGTAGAGATGCGGTTAAAAAAGAAGGATGGAGAGGTCAGGTGGGCACGGATGACAGGCCGGGCTTTGAACGCATCAGACCCTCACGCAGGCTCTATCTGGATGGTTGAAGATATCACCCTGCTCAAGAAGTGGGAGACGGGGATTACCCGTAAGGATGCTATCCTGGAAGCGGTTTCGAAGGTTTCAAGCCTTTTGCTTGTATCTGAGAGATGGGAAGAGGCTGCCCCGAAGTTTCTTGGGATTCTGGGCAGGGCGGCAACTGCCAGCCGGGTTGTCATCAGTCAGTTTATAACTGATGAGACGGATAATGCCATCATTAAGCGGCGGGCGGTTTGGGGGGCTTCCGATCGGTTTAACACCCTTGCTGAGGAAGTAACCTTCCGGGAAGGGGAGTCTTCATGGAAAAGATGGTTTGAGACTCTTCAGAAGGGTCAACCGGTCAGAGTAAGTGTCTCAACAGCGCCCCCGTGGCAGAAGAGGGTGCTCCAGGAAAGGGGTTGTAAGTCCATGTGCCTGATACCCATGAAGGTCGACGAAGGGTTGGATTATGTTCTGGTATTTGAAGATTGTGAAAAGGAAAGGACCTGGACAGAATTAGAGGTTCATGCCTTCCAGGTGGCTGCCAATGTCATCGCTTCCGCGATTAGGCGGGAAAGGTATGTTCTGGAAAAAAATATTGAGGAGCTCAAATCCACCATCATCATTGCGAATGCGAAAAGTATTATTCTCAGGCTGTCACCCGACGGGAAGGTCCTGTTTATGAATAATTACGGGCTGGACTTTTTTGGTTATACGCCCGATGAAGTGATCGGAGAAAAGTTTCTTGGAAAACTTGTCCCACTCAGGGAAAGTACGGGAAGAGACCTTGAAGTGTTTGCCCAGGACCTTTTACGGAACCCTGAAAAATATGTCTCATTTGAGAATGAAAACATCTGCGCGGATGGACGACGGGTGTGGATCTCCTGGTCAAACACCCCCATCAGAGACCACAATGGCAATCTGGTTGAGCTGCTCTGCATTGGACATGATTTGACAGTTCGCCGGGAAATTGAAAACCGCTTGATGGAAGCGAGCAAGGCAAAAAGTACATTCCTGGCCAACATGAGCCATGAAATCAGAACCCCGTTGAATGCCATCATCGGGATGAGTCAATTGTTGGCAGAGACAACACTGGATTCTGACCAGAAGCAGTATATCGGAAGTATTTATGACGCAGGAAAAACACTCCTTTCAATTATCAATGATGTCCTGGATATTGCAAAGATCGAGGCAGGAAAAATCGAATACGAACATGTTCCCTTCAATCTTGAGGAATTGATGGAAAAAACAATCCAAATGTTTTCCCATGCGGCGGGTGAAAAAAATGTAGAGCTTTACTGCCACATTGCTCATGATATCCCGACTCGTCTAATGGGCGACCCCCATAAAATGGGACAGATTTTTCGAAACCTTGTGGGAAACGCGATGAAATTTACGGAGAAGGGGCATATTGTACTGAGTGCGGGACTTGCGGAGCTTGAAGACGACAAGGTCAACATTCATTTCAGAGTCATCGATACGGGAAGCGGTATTCCCGCTGATCGGTTGGCTAAGATATTCGAGCCCTTTACCCAGGCTGATGAGACGATCACAAGAAAGGCTGGCGGAACGGGGCTGGGGTTGACGATTACGAAACAGTTTGTGGAGGGAATGGGGGGGGACATCGAGGTTGAAAGTACAGTTGGTGAAGGAACGACTTTTACCTTCCGCATCCCTTTCACATTGGATCGGGAAGCTTCTACCAAGGAGGAGGATGACGAACTCTATCGTGATCTTGCGGATATCTCAAAAGCCTCTCACGCCGTTATCGTGGATGACCATCCATGGTCGGTTCGGGTTTTGAAAGATATTTTCCTCAGGTATGGTTTTTCGGTGGATGTCGCAGAATCTTATGAAATATTCCGGGAAAAAGCACAAACTGATTTTGGGGAGAAATCTCTGTTAGCCGTTGTAGATGAAAGGCTTTTTAAAAAAGAACTGTTGGATCAGATTGCCATGTTCAAAGAAAAGAACATCGGAAATGAACTTTTTTTGATATGTATCGTAAAAGACAGCAAAAGATGTAAACGATGCAGGCATGATGCCCCCTCAGTGGTATCTGGCTGTCTTGTGAAACCAATTTTTGCGCGGCCATTGATGCAAACCATCTTCGATGCTTTTTTTAAGAATTCAAAAGACGTGCAGAGAGAACCGAGAAGGGAGAACGATATGAGTCATGAAAAACAACACGTTTCTGCGAAAATCCTCCTTGTTGAGGACACAGAAATGAACCAGGTCCTGGCGCGGGCCATTCTTGAAAAGGAAGGGCATCAGGTAACAGTAGCTTCCAATGGGATTGAAGCATTGGAACTCCTGTCTGAAAATCAGTTTGACCTGATCCTGATGGATGTTCAGATGCCCGGACTGGATGGATTGGCCACAACCGAAGTCATTCGGGCCTGTGAATCTGGTGATTCTTCCTCCATGCCGAAAAATATTGAGATTGACCACACCCTGATTGATCGGCTGAAAAAGAAGTTGAAAGGGAAGCGAAACACGATTATCGCCATGACGGCCCACGCCTTCGAAGAGGACAGGAAGCGAAGCCTTTCGGCAGGCATGGATGATCACCTGACAAAACCTTTTGAGCTGCAAACTCTTAGGGATCTCTTAAAAAAATACCTGAAACGCCCACAGGATGATAGCGAGAATCCTTCAACCACCGTTAAAGAAAGCCCCGCCGTGGATATTGCCGCAATCAAGGCACATCTGACAAATGAGTATAAGCTATCAGAGGAAAGTATTCAAAAGTTTTTGGAAACGGCTACAATGTCTATCCGAGACAATATAAAAAAGGCGGAGCAGGCAGTTAGCAATGAGGATTATGAGGCCTTAGCTATGGCGGCGCATACGCTTAAGGGATCTGTTGGCATGATGGGCCTCACAAGCCTTATGGAAATGGCTTTAGAGATAGAACAGCACGCAAGAAATAAAGCGTCATTCAACTACAGAGAAACCATATCATCTTTTAAAAATCAGCTGCAGCCTTTAATAGGATAATTTAGGGACGGGTCAACCTGAATGATTTGGTTGGGGTTTGGGAATGAGCGTAAAGGTTCTGGTTGCGGACGATGATCCTTCACAAAGGATTTTATTGCAGATGCTCTTAAAGGATCGAGGGTATGAGGTCATTCCCGCCGAAAATGGCCTTGAGGCCCTGGAAGTGTTAAGGAGCGTTCCAGATCTTCATCTTATCATAACCGATTTAAATATGCCCAGGATGGATGGATTTTCCCTGATTCAGGAAGTGCGTAAATGGGAGGTTAGCTATACCTATATCATTGTATTAACCTCGGCCACCGAGAATGTTTCACGTTTTAAGGCGTTGGAAGGAGGCGCGGATGATTATTTGACAAAGCCTGTTTTACCTCAAGAATTGACCCTCAGACTGGCAGGAGCGGAAAGACTTTTAAAATTGGTGAGTCACCAGAACCTGACATTTGCCATGGCTAAACTTGCTGAATATCGAAGCAGAGAAACGGGCCTTCATCTTGAGAGGGTACACCATTATTCTGAATTGTTGGGTCAAGCATATGTGTCAGAATTTTCTCCATCTGACTTTTCACACGCGCAGGCGGTTGAAGTTGCCCTGTTGAGTCCCCTGCACGATATCGGAAAAGTGGCGATTCCTGACAAAATTTTGAATAAGCCCGGCAAACTAACTGATCAAGAGATGGAAATCATGAAAACACATACCACGCTCGGCGGGACGTTTATTCACGAAATTTACCGGAAATTTTCCACGCCATACCTTTTATTGGCGTATGAGATTGTCATGTATCACCATGAGAGATGGGATGGGACGGGATACCCGGAAGGGTTGAAAGGGGATTCCATTCCTCTTAGTGCAAGGATTGTGGCTCTTGCGGATACCTACGATGCGATAACTTCTTCCCGGTGTTATAAAGAAGCTATTCCGAAAGATGAAGCGGAACAGTTAATTCT
>WGDA01000125.1 GCA_015493505.1 Pseudomonadota bacterium | reverse complement strand
CCTCGCTCGACGGAAAGGACCTGACAACATTCAAAGACCCCAATGGCAAACACCTCTTTGTGGAATTCGTAAAGGTCTGCAAAAAAAACGGCGCCGGATTCGTTGAATACATGTGGCCCAAACCGGGAAGCTCAAAACCCGTCCCCAAAATATCCTACGTCAAACTCTTTAAACCCTGGGGCTGGATTATCGGGTCCGGGGTTTATCTTGACGATGTCAAAAGCGCCATAAACAGTGTTATATGGCAATCCGGTAAGGTCATCCTGGTAGCCACAATCTTCAGCCTTCTCCTGTGCATCGTAATCGCCGTCAGAATTTCCAGAAACACCAAGCATATCGTGGCGGCGGCAAAAGCCATTTCAACGGGTGACTATACCAAGGAAATTGCCGTAAAAAGTGGAGACGAAATCGGCCAGATGGCCCAGGCGCTTCAAGACATGCTTAATGAGCTCATTGTGGTCATCGGCGAGGGGCAGTCATTTAAGGAAGGGCTCTCTTTCCCATTTTTCATCACTGACAAGGAATTAAAGATCACCTACGCAAATACCCACTTCGCCGAACTTGTCGGAAAACCCCGGGACGAGATCATCGGCCAGCCCTGCGCCTCGATGGTGCAGTTTCACCAGTGCGGAACGGCAAGCTGCCTCATTCGGCGCGCCCTGGAGAGTGGTGAGGCAATTCGTGACACCGCCGAGATGGGGAAAGGGGACGAAAAACGGTTTTTCGACATGGCGGCAAGTGTGCTTAAAGACCTGAAGGGAAATATCTATGGGGCCTACGAGGTTTTGCTCGACATCACGGAGCAAAAAAAGGCCCAAGAGGCAATTGAAGAAAATCACAAATTTTTGTTAAAGATGGCTGAAGAAGTTCAGGAGGTCGCCAATCAGGTCGCATCCGCGGCGGAGGTCCTCTCTTCTCAATCCGATGAGATCGCGACAGGCGCGGAAGAACAGTCGGCTCAGGCGAACCAGGTAGCTGCGGCCGTGGAAGAGATGAACGCGACCATCACCGAGGTGGCCAAGAGTGCTCAGGAGGCGGCCGACCGCTCCCAGGAGGCCCGGAACGTGGCCACTCGGGGGAACACGGTCGTGGAGGATTCCATCAGGAAAATACAGAACCTCGCCGAGACGACCCAAAAGGTGGCTGAATCGGTGGAGGCGCTGGCAGAGAAGAGCCGCGAGATCGACAAGGTCATCGACGTCATCAGCGACATCGCGGATCAGACCAATCTCCTGGCGCTCAATGCCACGATTGAAGCCGCATCGGCGGGAGAGGCAGGCAAGGGTTTTGCCGTGGTGGCGGGCGAGGTAAAAGAGCTGGCCAAGCAAACGGCGGAATCGACGGAGAGCGTGGGGGAGGCCATCCAACAGATTCAGGAAGGAATCCGTCAGTCGGTGGAGATGATCGAGGAAACGCTCAAAGAGGTTTCGGAGGCCACGGCGTTGGCGGGAGAGGCGGGCAATTCCCTCGGGGAGATCGTGGCGAAGGCCGGGGACACGGCAGAGATGGTTACCGGGATAGCGGCGGCGACGCAACAGCAGTCTGCGGCAGTGAATGAAATCAGTAAGAACGTGGACGGCATCATGACGGTGAGTCAGAAGACCGCGGAGGGAATCACCGAATCGGCCAAGGCCGCCAGGGAACTGGCCCGCCTTTCCGAAAAGCTGCTTGAAACCGTGAAACAGTTTCAACGAAGCTAATGCGGTGTTATGATATTCATGATAAGGTTACCGAAATATCCGGGACAGGATTACGGGTAGACGCGCACGCGCGCTTTACACCGGTGTCACCAATCCATTATAATGGGAAACAATTGTTGGGGGGCGCCAGGAAAATCATCTCATGCAAGGCGGAAAGCCACTACGTCGGCCTTTCGCCGCAGGAAAAAATCAATAGTATAGGAGATTGAATACAAAATGAAGTTCAGAACAAAGATTACGCTCGGATTCGGGGTTATACTTCTTATGATGGGCATCGTTGGAGGCATAAACTATATGTACACAAACAAGGCTCGTCAAAACCTTAATCAATATATCCACTGGACTGCAATTAACAACGTTTCGAACGAAGAGGTGACCCAACCCCTGATGAAATTAGGTATTGCCCTCAATGAGTATATGCGGAAGCCTTCCAGTGAAGCCCGGGAGAGGATACTTACCTCTTTAAAAAAGTGTAAAATCGGCATCGACAAGTGGAAGGGGCAGGTGAAAAACCTTCCCGCCCTGGAGAAGTTCGCTCTCACGATGCAGGCGGCTGGCCGGAAACTTGACAGCAGGGTAAAGGGCTTTCTGGATTTTTCTGAAAAATGCGGTAAAGGGGGGGCTTGCACCGAGGCGGAAAAAAAGAAGCTAACGTCCATGGTGGAGGCTCTCACAAGTGAGATAGATGCTGTTATAAAAAATTTAGGCACCAATATGGATGAGGTAATTGACCCTCGGTTAGAAAAGGTCCAGAAAAAGGTCTTCGATGAAGCCCGATATAGCGCCATGCTTTCTGTCACTCTCACGATTGGAGGCATTCTTTTAGGCATTCTAATCGCCTTTCTCATCGGCTCTACCGTCTTCAGGCCGATAAAGCGAATCCGTGACGCAATCACGCTTATGGCTGAAGGGGACTTTAGCGAGGAAGTAACCGACAACTTAAATTTCAAGGGCAAAGATATTATCACCGAGATGGCTCAGGGCCTCCTGAAGATGTTGAACGGCGTGATTGGAGAAGCCCACTCATTTAGAGAAGGGCTCCCCTTCCCGTTTTTCACTGCCAACAATGAACTAAAAATCACCTACGCAAATGATCAATTCTTAAAAATGGTCGGGAAACCGTCTGAAGAGGTTTTTGGACACTATTGCGGGTCGATGGTTAAAGCCCAGCAATGCAATACGCAACAATGCCTTATCAAACGGGCGCTTGCAAGCAAAGACATCATCCACGACATAAGCGAAGTAGAAAAGGATGGAGAAAAACTCTGGCTTGATATGAGCGCGAACATCCTCAAGGACCTACGAGGAAACATCTTAGGAGCGGCTGAAACCCTGATAGATATCACGGAAGAAAAGAAAGGCCAAAAGACAATCGAGGAGAACCGCCAGCTCCTCCTGAGGGTGGCGGAAGAGGTTCAGGAGATCGCCAATCAGGTTGCCACGGCGGCGGAACTTCTCTCTTCTCAATCAAACGAAATCGCGGCGGGCGCGGAGGAACAGTCGGCTCAGGCAAACCAGGTGGCGGCGGCCGTGGAGGAGATGAACGCTACCATCGCCGAGGTGGCAAAAAACGCGCAGGAAGCGGCAAATCATTCCCAGGCAGCCCGGGAAGTCGCTAAGCAAGGCAACGAGGTGGTTGATGAATCTATCAAGAAAATACAACTTCTTGCTGACACTACACAAAACGTCGCAAATTCCATAAAGGCCCTGGCGGAAAAGAGCCGAGAGATTGACAGGGTCATCGAAGTCATCAGCGACATTGCCGACCAAACCAACCTCCTGGCACTCAACGCCACCATCGAAGCCGCTTCAGCCGGTGAAGCGGGAAAGGGGTTCGCGGTGGTCGCGGGCGAGGTGAAAGAACTGGCAAAACAAACAGCGGAATCGACGGAGAGTGTGGGGGAGGCCATCCAACAGATTCAGGAAGGAATCCGTCAATCGGTGGAAATGACCGAAGAAACACTCAAAGAGGTATCGGAAGTCACGGAATTATCGGGCAAGGCTGGAACTTCCCTCGAGGAGATTGTGGACAAAACGGGAAACGCTGCCGAGATGGTTGCGGGTATCGCAGCAGCGGCGCAGCAGCAATCCGCCGCTGTGAATGAAATCAGCAAGAACGTGGATGGCATCATGACCGTCAGCCAGCAGACCGCGCAAGGCATTGCAGAATCTGCCCGCGCGGCAAATGAATTGACGCAACTGTCCAAGGAACTGCTCGAATCAGCAAGGAAATTTCAGGGATAAGAAAAAGAGCGCAGTCTGTGGTTCGCCTCTTCCGGCTAAAGACGTGAACAAGGCAACAAAAACCTAAATCCGGAGAAGAGAGATGGAACAATTCGCAACTTTCTATCTAAATGATACCCTGTTTGGGATACCCATTCTAACGATACGGGAGATACACCCACTGATCGAAATGACACCCGTTCCTCTCGCCCCCGATTTCATCAGGGGGCTTGTCAACTTGAGGGGACAGGTAGTAACCATTATAGATTTGGGGATCAAACTGGGTGTTGGAAGACGGGATAGTCAGGAAAGGACCAGGCTCATGATTATTAAACCGAACGCCGAACTTTCAGACCTCGCCCTGGAAAAGGGCATCAAAACCTCCGATGATCCGGTCGGGCTCCTTATCGATGAAATTGGAGATGTCGTTTCGGCGGAGGAGAACGATATTGAACCGCCTCCGGCCAACATGGATATCAACGACCTAAAATACGTAAGGGGGGTTGCCAAAACAAGAAGCGATCTCCTTACCCTTTTGAACCTGAATCAGTTGCTTGGTGTGGAAGGCGGGAATGAAAATCAAAACCAGATCTAACCAAACATAAAACGTAAAGGCAAAAGTATGGATAAAAGAAAGGCAAAAGTCCTCATCACAGACGATATGGTGACATATCGCATCATCCTGTCGAGTATTCTTCGCACTTTTGAAGACGTGGAAATCGTCGGGACCGCCAAAAACGGCCAGGACGCCCTGGATAAAATCCCCGAATACCATCCAGACATTATCACGTTGGATGTGGAGATGCCGGTTATGGATGGCCTGACGGCCCTGAAGAAAATCAAAGCGGGGCATCCTGACATTGAGGTTATCATGGTGTCAGGCGCCAACCGGAAGAACGCTGACATCACTATGAAGGCTCTGGAGGCCGGTGCCTTTGATTTTATTATCAAACCAGACTCCTCCTCCGCAGAAGAGGCGCGCCGTGAACTCTCGGAAGCCCTGAGACAACATATCTCCGCCATCCTTGAGAAGAAACTATCCGCGCGGCCCATGCCACGGGTTAGGGTAACCCCTCCCCCCACGCAAAAGGAGATGGCACACCCCGCGGCCCCTCCCAAGAAGATCGAGCTGATTTCCATCGGAGTCTCCACGGGTGGGCCCAAGGCGCTCGGAAAACTGCTGCCCAACTTGTCTCCAAAGCTCCCCCCCATCCTGATTGTCCAGCACATGCCACCTATCTTCACGAAATCGCTTGCGGAGAATCTCAACAAACATACCCGGCTAAACGTAAAAGAGGCGGAAGAGAACGAACCCATAAAACCGGGCATGGTTTACATTGCCCCGGGTGGGCGGCACATGGTCATTCGCAAGGCGAATGAGGCCTACGTCATCGGCCTCAATGACAACCCGCCGGAGAACAGTTGCCGCCCGTCTGTGGATGTCCTTTTTCGTTCTATCGCCTCGCATTTTCCGTCAGAAAAGGTTCTTTCGGTCATCATGACAGGGATGGGATCCGACGGTTTCAAGGGAGTTCAGGCCCTGAAGCGCAAAGGCGCCTACTGTCTGGCACAGGACGAGGAAAGTTGTGTTGTTTACGGAATGCCTAAATATGTCGTGGATCATGGCCTTGCCGACGAAATCCTTTCCCTTGAAGAAATGGCAAAACGCATCAATCAATTAGCGGGTGTCGCATGAGTGCCGACGTGTCTCTGTCAAAAGAAGAATTCGAGCTTTTTCGCGAGCTTATCAAAAAGTACTCGGGGATTACCCTGGGTGACGCGAAAAGCTATCTCGTGGAAAGCCGGCTTCGCCCTCTTTTGAAGGCGTCTGGCAGCGCCACATACAAGGAATTTTATCAAAAAACTCTCGACAGGAAATCGGGATGGCTCGAGAAAATTATCGACGCCATGACCACCAACGAAACCTTGTGGTTCCGGGACCGAAGCCCCTTCATTATTCTCGATGAGGTCATTCTTCCCGAACTCCTGAAATCCGTCAAGACAAGAAAAATACGTTTCTGGTCGGCCGGCTGCTCCACTGGGCAGGAACCCTATTCCATTGCCATCACCATCTTTGAATACTGCAAAAAACACCCGGAGGCTACCCCCAGCCGCTTTGAAATACTTGGCACCGACATTTCCCCTTCAGCGCTCTTTACCGCCATCGCGGGCAGGTATGAAGGACTCTCCATCTCCAGGGGAATGGACCAATCACTGCTGACAAGATATTTTGACAAAGATGGCAGGACTTACGAGATTAAAAAAGAAGTTAAGGCCCTTGTAAAGTTTAAGCAACTTAATCTGCAGGATTCCTTCGCGCTCCTGGGCAGATTTGACGTCATATTCTGCCGAAATGTCGCCATCTATTTCAGCGATGATTTCAAGAGGAAACTGTTCAAGAAGTTTCATCAGGCCCTTTATCCTCACGGGTACTTCTTTCTGGGGAGCGCGGAAAACCTGCGAGGGTTTTCAGAGGATTTTGAAGCGTTGCAACACAAACAGTCATTTTATTATCGCGCCAAGTGATGAATCATCGAGAAAGGAGGGAAAAAATGGGAACCTCGAAAGAGACGCTGAACATCAAAAAAAGATGGCGAACTCTCTCTCTGTCTTGGAAAATAGGCCTTATTGTCGGTATCAATCTCGCGCTCTTCATCGCCATTCTCGTCCAAAATATTGTGGTGACGCGAAGCGCCCAAACAGACGGCCTTGTCATCAACATTGCGGGACGACAGCGGATGCTCACCCAAAAGATGACAAAATCGGCGCTGGATGTGGCTTTGTCACGTTTCTCCTCCTCCGAGGCGTTAAGAAAAACAGCTCTGACACATAACACCCTTAAGGAGGCGAAAACTGCCATCCGGTGGTTCGACGCGAGTCTACAGGCGTTGATTGACGGAGGTCCCGCTCCAACGATAGATCCAAAAACGAAGAAAGAAGTCAAAACCGCGCCGATGCCTCCATGCCAGGATCCTGCCATCAGAAAACAGCTCATGAAGGTGAAAATGATATGGAAGTCTTTTCGGCCAAAACTTGAAACGCTTCTTTTCACAAAACTCCCTTCCGACAAACTGATCAAAGACTACGACTGGGTACTTAAGCACAATCTCAAACTGCTATCCACCATGAACAAGGCTGTTTTCATGTTCGCGAAGGCGTCCAAGCGGCGGGTCATCCATACCCAGATCTTCCTTGTCTCTTCATTTTTCGCGGGCATTGTCATCTTTCTTATTACCCTTTACCTCGTGAGAAAGATGGTCCTGAGCCCCGTTTTAAGGGTTGTTGAATTCTCAAAAAAACTGGAAAAAGGGGATTTGAGCTCCCGGCTCACCATCGACTATGAGGATGAAATCGGGCAGATGGCCCGAGCCATCAACAACTTCGTTGAAACACTTTCAAAACAGATTGTCACCCTAAACAACGCCGCTGAAAACCTCGCCGCTTCCTCCCAGACCATGGAACGGATTTCCCAGACCCTCTCGGGAGAATCGGATGAAGCCTCAGAGCAGATTGATACCGTGGCTTCAGCCGTGGAAGAGATATCAGTCAATATCTCAACCGTCGCGAGCAGCAATGAGGAAGCGAGCAGCAACAGCGCGAGCATTTCCAAAGGGATGGAAACCCTCAATGAAAATGTCAGAATGATCTCGGAAAGCGCGGACAACCTGTCCAAAAACGTCAGCGCCATCGCCATGACGATGAATGACATGGAACATTCCCTCAATGTCATCGCCGAGAACTCCAACAACGCGGCTGGGATTATCCACAAAGCAAAAGCCGCCTCGGAAGAAACCACAAATGGCATGAAGCTATTGGAGAGTCGGGCAAAAGAGGTCGGAAAGATTGTCAATGTCATCACGGATATTGCTGACCAGACCAACCTCCTGGCGCTCAACGCCACGATCGAGGCCGCATCGGCGGGCGAAGCCGGGAAGGGATTCGCCGTGGTCGCCGGTGAAGTCAAGGAACTCGCAAAACAAACCGCTCAAGCCACACAGGACATCACGGAGAAAATTGCTGGAATCCAGAACCAGACCTACACGGCAACCAAAGCGATTCAATCTATCGTGGACATTATCAATGAGATAAACGAAACCTTTAACACCATCCTCGCTCTCGTGAACAAACAGGTTTCGGCCACAGAAGAATCGTCAAGGCAAATCAAGGAATCGTCAACCCAGACGAATGAGATCGCCGGCGCGATTGAAGAGGTAGCAACGCGGACACAGGAGATGGCTGTCAACATCAATGAGATGAACCTGGGCCTGAACGAAATCGCGAAACAGACATCCGAACTTTCCATTGGCGCTAACGAAATCTCATCCAGTGTACAGGGCGTTCACAAGGTCATCACGACAGTCAAAGACCAGTCTAAAGACGTGACCACGCAAGCTCTGCAGCTTTCCAACGCGGTAGTAGAGTTAAAAAATATCGTGAAACAGTTCAACCTTCCAGATGAGGGATAATGTTATGGACGCTCAAGACAGAGAGATCCTGAATGAATTTGTCTCGGAGTCCCGGGAACACCTCGCGGACATCGAAAGCGACCTGCTCGCCATGGAAGAGGCGGGAGATGACGCGGATGATGAACTCATCAACCGGGTATTTCGCGCGATTCACACCGTTAAGGGCGCCAGCGGCTTTTTCGGGCTCCAGAAAATCGCCAAGCTGTCCCACACCATGGAAAACCTATTGATGAAGATTCGCGACCGGGAACTTTCCATTACCTCTGAGCGGATCGACGCGCTGCTCAATGCCTCGGATATCCTGAAAGGAATGATCGACGACGTCGATAATAGCGAATCTTTCGAAATCGATGAAGCCATTGCCGTGCTCGAAGCCGCGTTGAGCGGCAAAGAACCATCGGCAGAGGCAAAGAAGGAAGGCCAGGCACCCCCTTCCGAATCAACAGAATCCGCCTCTTCCCAGGAAATGGAAGAACAGTTACCTCCGGAAGTCATCGCCGCGGCATCTAAAAAAGGCCCTGCTTCCCTCTATCGGTTCATCATGGATGATTCGGCTATCACGACAGCATTCGAAAAGGAAAAGGAGGGGGACACCCTGATGGATGTCCTCTCTCAAACCGGCGAGGTCATCTTTTCCAACCCGGAGCTCTCGACCATCAAGAGGGGAGAGAGCCCTTATTCTCCCTCTGTGGAGGTCTTCTATTCAACCATCCTGGAACCTGATGTCCTGGCTTTAACCCTTGGTCTTGACGAAAAGGCCATCCAACCAGTGATCATCCCCAAACAGGAAACTAAAGAACCGAAAAAAGAACCGGCTATCGAAACGAAGGAAGCATCTTCACCCCCTGAAGAAGAAAAAGAAGTTGAGAAAAAAGAAACGGACTCCGGGCAAAAAGCCGCTCCTGAAGAAAAGAAGCCCCTCTCGTCGCCCAAAAAGAAACCCAAGACGCAAACACAACAGCAGGAAACCATCCGTGTCAACGTGCGCCTCCTCACGCGCCTCATGGATCTGGCCGGAGAGCTGGTCCTGGGCCGGAACCAGCTCATGCAGGCCCTTAAGGACAGGGATCGGGACCTGCCTATCCTGCATACTCTATCCCAGCGTGTCACAGAGTTGCAGGAACACGTGATGCAGACACGAATGCAGCCCGTGGGGAATGTCTTCAACAAATTCCCGCGCATCGTCAGGGACATGAGCAAAAAGGTCAATAAAAAGATAAAGCTGATTATCGAAGGGAACGAAGTGGAACTCGACCGTTCCATTATCGAGGTCATCAGCGACCCCCTGACCCATCTGATTCGCAACAGCGTGGATCACGGAATCGAACCCCCGGAAGAACGCATCCGGGCGGGGAAAGAAGCCGAGGGGACGATCTGGCTGCGTGCCTACCAGGAAGGGGGGCAGGTCAATATCGAAATCCAGGATGACGGAAAGGGGATCGATCCGGAAAAAATCCGGGCAAAAGCCATTGAAAAGGGACTGATCAAGCCGGAAGAGGCTGAGAATATGTCGAACAAGGAGCTGACTAACCTCATTTTCCTGCCCGGCTTTTCAACTGCCGAGAAAATTTCCGACATTTCCGGGCGTGGTGTCGGAATGGACGTGGTCAAGACAAACTTCGAAAAATTTGGCGGGGTGGTGGAAATTAATTCCGAAAAGGGGAAAGGAACCACCGTGACCGTCCGGCTTCCGCTCACCCTGGCCATCATCCCCTCCATCATCACCAAGGTAGGCGATCACCGTTTCGCCGTTCCCCAGGTCAACCTGGAGGAAATCGTCCGTGTTAAGGGAGAAAACGAAAAAATCAGGATCGAGAGGGTGAA
This sequence comes from Pseudomonadota bacterium, assembly GCA_015493505.1. GTDB lineage: Bacteria > Desulfobacterota > S145-22 > S145-22 > S145-22 > S145-22. The sequence goes on along the minus strand of WGDA01000125.1, from coordinate 25,193 downwards.
AGGGTACGAGGTGTTGCGCCTTCGCGGGCACCTCCTGTCTCTTGTCCGTCTGGCGGACGTCCTGAAGATCCCGAGGACATTCGTGCATCCGGAAACAAAAGAAGTCCTTCCGGATAGAAGGGTAAATATTTTGGATCGCCGCGACAGCGATCCCCCTTCGCGAAATAATAAAGAAAGACGGGCTTTGAAAGACCGGCGAACCCACCCACAGATTTTAAACATTCTTGTCCTGAAACTGGGCGGCAGCCGATATGGGCTTATCGTGGATCAGGTTCTTGATACGGAAGAAATTGTGGTAAAACCTTTATCGAATTATCTGAAATCCATTGCCTGTTTTTCTGGTACCACCATCATGGGTGACGGAAAGGTTGCCATGATCCTCGATGTGCAGGGAATCGCCCGTATCGCCAACCTGAAACTCGCGGACATAGAAGAAATCTCCAAGGCGGAAGAGGAAAACCTTGCGAGAAAAGGTATGATGGAAAAACAATACGTGCTTCTCTTTTCCGTCAACGAACATGAAGCCTTCGCCCTTCCCATGTCCATGGTTGCCCGCCTGGAAAAGATTGAAACAATAAAGATTGAAACGGTAGGCGAAAGGGAATTCGTGCAGTTGAGAGGCTCCAGCCTGCCTTTAATACGTTTGGAAAAATATCTCTCCATCAAACCACCTGAGAAGGAACACGAAACACTTTTTGTGATTGTGCCGAGAATGTCCCGACATCCGATGGGAATTATCGCCACGAAAGTCATTGATGTTCTGGAAACGTCAATAGAGCTTGACACGGAATCCATGACTGATAGAGGATTCCTGGGAACCGTCATCATCGCGGGCCGCACCATGCCGATGCTGGACCTTTTCACTCTGTTCGAAATGGTTGATCCGGAACAGAAGGAAATCATCGACTCGGTCAGCGGGGAGGTTCACAATGCCCGCATCCTAATTGTGGAAGACACCCCATTTTTCATGAAGCTCACACGAAGCTATCTCGAATCCGCGGGATATGAAGTTCTCGAAGCAATGGATGGGGTCAAGGCCTTGTCCATCCTACACAGTGAACCCGTCGACCTTGTCATCAGTGACATCGAGATGCCCGTGATGGACGGATACGAACTCATTCAGAATATCCGGAAAAGTGAGAAATTCAAGGATCTCCCGGTGATGGCACTCACCGCCCTGTCTGATGAAAAAAGCCGAGCGAAAGGGTTAAGGCTTGGCTTCGATGACTATGAAATAAAAATTGACAAGGCGCGCGTCCTTACAAAGGTTCACGAACTTCTTACGCGGAAACAGCGCGCGTCCGCGGCGTAATTTTTCCTAACCGAGGGGGACATGGCATGGTTGAAAAGGGCAAAAATTTGTTGGAACGTATTCGAGAGATTAAAAATCTCCCTACGATCCCAGAGATCGTGTTCCAGGTTTTGAGGCTGATCAAAGATCCAAGCACCAGCATCTCCGAGATTACCAGATACATTGAAGAAGACCCCGTCATCACTGCGAAGGTCCTGCAGGTAGCCAACTCTCCCTTATACCGTGGGACTACGGAGATCACGTCCCTTAATTATGCTGCTTCACGTCTCGGTTTGGCGGAGCTTGAAAAGATCGTCCTGTCCCTTTCCCTTATGAAAGAAATAAAAGGGATGACCAGACAAGAAAGCCGCCTTTTCTGGCGGCATTGCGTCTCCGTGGCACTCATGGCGGACGTGGTAAATTCCTTTTCAAAAAACCCCATCGAATCTCACGATCCGGCAAAAGACGACCTCTTCGTCGGTGGTCTCCTTCACGATATTGGGCTGCTCGTGTTACGCCACCATTTCAGCGCGGAATATGAACAGGTCATCATTATCTGTGAAGCGAGCGACGCGAGTCTATACGAGACAGAGAAAGAGCTTCTTGGGACGACGCACGCGGAAATAGGCGCAACCCTTGCTACAAACTGGAACATTCCTGAATCCGTGGTCGCCATGATCGCTTTTCACCACGAACCGGAACGGTCTCCAGACGCCTTTTGGAGACTCGCGCAGGTGGTCAACATTGCGGATTTTATCTGTAACAACCAAGGTCTGGGGTTTAGTGGAGAAATCAATATTTACAAATTCTCAGAAATCGCGTGGTGGCAATTGGGACTCAATATTGAAGAAGTTCCCAAAATGCTTGAGAAAGTCAGGGAGAAATCGAAAGAATCTCTCCTCCTTACCACCATCGGAATATAGACAAACAGCCCGCCCGTTAGCAAGCGTTATTTCTCCGTAAAACTGACTTCCACGGCATAGGGCCCTACTTCTGTCGAAAAAGGTATCACTGTCGTGGGACCTCTCCCCATGTGGCTGATGGAATGGTTCTTCCCCACAACAACCGTTGGAAGTGCCATATCGAAATTGAACCCAATATCCGCGAGTTCTTTTCGAGCGGCACCCGATATCATGTTTGTGATCTCACCAACGGCGTCCTCAACTTCCTCGTTGATCGTCGTAATCTCCTCGCCCAGCATGTTTGAAACAATCCTTAAGATACAGGGTTCGGAAAAACTCACCGCAAAAGAACCCGTCTGTTCACCCGCGAGGCCCAGGATTCCGGAGACATCTCCAACCGCCTTGGTCCCTGTTTTGACATAAGGTTTTCCCGGAACGGATTTAACCATGCACATGGTTTCCACCACACTGATGGTCGCGTTGATAAACGGATTGATAAATTCAGCATTCATGGCTAATCTCTCCTTTCTTACAACGTCTTTCACGCAATCCCAAAGCTTGTGTAGGCTTATCCATAATGGTGTATTTTACCAGACAATTATATCAAAATCCATAGGATTTGCCACAAAAAACCTTAGTGTTTCCGCCTGTCCACACGGTACCCACCCCCACCCTGGTTCTTGGCGAATTTTTTCATTTCGGAAGCGACCGCGGCAATTTCTCCATAATGAGACAACTTAGAAAAATTGTCGCTCAGTCCCACGCCAATGGAGACCGTCATGAGCGAGAAGCGGCATCGTTGCTCCTGTCTGTCGATAGATTCGATATACCCATTGGTGCGATCCTCTTCATCGTAAAAAATCGGGATTATCTGATTAAAATTACTGATAATCTTTTCACAAACCTCTTTCACAACACCCGGAGAAACGATAAAAACAAAATCATCCCCCCCCACATGACCGACAAAGGAATCAGAACCTTTCACCGAAGTAACCACGTTCCCGATCAGGCGCGCAGTCATGCGCAACACCTCATCTCCCCTGCTGAAACCGTACCGATCATTGAACGGCTTGAAATTATCTATATCAAGATAAGCGAGGGCAAACGAGGCCTTCTTGTCAATTCTGGACTGAATCTGGCTGATAATCGTATTGTTGCCGGGAAGCCTCGTCAGCGCGTTGGCGTCCAGGTTTCTCTCTCCCCTGTCAAAAATCAACTGGATCCGTAACAGGATTTCATCAGGATCAACAGGTTTAAATACAAAATCATCCACCTTCCATCGAATGACCTCCCCGTCCGCATATCCACCCTTTTGAAACATCGCAACAAGCGGGAGATGTCCATAAATGCTGTCGGACTTGATCTCCACACACAGGTCCCCTAAATGCCCCTTGTCCGAATCCATATCCACCAGAATCAAATCAGGTGGGTCGTTATAGATCATACTAAGGGCACGCTCGCCTTCTTCAGCAAAATTTACCGTGAAATCTTGCTTTTCGAGAATCGACACGACACTCGAAGATGTTTTGCCTATTGGCTCAATCAAGAGAATTCTTTTCTTTTTGCCCACTGTTTCGCCCTATTGACCCTCACACCAGGTCGAACGTATTCACCGAATCGACTTCTTCCTTTGCTTCCATAACGATATCTTTTAATTCCTTTTCAGAAAACCCAAGGCGGGACCACGCGCGTGCATCCAGCGAGGGGACATAAATGTCGCCGCTGAATCCGTATCCCCACGCCTTTACGAGAATATCCGCAAAATGCACGATGGCGGTTTGCAATGGCGCGTTCCGGGATAGCCCAGGCGAATGGTGATAAAGAATAGGTTCCACAAGTGTGATGGGGAAATTCCAGTCCTTGACGACCCAGCGGATAATTTTAGCGTGATTCGTTCCCAGAATCTCTTCTTCACAATCTATAAAAAAACGTTTCCCCTTCTCTGCACAGGCAACGATTTCCTGGTATTCCTCAGGGAGCTGTGAGCTGATGACCACCTTACCGAGGTCATGAAGCAATCCGGCCGTGGATACTTCCTCCGGATCCAGGGACGGGAATCTCCTCCCCAATCGGGCCGAAATTGCCGCGCACGCTATGGAGTGCTCCCAGAGGCCCCGCATTTGTTCAATCATAATTTGAAAAACAGACGCGGTCAGGACAAGACTTTTAATCACATTGAACCCCAAAAGCACGACGCCATGCGTTACCGAAGAGATTCGCCCCGGGAAACCATAAATTGGTGAATTAATCAACTGAAGCACCTTCGCGGCCAGAGCCTGATCCGTTGAAATCACCTTGCCCATTTCCTCCGCGGAGGTGTCAGCCGACTCCACCATGCGGCTAATCTTCGCGACAACCGAAGGCAGAGTCGGAAGACTCTTGAGGCGCTCTATTCTTTTTCGGATATCTGGACGCCTGTCTTTATTCTCCCCGCGCATCTTTTTCCTCGATAACCATGAAAACTTTTTCTCTTTTCATGAAGGTGAAAGGTCCCTCTTGCCTCAAGTAGTCTCTCATATGTTTATCCTTTTCATTCTCCATCTCTGACCGTTTCCCAGATGGCCTCTTTCACAGCCATCAGGATTGGCTGATTCGTAACGTACCGGAAACGCTCTCCAAGCTTTTCGTGAAAGGTTTCAGGGGAATCTTCCTCCGTCCCATCGTCGACGGGATGCCCTTCAACGATAATATTGGTGATTTCCATGTTAGTTAGGCGCTTGATAAGCCCTTCCGTTAACTTGGTCCCTTCCCCACACAGGGTAATTCCCTTGCTGTTCTTGACGGATTTAGCCAGAATCATGCCTTCGGCGGCCTGCTCTATGGAAATTTTCTGCATTGCCCTCCCTTAACCTTCCGGAAAAACCGCTTTTTCCGATAAATTTCTTGATTGCCAATCACTTTTTACCTTATCTCCAGCTCCTTGAAACCGATATCATACACCCCCCCCCCATGGAAAAAGGTATTCAAGGCGGCAATCAGCTCATCTTCGAATTTCTTCTCTTTTTTGGGAGTGTCTTTTCCATCCGCGAAATGTTTCAGAAGCTGTTTATAAATGAGGGTTCTCAAGATTTCCCTTTTGGCATGAATTTCATTGGGCAGCTTATCACGAACAAATTCAACATAGATTTGCGCGGACAGAAATTTATCCTCACCGGTCCGATTATTTTTAAGCCTCAAGAAGAAGGGTTGAAACACGTACTGTTTTATCACGACCTTTTTTTTCTTTTTCAGCACGGGCTGGATGTAAACTCTTGGAGATTTCACGCTTGCCAACGTGGCTTTTTTTTTATGGAGGTAAAGAGACGCGAAAAAGAAGGCGATCATTAAAGCCAAAACAAAACCACCGCCTCCAATGACGACCCATTTCAACAGGTTCCTTCGCGAAGTCGGTTCTTCAATAGCCTCAAGGTCTTCCTCTAACTCCGGCTGGTCCTTCCCTGGAGTGGGAGGCTCCTTTGTCGTTACATCGGCTTTTGGCTTTTGTGGTTCCTCTCCTCCACCCGTCGTACTTTCTATCCCCGGCTCCTCTTTCGCTGGCTCATCAAAAAGAGGACGCTTGGAAATCTTTTCATCTGGTGTTTGAGCGTTGTTATCTTCCGTCCCGTCCGGTCGCGCCGTTCGTTTCCCTTCTCCCGGAGTTTCGTTATCCATGCCCGCAGATCCCACCCATTTTTACACGTTTATGGGAACGCACCGCGCGTATGCCAAGGCCGCTTCCTGACGCACTTCTTCGTCTTCATCCGTAAGGCCTTTCAAAATATCCTCTTTCAGTGCCTTGACTTTCAGGTTTCCAAACGAAGCGTATCCTGCCTTTCGTACGCTCCAACTTTTGTCTGAAAGCGCCTTTTTTAAAGACTCCGCCACATTTTCGTCTCTCGTGTTCCCCAAGGCGATAGCCGCCGCCCTCCGGACCTCCGCGCGTTCATCCTCCAAAGCTCGCACAAAAAGGTCTCTCGACTCTTTCGCCTTGAGGTTGTTGAGGGCGATGACAACCTCAAGGCGAACCTCCCACCTGGCGTCACCATAGGCTTCAAGCAGTGGAGCCACTGACTTTTCTGAACCAATCTTTCCCAACGCGATAGCGGCTGTTTGGCGCACACGCCATTGCTCGTGTTTCAAACAATCAATCACGAGTTCTTCCGCTTCATGAACCCCAAGGGCGGTTAATCCCGAGAGGGCAGGAATGAGTTGCGCCTGGATACCCCCTTTGATAATCTCTATAAGCGGGTTAATAATCCTTTCTTCTTGTACGCGGCTTAACGCCCACGCCGCCGTCCGTAAAACGGGCAGATGAACCTCTTTCTCTTTAAAATCCTCCCCCCAAATCCGGACGATGGCTTCCTTCGCCTCGGCCAGATTTTTCGCTTTCTGGTTCAAAATCGTGATGATTCGCACCCGCTCATTGGTTTCGTCCGCACCAATCACTTTTCTCAGGAAGGGTTGTGCTCTCTTCTCTTTCAGAAGCCCCAGCGCGTAAGCGGCAGCCTGTCTGACCTGCCACTGGGGATCTTTCAACAGGGCCACCAGGCCCGGGGCGGCTTCCGGGATTCTCTCCTCACCTGCGGCAATGGCCGCGCCCCGGCGTATATTCGGGTTGTCGTCCCGCAAAGCCTTGACAACGGTCTTTCTAAGCTCTTTATCCAACGATTTCCCTTTCTAATCAGCAAAAATCTTTTCTATTTTTTCCCTCAGGGTCTCCGCCGTGAAGGGCTTGACGATATAGTTGCTTACGCCCGCCTTAACAGCCGCTACAATATTCTCTTTCAACGCTTCCGCCGTCACCATCAGGAAGGGGATGTCTTTGAATTTTTCATTGGATCGAACGGCTTTCAAAAGTTCTAATCCAGTCATGTTTGGCATGTTCCAATCGGAGATGATGAAATCGACATGCTGCGATTCCAAGACCCTCAAGGCAGCCTTGCCGTCATCGGCCTCAACAATATTTTCGAAGCCCAATTGTTTCAGTATATTTTTGACAATCCTTCGCATAGTGGCAAAATCATCCACTATTAAAATTCTCATTTTTGGATCTGCAGCCATTTCGCCCTCCTTCTCGTCATTCGTCCTCTTTTGCCCACGCACGCAGCCTCATAATGGCCTGTGATCGCAATTGGGACACCCGCGACTCCGTAATACCTAATATATAACCTATCTCTTTCATAGTCAATTCCTCGTAATAATAAAGCGTTATAACCAGCCGTTCCTTCTCTGGAAGCTTTTCAATAAATTTCGAGATATAAGCGATCAGATCCTTGAACTGAACGGAGAGATAAGGATCGTTCTGCTTGGTCGCCTTCACAAGCCGATACAGGTGCTCTTCCCATCCCGTATTCCCTTCGACAACCCGGCCTAATTCCTCAAGCTGGATAACGGATCCCGTCGTGGCGTCTTTCAAAAAATCATAATATTCCTCCATTTCCATCCCCAAGACCTCGGCAATCTCTTCAGCGCGCGGTGGGCGTTTAAGCTTTTTCTCCAGTTCTTTGTAAACCTTACCAATCTGATTGGATTTCTTTCTCACAGATCTGGGCAGCCAGTCATTCCGGCGCAACTCGTCCAGCATCGCTCCCCGGATACGATATTCCGCGTAGGTTTTGAACTGTATCCCCCGGCTTTCGTCAAATTTTTCCGCCGCATCCAGCAACCCGATAACCCCCGCGTCAACGAGGTCTCCAATCTCAACAGAGGCGGGCAGCTTGGCGATGAAACGTTGCGCGATGTATTTTATGTTCGGGGCAAATTCCTGTATCAGCTCCTCTTTTCGACTAATTGAATGAACAGAGGGGTGCTGTTTTTTATTTTTTCGCCTCATGGAATACATTTCAGCCCTTCAAGTACTCGAGTCATTGCTCTTTCCTATCCAACAGCTGCCGCCAGAAAAACTTTACATTTCCGTGATTCGAATTCAGATGCACTTTCGTTTTTAAAAAAGTATCTGTCACCTCCTGAAATGCCTTGCTGAAAGGTGCGTCCGGGAAACATTCCATCACAATCCTCTGGCGTCTGACTGCCTTCTTCACGTGGTTGTCATGAGGAATGTAGCCAAGATAGGCGATAGAGATATCCAGAAAGCGGTCCGCGACCATGCTCAATTTCTTGTAAACATCATCGGCATCCTCCTTACCTTTTACCCCATTCACGAGGAGGGAAAAGTGCCGTTCAGCGTACCGCAGAGACATTACCTTCATCAAGGCGTAGGCGTCCGTGATAGAAGTAGGTTCTGGAGAAACCACTACGATAATTTCATGCGCAGCCATATTAAAATACATCACGTTGGAAGAGATCCCCGCCCCCGTATCGATGATGAGCACGTCAAGCTCCTCATCCATGGTTTCAAAGGCGGTCAAAAGCTGTAACCGCTGTTCACGTGTGAGTTCCGCCAGTTCCTGAACGCCGGAACTTGCCGGAAGGACCAGAATCCCCCCGGGCCCTCTGACAATAACGTCGGAAAACTGCTTCTCTCCACTGAGAAGGTGCTGAATAGTGTATTTTGGGGTCAGCCCCAGCAGGATATCCACGTTGGCCAGCCCCACGTCCGCGTCCAAAATCATCACACGTTTACCCCGTTGAGACAGCGCGTAGGCAAGGTTCACCACGATATTGGTCTTTCCAACCCCCCCCTTTCCACTGGTAATGGAAACGACCCTCACTTGATGGCCCACCTCTGGAACGGGGGGGATGGGGTCTTTGGAAAACCTCAGTTCTGCCGCTTGGTCCATAGAAATCTCCTTGATTCCTTGTTTGTTAAAATAATCTCAGACAGGCGTCGCGGGCGCGCCAATTCGATATCTCCGGGAACATTCTGCCCGGTTGTGACGTAGGACACGGGAAATTTTGTCCTGAGCATGACATTGATGATTTCGCCTGGCATCTCCGCCTCGTCGACCTTTGTCCATATCAACGAATGAAAAGAAAACAAAGCGTATCCCTTGATCTCTTTCAGGAGATTTTCACGCTTCTTCCCCGCGTCCAGTAAGAGATACGCCCACATCTCCTTGGCCATGTGGTCAATCAGCAACTTGATTTCCATGAGGCCCTGGTCATCCATGTGGCTTCTCCCTGTGGTGTCCACCAAAAAGAGTGCGTTCGATGGATAGGATGCAAGCGCCTGCCTGAAATCACGCTTCGAGCGGACGGTTTCAACAGGGACGCCCATAAGGTTACCATAGATAAAAAGCTGATCCATTCCGCCTATCCGATACACATCTGTTCCCAGTAAGATGATTGGGCGGGTGGTTTTCTTCTTCAGACGCGCGGCCAGCTTGGCCAGGGTGGTGGTTTTACCAACCCCGGGGGGGCCCAGGAACACGACAAAACGGGGAGACTTCTCCTTCAACTCTATCTCGCCTGTAACCTTAAAGATTCTTGCCACGGCCTCCTCGAGAAGGTCTCCAGGCACTTTCTCCTGTCGCGACAGCCTCTTCAAGCGTGAAAAAAGTCTGTAAACAATCGTGTAGGCCGTGGAACGTTCAACCCCCCTGTCCAGCAACAGGGTTATCCACTGGTCAGTTAGGCTTTTTGGACCCCGCGCGCGACCATGAACCGCGTGATCAATCATCTCCCTCAGCAGAACAAGCGTTGATTTCAATTGCGCGTCGTCTTCATCCCAGACCTCAGGAATCTCTAAACGATCACTCCACCCTGTTCCATCCCTTGTCTCTTCCATCCGATGGTCCGCGTCCACTCCCGGTGGGTAAGAAGAGTCATCCTGGTCAACAGCCGCCGTCACAACGACCCGTGGCTTCCCCCCTGTCTTTTCTTCGGAAGTTGTCAGGATAAGCGCCTGGGGCCCCATGATTTCCTTTACCTTCGACATCGCTTCCCTGACGCTTGTCGCTTCAAATTGTCTAATCCGCATCGTGACCTCCAACGACTCCCAAGGACTTTACCTTTGATGTGTCAGACAACTCATTATGTGAAAGCACCATCAGGTCCGGTATAAAACGTTCTACCAGGCGTTTCAGGTGAGGCCGCACAACGGGAGAGCACAGAATCACGGGTGGGAGGTTATGCACGGCAAATGTCTGCATGGCTTTCTGGAGACTCATGATGATTTCCTCTGACGTCTTCGGGTCAAGAGCCAGATAGGATTCCCTCTCCGTGTGTTTAATGCTCGCGGCAATCTTTTCTTCAAGAGCGGGATCCAGGGTCATCACGTTAACGGTCCCATCAGGCTGCTGCACCTGACGCGTAATCGACCGCGCGAGGGACTGGCGTACATATTCCGTCAAAAGAACCACATTCTTCGTCATGGGGGCGTAATCCGCCAGTGTCTCAAGGATGGTCCTCATATCACGGATAGAGACCCGTTCTCTCAGCAGGTTTTGCAAGACCTTCTGAACCTCTCCGAGAGAGAGAAGGTCCGGGATAAGCTCTTCGACAACTTTGGGGTACTGTCGGGCGAGATTGTCGATCAGGCTTTGCGTTTCCTGTCGTCCAAGCAGCTCATGGGCGTAACGGCGAATGATTTCAGAAATATGCGTCGCTATAATGGTCGAATGGTCCACCACCGTGTATCCCTGAAACTGCGCTTGATCCTTATCTTTCTCTTCAATCCAGAAAGCCGGCAGTCCAAAAGCAGGTTCACGGGTCGGAATGCCCGGCAGCTCACCTTTCGCGGTTCCGGGGTCCATCGCAAGATAATGCCCGAGCATCAGTTCCCCCCGCCCCACTTCGTTCCCCTTCAGGAGAATCACATATTCTCCCGGTTTGAGCTGCAGGTTATCCCGTATATGCATGGGGGGCACAATAATCCCCATTTCCACGGCGAACTGGTTCCGGATAGACCGTATCCGGTCCAGCAACTCCCCATTTTGCTCTTTATCAACGATGGGGATCAAACCATATCCCACCTCGAGGCCCAGAATATCCAATGGCAAGAGCGCTTCCACCGGTTCGGGGGGAAGCGCTTGCGCTTCGCCCGCTTCAAGAACCTCGGCGGCTTTCGCCTTTTTGGCAGCCTGGTGCGCGGCAAACGCAACTCCCCCCATCACAGCGGCCAATGTGAAAAACGGGATCCCCGGAAGCCCCGGCACCAGCCCGAAAAACAGGATTATCCCTGCCGCGATGGAAATGGCGCGAGGCTGGAACAAAACCTGGCTTACCATCTCCTTTCCCATGTTTGATTCCGCCGCCGCCCGGGTGACGACCATGCCGGCCGCGGTGGAAATAATCAGGGCGGGTATCTGCGAGACAAGGCCATCCCCAACGGTCAGGAGTGTGTAAGTCCGTGCCGCCTCGGCCAGGGGCATTCCCTGCTGCGCGATTCCGATAATCAACCCCCCAAGGATGTTGATGAGGGTGATGACGATTCCAGCGATGGCGTCTCCCCGGACAAACTTGCTGGCACCATCCATCGCGCCATAGAAATCGGCCTCTCTCTCAATCTCTTTCCTTCTCCGGCGCGCTTCCTGGTCGTCGATCAATCCGGCATTCAAATCCGCATCGATGCTCATCTGCTTACCCGGCATGGCATCGAGGGTAAAACGGGCAGCTACTTCCGAGACGCGCCCCGCGCCTTTGGTGATGACCACGAAGTTAATCACCACCAGGATGAAAAAGATAATCATCCCAACCACGTAATTCCCGCCTACCACGAACGCCCCAAACGCCTTGATGACCTTTCCGGCCGCGTCCGGACCCTCATTACCGTGTAAAAGAATCAGCCGGGTCGAGGCGATGTTCAAGGAAAGACGAAACAAGGTCGCCACGAGGAGCAGTGATGGGAAAATGGAAAAATCAAGGGGTTTCAACACATACATGGCGACCAGCAAAATGATGACCGCCAGGGTGATATCGAATGAAAGCAGGATGTCGAGCAGAAAGCGAGGCAGGGGAATAATCATTAAAATGAGGATTCCCACTACCGAAAGGGCGATCAGAACATCGCTGTTTTCAGAAAAACTTTTTATGTGAAGCTGCTCGGCTATGCTTGCCATTTACCTTGTCGCCTCCCCCGGAATAGTTTTTCCCCCGCCCGCAGGGCCCTGGAGCCGGGGATGTTTCAGCCTGTAAACATAAGCAAGCACTTCCGCTACCGCCCGATAAAGCGCTTCTGGAATTTCCTCACCGATCTCTACCCCTTTGTACAAGGTTTGCGCCAGCGGCTTGTTTTCCACCAGCGGGACATGATGTTTCCGCGCGATTTCCCGTATCTTGTCGGAGATAAACCCCGCCCCTTTAGCTACCACTGTTGGCGCTCGCATGCCTTCCTCCTGGCTGTACTTCAGGGCCACTGAAAGGTGCGTTGGGTTGGTAATAACCACGTCAGCCTTGGGAACGGCCTCCATCATCCTCCGTCTCGCTATCTCCCGCTGCATCTTGCGAATCCGCGCCTTGATGAGCGGGTCCCCTTCCCTCTGTTTGAATTCATCCTTGATTTCCTGTTTGGACATCCGCAGATCCTTTTCATACTGCCACCTCTGAAAACCGTAATCCAGAATGGCAAGAACGACGAGCACCCAGCAGGTCCGGTACAGGATTTCAAAACTCACGGAAAGGGTGTACTTCATGATATCCCCCACGGACATCACAACCAGTTGAGGCATGCGGTTATACTGATGTTTCACCGTCAGGTAAGACACATAACCCACGATAAGAATCTTCAAGACCGAACGCATCAGTTCCGCGAAAGCCTGGACAGAGAAAAGACGTTTAAATCCCTTGATGGGATCTAGCCGGTCAAGTTTGGGGGTCAGGGGATCGGCCGTCCACAAGAAACCAATCTGCAGGATATTGCCAACCAAGGCGGCGATCATCACTGCCAGGAGAATGGGACACATGAAAACGGTCATGAATTTCATGGTGAAGAGAATAAGGTGGCGCGCGCCAATGAGAGAAAGGGTGAATTCTGACGCGTGACCGAAGAAGAAACGCATGAATCCTGCGAACTCCCGATACATCCATTGAGCCGTGAAATGAAATACCAGCAAGCTGAACAACAGGACGAGAACCGAGGGGACCTCACGGCTCTTGGCGACATTCCCTTTCTCCCGAGCCTCCTGACGCCTTCTCGGTGTGGCTTTTTCCGTTCTTTCCTGAAAACTTTCCTCAGCCATGCCCGTTTTCCTTTTTCAGCCCTAAACCCCCATCATCCGTATCACGGAAAAAATATCTCCCCCCAATCCCTTGAAGGTTGAAGTCATCAGCGACGCGAGAAGGGGAAGGGACAATCCAATTCCAATCAATCCGATACCGATTTGAAGAGGAAACCCGACAATAAACACGTTGATCTGTGGAACCGTCCTTGCCACGATCCCAAGCACCACCTGCACAAACAGGGTAATCGCCAGCACGGGGGCGCCAACCTTCACCGCCAGTACAAAAATGTTGGACGACAAATCGATTATTTTTTTAATGCTCCACCCAGACAAATGCGCTTCAAAGGGCGGGATAAGCCTGAAGCTCTCGATTAACGCCTGGATAAAGATTCGGTGCGTTCCCGTAGCGAGAAACAACAATACCGTGAAAAGATAATAAAACTGCGCCGTAATCGACACCTGTTGGCTGGTCACGGGGTCAATGACATTGACGATCCCGAAGCCCATCTGATACCCGGCGATCTGCCCCGCCACCTGCACCCCCGCGAACATCATCTGCGTGATAAACCCAATGGTCAACCCGATAAACATTTCCGTGAAAAAGCCCGGTATCATCCCGCGAAAATCGAGCGAAACCGGCATTCTGAAAGACACATAAGGGTAGATTAAAATACTCATCAGCAGCGCCAGGCCTATTCGAACCCTTCTCGGAACCATCCTGCTGCCAAAAACGGGAACCAGCATCAGGATAAATCCCACTCGCAGGATCACAACCGTAAATTTTATCAGGTCGGAAGGGTTGATGGTTATCATACACTCACCTGATGTACATGGGGATATTCACGAAAATATTTCTCGTGTAATCAACGAACAGGTTCAGCATCCACGGCAGGAAAATCAGAATAGCAACCATGACAGCGACGATTTTTGGGACAAACGTCAGGGTCATTTCCTGAACCTGTGTAACCGCCTGAAAAATACTGACCAGCAATCCCACGATTAGCCCGAACCCCAGCATCGGAGCGGACAAAAGCAGCGATACCCTGATCGCCTCTTTCGCGAATCCAACCAGAAAATCAACCGTCATTTCGACCTCCTTCACATAAAACTCTTCACCAGCGATCCGACAATCAGATACCAGCCATCCACAAGGACAAAAAGCATCAGCTTAAACGGCAGGGAAATCATGACAGGCGGGAGCATCATCATCCCCATGGACAGCAGGATACTGGCAACAACGATATCCAGGATGAGGAACGGGATATATAGCATGAACCCTATTTGAAACGCCGTTTTCAACTCGCTGATGACAAAAGCCGGCACGATTGCCGTCAGTGGCACATCGGAAATATTCCTTGGTTTTTTGTTTTTGGCAAAGCTGACAAAAAGCGCCAGATCCTTTTCCCTCGTCTGTTTCAACATAAACTGCTTCACCGGCTTGATTGCCCGCTGCACGGCTACTTTCTCGCTAATCTGATGGTTCAGATAGGGCTGCAGGGCCTGGCTGTTCACGCGTTGCCAGACCGGTGTCATGATAAAGAAGGTCAGGAAAAGCGCCAGGCCAATCAGAATCTGATTGGAGGGCAGTTGCTGCGTCCCCAGCGCCTGGCGTAAAAGAGACAGGACCACCAGAATCCGCGTGAAAGAAGTAAGAAGTATCAGGATGGCCGGCGCGAACGTCAAGAGGGTCAGAATAAACAGTATCTGGAGATTAACCGACAGGCCGCCTCCCTTTTGAGCGGCATCCCCGATTGAAAGGGTCACCTGGGGAAGGTCCGCCGCGAACAGCCGGTGCGGCAGGGCGGCCAAACACCCTAAAATGATTAAAGGCAGAAACGCGCGAACCGCTTTCATGAAACCCTCTCAGCCTTTTTCAGAAATTGATAAATCTTGGAAAAAGACAGCGGCTGCTTCTCTTTATTCCCCGCCCATTCAAGATGGGAAGAAACTTCATCTTCCTTCAGTGAAGCCAGCAACGTCATGGAAGATGGGGTCATTCCCACAACCAGTTGTTTGTTCCCAACCCCTATCAGCGCGATGCTTCGTTTTGACCCCAGGTATACCGTCCCCAGAACATGAATGACTGGCCTCGCCCCCCGCGCGTTCCTCATGCCGGGATAGTACCTCTTGATAAGGTAGGTCAAAAGCCCCATGACACCAAGAACGATGAGGAGTGCGCTGAACATTTTGATGATGGGCGCCCACCCTTCAACGGAACCTTGAAACGCGCCTGGCGTCACAGCTGTGGCCATTAGCAAGCCAATCATTTTCTCTCTCCCGTCAGGATAGCTGTTTAATCCTTTCAGCCGGGCTAATGATGTCTGTCAGCCGAACCCCAAATTTCTCGTTAACAACTACCGCCTCACCCCGGGCTACCAGTTTACCGTTGACATAGACATCCAGCGGCTCCCCAGCCAGTTTGTTCAGCTCTATGACTGACCCCTGGCCCAGCTGCAACATATCATTGATCACCATCTTGGTCCTCCCGAGTTCAATAGAAACCTGCAAGGGAATATCAAGGATAAAATCCAGGTTTTTCTGGATTTCATCTTCATCCACTTTGGGTTTTTCGCCGACATCGCCCGCCTGCGTCTTCTGCTCTTCCCGGATCATCTCCTTCTGTTTTTCGAGATCTTCCTGGACGTCATCCCACGAAATCTCATCCACCGCCTCGGCCGATTCGGCGGATTCACTCCCAGTCGTGTCTTCGGGGGGTTGACCCGTCTTTTCCTCTTCCGTAATCTCCGCCATCTTATCCTCCCTTAAAAACTTTCCTGAACCTTAGAAACAATTCGAACGGCCTTGTTTCCTTTGTAAACACCTGGCGTGCCAAGGAATTTCTTGACACCTTCCACCTTGATCTCCACAGGCTCCGAGACATAGCGATTCAACCGGATGACATCCCCCCGCTTCAGCCCCACCAGGTCGCTGGCCTTGATCTCTGTGGTCCCCAGTTCCACAGTCAGCTCGACCTCCGCCTTGAGCAATCCTCTCCGAAACTCTCTAAGCCAGCCCGTGTCCTGCTCCATCTGCTCGCTTTGAAAGCTGGCCAACAGCTTCTCTTTAATGGGCTGCAACATGGTATAGGGGAAACACATCATGATGTTTCCGGATGAAAATTCCATCTCCACACCGAATTTTGAGACCACGACCACATCCGTCATGGGCATAACGGTTACAAACTGGGGGTTTATCTCCGACCTGATATAGCTCAGTTTTATCTCATACACAGGAGCCCAGGCCTTTTCCATCTCCCTGAATGCCGTCTGGACAACTTCCATGATAATCTTCATCTCAATCGGAGAAAAATCCCTCCCCTCGACCTTGTAATGTGACGAACCATTTCCCCCCAAAAAGATATCAATCAGTGAGAAAACGAGAGGCGCTTCCATTACGAAAATGGAGGTTCCCCGGAGGGGGTCCATGTGAAACAGATGAATACTGGTGGGCACGGGAAGTGTTTTCATAAATTCACCAAACTTCACCATGTCTATGGATAGAGACGTAACATCCACGATCCGGCGCAAGCTGGAGGTGAAGGAGTTTCTCAAGAAACGCGCGAAACGATCGTTAATAATCTCAAGGGTCGGCATCCTCCCCCTGATAATCCGATCCTGACTGGTCAGGTCATAGGGAACGATTCCGGACTCATCCTGCTCGACATCTGTCTCGGTTTCGATTTCTCCCCCGGAAATCCCTCTCAGAAGAGAATCGACTTCTTCTTGTGTCAGGATCTGTTCGCTCATTTCGCTGTCCTGTTATTGCATCACAAATTCTGTAAAGTAGACGTGCTCGACTGTCCCTGTCGTCAAAATACTGTTCAGCCGAATCATGATTTCATTCTTCAGATGTTCCTTCCCGTGCAGCGTCGCGAGCTCCTCGAAGGTTTTACTGCTCAACAATTCGATGATGATGTCCCTTATCTGCGGAAGCCGTTTATTCATTTCATCGACAATCTTCTTCCCTTTGACCTCCAGACTGATCTTGACCTTCAGGTAGTGAATCTCCTTCTGGTCTGCAAGATTGACGATAAACGGGTCCAGGTCAAAGATCTGACCCAGCTTTGGAAGCTGTCCGGGAGGTGGCGCTTCTTGCTCAGAAATTTCCTGTTTGGCTGCCTTCGGTTTGGGAGCCAGGAACTTCTTGTAGGCGAAAAATCCACCGCCCCCCAAAATAGCCAGGACAAGGACCAGAATAATAATCAGCTTCAAAGGCGATTTCTTCTTGGGTTCTTCTTCCTGGTTTTTTTCTTCATCGGCCATTGATAGTCTCTCCTTTTCCTCTATCTATTAAAATAATTTCCACACGGCGATTCAGCGCCCTTGCCTCCGGGGTGTTTTTTCTCGAAATGGGATGGGTTGCACCATATCCGGCCGCGGACATTCGAGCGGGCGAAATGCCGTCCACCCTCACCAAATAATGCAGCACATTCACGGCACGTGCCACGGAAAGCTCCCAGTTGGATGGATAGATATCCGTGTGAATAGGCACATCGTCCGTGAACCCTTCGACGCGGACATCAAAAGGGGTTTTTTTGATAACCATCCCGATTTTTTTCAAGAGGGGATAAATTTCAGGCTTCAAAGCAGCCTTGCCAGAATCGAAAAGAAATCGCTCTCCCAAACGGACCAAAAGGTTGTTCCCTTCCATCCTTACCTGGATCTGGGAAAGGTTATAGCCACTCTCTTTGATGGCCTTCCGCAAAAGCCTGGCGGCCTGGAATTTTCCAACGTTTCCCACATGCGTCTTCGGGTTCCCAAAATCAAGGGTGCCTTCGAATGCCTCGTTCGCGAGGGTTCCCGGGATAATTACAGCCGTTTGCCTGAAACGCTTAAGCTCCTTGACTGTTGATGGGGGATAGGGAGACGGACCGGATCCCATTTCAAGGGGACCATACGCCGCGTTGAAGAACCCAAAAGCCTGTTTGACAGCCTTGTTATCCGCCGAAGACATGGTAAAAATCAGCACAAAAAAGGTCAGTAACAGGGTCAAGAGATCCGAAAATGAAATCATCCACGCATTAGGGTCAACGTCTGCCACTTCTGCCTCCGCTAAAGGTAAGTCCCCAAGAAAACGACATCAATCCTTCGATTCAACGCCCGATGCTGCGGCGTATCGTTCGGCGCAACAGGCCGGTAAGGCCCATATCCAACCGCATAGACCCTATCGGAAGAGATATATCCCTTTCTGACAAGATAACGTAGAACATTCACCGCCCTCGCAACGGACAATTCCCAGTTGGACGGATACCTTTTTGTGTGAATCGGGACATTATCCGTGAACCCCTCTATGCGAACGGGTCGGTTCGCTTCTTCAATCGCCTTTCCCAGAAGGTCAAGGATGGGACGCATCTTAGGATCAATCGTCGCCTTTCCGGATTTAAAGAGAACATCTCCCGTAAAGGCGACCTTAACCCCCTCTGTCGTCACGCTCACACGCATCTTTTTCCCAAGGCCTTCCTGCATAAAAAGGGTCTCCATCTTTTCAAGTGAAACCTTTGCCGCGCCAAGGGAATGTCCAGGCAACCCATTCTTGGCCGCTTTTTGCGATGGGCCAGCGCCGATTACCTTTGAGGGGGCGCTCTTCCCTTTGCTCGCCATGGTTCCACCAGGAAGCGGTCCAAAGCTTCCTATCAGGGAGCCCAGGGCTTTTTTGACCCGCCTCGCGTCCACCACGGAAAGGGAGCACATAACAATGAAAAAGGCGAGGAGAATCATACTCAGGGAAGTCATCATGACCACGAAAGGATCCCCTCCTTCTTCTTCCTGTTTTTTCTTCTTCCGTGGCATCACTTACCACCTTATTCGAAGCTCGACTTTCTCAACTTAGGCGCCAGGAACGCGTGCAGTTTCTGCTCCAATACCCTCGGGTTATCACCCGCCGTAATGGATAAAATCCCTTCCAGAAGAAGCTCTTTCGTCAGAATTTCTTCCTTACTTTTCACCTTTAGTTTTCCAGCCAGTGGTGTAAATATCAGGTTTGCCATGATGGCTCCATAAAATGTCGTCAGCAACGCGACCGCCATAGCAGGACCAATAGAACTGGGGTCATCCATGTTCTGCAGCATCATGACCAGACCAATCAGTGTGCCGATGAGGCCAAGCGCGGGGGCGAAAGCGGCCATCGCCATAAAGATGTCGCTACCGTCTTTATGCCTCTCGTCAATGTGATCAATCTCGGTCTCGAGAATGTTCCGTATGACCTGAGGCTCGAGGCCATCAATGGCAAGCTGGATTCCCTTTTTCAGAAATTCATCCTTGACTTCGCCAAGTGATGATTCCAGTGCCAGGATACCGTCCCGGCGCGATTTTCCCGCGAACTCTACCAGAATTTGTATCCACTGATCCGGGTTGTTCGATTGTGAAAAGAACGCGTTTTTTAAAATTCCCACCAGTCCTAAGACCTTTGGCAGGGAGTAGTTTATCAGGGTAGCCCCAATGGTTCCACCCACGACAATCAGGAGGGAAGGTGGATCAATGAAGGTCCCGAGACTTCCCCCCTGGAGAATTCCCGCGACGACCAGTCCAAACGCCATGACAAAACCAATAATGGTTGCGATATCCACCGAAAGACCCCTTTATGTTTTTTTTGTAAAACTGTAGCGCAAGTTTTATGCCAGATTTTCGAGGTTATTTTCGGCGGCAATCCCAAAGGGGTCTTCCTTGATATGGCTTCCCCAGTGGCCAAAGGAGGGGCGCGTCGCGAGAATATTGATATATAACTTATTGAAATAATAGTATATTAATGTGATTATTCTATGCTTTGGCGGAAAAAACACATAAAAAAGGTAAAATGGGAAGGAGAAAGCTTCCAGCGCTTTCTCCTTCCCGGGGGGAGGACAAATGTCAAAGTTTCGTTCCTCGAGTCAGGAGATTGACGCCCCAGGCTTCGCTATCTCTTGAGGTTCACCACATCCGCGAGCATTTCATCGCTCGTCGTGATAATTTTAGAATTTGCCTGGAACCCCCTTTGAGTGGTAATCAGCTTCACGAACTCAGCGGCCAAGTCCACGTTGGACTGTTCGAGCGCGTTGGAATGAATCGTCCCGACGCCTCCCGTGCCTGGCTTGTTAATGACCGGCTGGCCAGAGGCATGCGATTCCGCGTAAAGGTTCCCACCCATCTTCGTCAACCCCCAAGGGGAAGCGAAATCGGCCAGCGCCATCTGGGCAACCTGACGGGTTTGTCCGTTCGAGAAAAGCCCCGTAATCACCCCATCCAGATCCACTGTCACGCTCAGCAAAGAACCCGATTGGTATCCATCCTGATTCACCATATTTGTCACGCTCGGGGAGGAAAACTGCGTGGTCTGATCCAGCCCAGTGCCTCCGCCTGCCGTTCCATTTCCAAAATCGAAGGTAATTGCCTGAGGGCTCGTGGCGCCATCTGCGAGATTGGTAAAATTGATTGGGGCTTCGTTATCGGTTGTCAAAGACCCATCCGTCCCGAAAGACAAATCTTGGGTCCCCGCTTCCTGTTGAGCCCCGGTATTGTCAGTGTAAACGTAATGCGCTGTCCACGCGTTCGCGCCTGTCTTGACGAAATAGATGGAAACGGGATGCGCACCACCGAGAGAATCATAAACCGTCACAGAAGTCGTATAATTATACATGTCTGAATTCAAATTCGCCAGATTCCACGCGACCGTGGGGACCTGCGATGTCGCGTCCAGGTTAACGGAGAGGTTCACCTTAGAGGTCGTTTTAGGGTTTGAAATCGATTTGGACAGGTTGATATCGCTTAACTGTGTCGATACGTTGCCATTGGCGTCGATGGCGTATCCCTGAACCACCAGGTTGTCCGGGTTGACCAAATACCCGTCGTTGTCGATGGTAAATTGTCCGGCCCGGGTATAATACTGTCCACCGTCCGGCTTTTTAACAATAAAAAAGCCGTTCCCATCGATGGCCATGTCCGTAGCGCTGCCAGTGGTTTCAAACGACCCCTGAAGAAACTGCGTCTGCACGGCATCGAGCTTCACGCCTCTTCCGATTTGGTTGGTACCGTTCATACCGGTCAGTGTCTGACTGAGAATATCCGAAAACGCCGCAGTGCTTCCTTTGAAACCAACCGTATTCACGTTGGCAATATTATTCCCGATAATCCCCATCGCCGCGCCGTTGGCGTCCAAACCACTGATTCCGGTCCACAGTGATGAAAGCATTTTGTCCCCTCCTATCCGTTTTGAGTGTTATCCGTTTCTTCTGGGATATTCGTATCCGCCATGGAGGCTGATGGCTGGTCAGGCTGCTGATTCTCACCAGCCTGGACAGAAATCACATCGCTCATGGCGTATTTGCCATAATCAGTCGTCAGGTAGGGCTTCCCGTTAACAAATTCAACGCCATTAACTTTTCCAAACATAAAGGGCGAGCTGTTGATGGTGTTCCCGTCACTATCTTTCGCTAACACGCTAAAGGTATACGTCCCGCCTGGTAGAGAGTTTCCGTCAGCATCCTTCCCGTTCCAACTCATCTCATTGTAACCGGCTCTTTGATTCCCGGCGGTAAGAGAAGCGACCTGACGGCCGTTCCCATCTGTCACGGCAACGACGACGGACGCCGCGTCCTTATCTAAAGAATATCCAAGCTTGACTGGCTTCCCTTCTTCCAGCGAAATCTGATCCCCCTTGACCTTGATATCCTTTCCTATCAGTGAAATAGCCAGGGCGTTATTGATAGTCTCTTGGTAAAGCTTCAGATCCGACAGCTTATCGTTGACCTGTGTCAACTGCTCCAGCTGGCTGAACTCGGCCAATTGCGCCGTGAAATCGGTAGAATCCATCGGGTTCAATGGATCTTGATGCTGAACCTGTTGAACAAGGAGCTTCAAGAAGTCATCTTTTCCAAGGCGGTTCAAGCCCATGCTCTTGGTTTTATCCGAAGCGCCCTGAGGATCCGAAGCGGTTATCGCGGTTGTGGCAATCATTTCCTCACTCCTTACGCGAAAATATTGATACGGTCTAACGAGGTCCTGGAAAGGGTCTCTTCAATTTTTGACAGTCTAACGAGCTCCGCTCCCTCTTCGCGAACTTCCTCAATCGGGGACAACGTGAGACCCCGGCCCTTGCTCCGGCCAGAAAATTCTTGTGTTGTACCACCAAATGGCCTGAATCCTTGAGGATTCCCGCCACCAACCTGCACGGAGACTTCCTTCATGGTCAACCCCTGCTGGGCGAGCTGAGCGCGAAGCTCTGGCAACTGGTGGGTCAAGATTTCATGTGTAACAGGACTCTCAACTGAAAAATTCGCCTGAAGATGATGTCCCCGCACCGTCAGGGCCACATCGATATTCCCCAATTGGGGAGGTTTCAAAGCAATGCGCATGGTGTAATGGCCATCATGACGAAAAACCGCGACCTTCTGGACAATCTGTTCCACCACGGCCGCATTTTGAGCCCGGGACACCGTGTTGTTACCCGTTGACGCCAAGACCTGGCCTCCCTTTTCAAGCGGACCCACGGATGTTTGAACACCTTTAACGCCATTGAGATTCCCTTTACGAATTGATTTTGACTCCCCTTCTTCTTTCTCTAAGTCGCTCAAAGAATTGATCAAATCTTTCAATGAATGGGGCGCATTCGCCTGAGCCCCGCCCATGCCTTTGGCGGTCTTTCCGCCGAGAGAACTTTGTTCCAACTCCTTGCCTGTTTCATAAAGGCGCTGGGGTTCCGGATTTACCCCTTCTTTCGCCTTGTCCTGTTTTACCAGTTTGAAGGCCTTCTCGATTTCATGAGAAACGACTCCCATTTTCTCAACTTTTTGGACATGCCTTGGATTCCCGAAAGCCTTCGAGCCGTCTGCCTTTTTTCCCAACATTTCAGTCGTTTCATTCGGATTCGGCTTTATTTTCCTCTCCGACTCCAAGGGAGTTCCCTTTCCCGTCGACGCGATCGCCTGTTTCAGAAGCTTCGCAAGCTCCTGTAAATCTTTTCCGCCCTTTTCCAACGCGGGGATTACTTTATCCGCCAAAAAACTCTTCAGCTGGGTCTGATCGATTCCGCTGGCCTGGGCCAACTGCTGCAAAAACATGAGCAGGTCTTTAATATTCACGGCCCCACCTTGTATTTCGTTTTCCAATTTTCTCATAATGCCTGTACCAGGTTTATCCGTCGCGTTGCACCCCAGCAAGGAAGCACCCTGACTATCTTTCCGTGCCTCGTTTTTTAATACCTTTTGGAAAGGAAGCTCGCTAATTTTTTTGCCGAGTTTCCCTGCGCTCGCGCTTTTTGTCTGAACATTTCTGCTTCCGCCGCCACCTTGCGTCATGGCAACCATCGAAGCAGGGATTGTAAACGCGAATCCAGAAGCCACCTTGATTCCTCCTTTGCCATCCCTGTGTAAGCAACGTTCGTGCCACTTCAGGACGCATGATAACTTATTGATATCAATGTTATTTTCTATCTTCATGGGTTTTCTAAGAACATTTATAAAGGTAATATTTTCCCCTTCATGAATTGAGTGGAAGTTTTTGCCCCCGTTCACCTCAAATGATAAGGCGGAAGGGAAAACCCTTCCGCCTTCTGTGTTTCAAATTATCTGGAATTCTCTATATCAGATATCGTAATACAAAGCGAACTCATAGGGATGAGGTCTGAGGCGGATGGGTTCCACCTCGTTGGCACGCTTGTAATCTAACCATGTGAAGATGGCATCGTCCGTGAAAACGTCTCCCTTCATCAAAAACTCATGATCCCCTTCCAAGGCCTCCAGTGCCTCTTCCAGACTCCCCGGCGTGGAGGGCACGTTCTCCAACTCCTCCGGACTCAATCCATAGATGTCTTTGTCCAGCGGCTCTCCCGGATCTATCCGGTTCTCAATGCCATCCAGCCCCGCCATGAGCATGGCCGCAAAGGCCAGGTACCCGTTGCAGGAGGGGTCCGGAAATCTGACTTCGATCCGCTTGCTCTTGGGACTGACGGAGTACATGGGAATCCGTACGGCGGCACTCCGGTTCCGGCTGGAGTAGGCCAGGTTGACGGGGGCCTCAAACCCAGGTACCAGCCGCTTGTAGGAGTTGGTGGTGGGCGCCACGAAGGCACACAGGGCCCGGGCGTGTTTTAAAATGCCTCCGATGTAGTACAGGGCCAGCTCACTGAGTCCCCCATACCGGTCGCCCGCGAATAGGGGTTTGCCGTCTTTCCACAGGCTCTGGTGCACGTGCATGCCGGTGCCGTTGTCGTTGAACAGGGGCTTGGGCATGAAGGTGACGGTCTTGTTGTGCCTTAACGCGACGTTTTTGACAATGTATTTGAAGAGCATGAGCTGGTCGGCCATGTGTACCAATGGGGCGTATTTCATGTCGATTTCGGCCTGCCCCGCGGTGGCGACTTCGTGATGTTGGGCTTCAACTTCGATGCCCATGTCTTCCATGGTGAGGACCATTTCGGTCCGCAGGTCCTGGTAGCTGTCGATGGGGGAGACGGGGAAGTAGCCTTCTTTGTATCTCGGTTTGTAGCCCAGGTTGGGGTTTTCTTCCCGCCCACTGTTCCATCTGCCTTCCACGGAGTCCACAAAATAGTAGCCGCTGTGCTCGTTCTGGTCGAATCGGATGTCGTCGAAGATGAAAAATTCGGCTTCGGGCCCGAAGTAGGCGGTGTCGGCAATGCCGGTGAATTTGAGGTAGGCTTCGGCTTTCTGCGCGATGTTCCGGGGGTCCCGGCTGTATTTCTCTTTGGTTAAGGGGTCCACGATGTTGCAGATGAGGCTTAAGGTGGGGACGTCGGTGAAGGGGTCCAACTGCGCGGTGGCCGGGTCCGGGATGACGAGCATGTCACTGGCGTTGATGGGCTGCCACCCCCGGATGCTGGAGCCGTCAAATCCATAGCCCTCTTCAAAGGATTGCTCGTCAAGCTGGGAGATGGGGACGCTGAAATGCTGCCACAGCCCAGGGAAGTCCATGAATTTTAAGTCGACCATCCTGACGCCCTGTTCTTTGCTGTATGCGATGACTTCTTTGGGGT